>CAZVEG010000008.1:0-59858 GCA_964625625.1 uncultured Leptospirales bacterium | reverse complement strand
CCATAGGCGCTCCCTGCTATGATGGACAATTCACCGATCAGGGAGCGGTGTTTCTCTATCATTGATTGGTGACTTCTGTGACGACGGTGTCATGAAGTATGATAATCTCAGCCATTGCCAGCCTAAGGATAGGTAAAGTAGTGTGAATTGCTTTGCAGGCCTTCGCCATAGGCTGTGTAATACATGCTGACCTTGTAGTACATCCCTGAAGTTGGTCCCCACCATTGGTAGGGGACACTTTCCGCCACTTTTACATATGTGCCATTTTCCGTGGATGATTGATAAATTATATACTTTTCAGCGGAAGTGTCGTAATCCCAATAAATACTCGAATCAAAACTGTACAGGTTAATTGGGATTGGCAACAATCTGATTGTGATCGCTCGTTCTTCGCTGGGTGCAAGGTCGGTGACATGGGATCCTCCGGCCATTCTGACATTATCATCATATGCTGTAATTGTAATTATTCGCGCCGGTCCTGAAGGGATTTCGAGAGTATAACTCGTGGTATAAGGGGGGACTGATGCTTCAATTGAGGACATACCTGGTCCGGTCGCGGTAATTGTGACTGATGTGTAAGATGGACTCCACGGGTTCCCCTTCGCATGGAGTCGGGTGATGAATAATTCTGTCAGTCGAGCCAGAAAGGGCCGGTGGGCGTTTTTAACAGTAATTTCACGAGGCTCGAAGTAAATCGTAACCGTCGCCATTTCCCCGCCACTGCAGCGATTGAAAAGCGTGAGCCCTGTCGCAAGCGCCAGAATAACCAGAAAAGCCGCAATCCCCGTGCGTTTCATCGAAGTACCTCGTGTTTCGGAAACTCGGGAGGCGTGGCGAAGGAGCGGTGAATATCTATATGTAACACCTACCGATCAATAATATATAAAGGTGAACGGGAAAGTGCAAGAAAATAATGGCTTGTTTGCCCTGGTAAAATCCCTGGATGGCGTGAATCAAAAGGGTGTGCCCGTCGCTGATTCAATCACTCTTTAATGAAATCCGCCATTCTCGAACTAGGGATCGCTCCGGCAATCGCACCAGCCATTCGAGCCCGTAGTCGAATCCGCTCCGGCTCCACGGCGCGAGCGTGACCGCCGTTGCAAGTAAAAAACCGGCCATTATCAGCCACGAGCCCGTTATGGAAAATGACCTGTACAGCCCTGTCGCGTGCCCCAGGGTGTTGAAAAGCATCGCGTGCACAAATAGAAGCGTAATTGACGCCCTCCCGAAGCGGCTGAGCACGCGGATTATGATTCCGCCGTCCTCGCGACGGATGAGGCGTGCCGCGGTCATGAACGCAAGCGCCATGCCCGCGAGCACGAGCATGAGCGGCGGATGCGGCGGGAAGAAATACGGCGCGAAGACGAAGGCCCGGTACAGCGGGCCGTAGGTGGCGAAGGCGTAGCCGTGGCGGTAGAGCAGGGCGAGCGTCGCGCCCGCGGCGATGAGTCCGGCGGCCGGCGCGAGCGCGCATGCGGGTTTTTCAGGCTTTGCCATCCGGTGCGCGATTATCCCCAGGATGAAGAGCGCCATCCACGGCAGTACGGGGAAGTGCCCCTCGGCCATTGCCAGTCGCACTACGCCGCCGGGAAACGAGGTGTCGTTCAACCGGACCTCGGGGAGATAGATGGGTGTGGAGAGCCAGGTTTGAACAAGCGGTGTCGCGACGAATGCCCCCATGCAGAGCGCTCCGAGCAATAACGAGGGTGAGCGCACGAGCGCGGGTGAGATCATGAGACACAAACCGATAAGGTGCAGAACGTACCAGGTTCCGGGATTGAACCAGTACGGCGCGAGGAGGTTGAGCGCGAGCCCGAGGAGAATGATACACGCGCCGCGCATAACGAGCGTCCGGCCGCGCGCCCCGGGCCGGTCGAGGAAGAGGCCCGCGCCCGTGCCCGCCAGCGTGATGAAGAGCGGGGCCGCCAGGTTGCCGAGGAGGTTCATGCCCATGGACATCGGATAGGCGCGCACGAGGTCGGGGAAAGTGAGTCTCGGGGCGTTCCACAGCCAGGCGAGCATGTGCTGCTGGATCATAAGAATGACGGCGATACCGCGCAGGGCGTCGATGTGAGAGAGGCGTCCTGTAACGGGTGCGGGTTTCCAGTTCGATGGTGCCGTCGAGTTCATCGCCCGGATGATGCAGGTTGATGGCAATATTCGCAAGGATAAAACGGGGAATTGGGACATCCGACTCGTTCCATCTCGCCGCCGCCATCGTCTGGACGGAACGGCGCTCCCCGGGGTATGATTTCGTGTGTCTTGACGCGCGGCTTCGCGAGGCCGCGAGAGGTGAAGGTTTCGGTGTTCTACCTGAATAATGGAGCGAGCCGGGCGGGAAGCATGATCGCTATAATTTAAGAATCAATTCCACCAGCTGGTCCGCCCCGTTCTCGTCGAAGTAGTGCTCCTGACACTCGCGGACGCGGCGTTCTTGGTCTTCGAAGACGGTTTCCGTTGGTTCGAATACCGCCTCCTTGTCGAAAAATATTGCCTCCCAGAACTGATTATAGCCAGCGCCGCACACCATAAAATCGAATGCATTGAAATAATCGGCGGCGGGGAAGAGCCCACCATGGTAATTAGTGGAGTATACCATGCGGTAAACGTCTTCGAGATATGAATATTTTTTTTTAACTCGATTGAAATCATCAGGATGCCCGTTGAACGCAAAGAGACAGTTCGGGCGGGTCTCGTCCAGGGCGAGCCGCTTCAGTGCCTCAGGTCGCGGCAGAATTTCATTCCTGTTGCGGATTATTATCGGGTTTATCCGTTCCATAGGTACGATGCTGTCGAATGGTTCCGTTGCGAGTACTAGGTCGAACCGTGAGCGGTCGAAGTCAAGCGAACCTCCGTGGAGAGGGAGTGAAAAGAACCGATCGTCCACCTGTCTGCATATCAATATTTTTTTACACGTAAGTTCCCGGATGAAATGATGGAGGGGGAACCATAGAAGGTCGACGATCAAGACCTCCGTTCCGAGAGCGTTAAGGCTATGAAATAGTGTGGAAGATTGATAATTTAGTGCGGATAAGGCATTGTCATCCTCGATGGGAATTTCCTGGTGATGGAAATCTTCAGCCAGCGTTGCGAACGGTGAACTGGAAAGGATTGTAAATTCCTGTTGCATACCTTTTCGAGTCAACGCGTTGCCGATCGCGATGCCGGTTACCACACGTCCCGATCCCGTCACTCCCGATGTGTAATAGACGATTTTCATGGATTCATCCCGGCGCCATTCTTCCTACGCTACAACGCGGCCGGGGTCAAGAATGAATTTCGGCATGTCAAACCGCCGCTTCAGTGCCTTCCGCCGCGCCACTGGCGAACTTCCGGCGAAAAAAATAAAACCGTCGGGAAAAGTGCTTGCCGGGGATTCTGATTATGTAATATGATTATATAACATAAATGCTATTCAATACAGTAATGGATGATACTGTAAATTGGCATTGATATCGCAATCACAAATGCCGGTTTTCTTCCGGCCTCGTGCCGGGTGTCGCGGTGGGGTTCCGATTCCGCGTCCCAGGCCGGATGGCGCATGAGGTTCAACGCATGCACTCCGCCGTCCCCGCACCACCCGGATAAAATTGCCTCACGCCGTGTGTTCGTGAGGGCTTTCTCGGGCCGTGAAGGATTTTGAATGAACAGCGCGCGTCGGGCTCGCCGGGAGGGTCGGACGCGCGATTGAATCAGAAACGAGTATACCTAAACATGTGGGAGGTTTTTTGATGAAAAAATACCCCGAGATCTCCATCGCCGCGGTATTTCAGAACAACGCGCAGCGTCTCGCCGGAAAGGCATATGCCGCGTATTACATGGACGGAAAGTTCAACGACATCTCGTGGACCGAGATGAACGAAATGGTGCACAATCTCGCCTATTACCTGCTGTCGCGCGGCATACAGAAGGGCGACAAGGTCGGCATCTTCTCGCCGAACAGGTACGAGTGGCACCTGGCGGCGCTCGCCATCCATTCGATCGGCGCCGTGGACGTTCCCATATATGGAACCAACTCGGCCCAGGAGGCGGAGTACATCCTGGAAAATTCCGATTCGAAACTGTGCATGGCCGGCACCAAGGACCATCTCGACAAGGTGCTGCAGGTAAGGGACAGGCTTCCGCTCATCACCGGGATCATCGCTTTTGACGAGCCCGTCGTGAAAATAGACGGGGTCGTCAGTCTCAAAGACGCGCTCGAGGCCGGAAAGGGCAAAGCCGACGAGGCGACCTTCGATCAGCGCCTCAATGCGATACAGCCGAACGATCTGGCCACGCTCATCTATACCTCGGGCACCACGGGAAATCCCAAGGGCGTCATGCTCACCCATAACAATTTCTACTCGAACGTCGACAACACCCTGTACGAAATGAGGGACCGTAAAACGGGTAAGCCGCTTCTCACCGAAGACTTCCTCTTCCTCTCGTTTCTGCCGCTTTCGCATTCGCTCGAGCGGACGGCGGGTTTTCACGGGGCCGTTTATTGCGGAGCCAAGACCGCGTTCGCGCGGGACATCAGCACCATCCTCGAGGATTTCACCCTGGTGCGGCCGACCGTCATAATCTGCGTGCCGCGTATTTATGAAAAGATACACGCCGGTATTCTGGGCAAGCTGGCGTCCGCGCCTCCCGCGAAGCAGAAGATATTCGCCTTCGCCGCGGCGCAGGCGGCCAAAAACCTCAACCGCGTGTGCCGCGATCTACCGGTACGAAGCATTAAGTACAAGATCGCGAACAAGCTCGTCTTCTCCAAGCTGAAGGCCGCCCTCGGCATGGACCGCCTGAAGTACGCCATCTCGGGCGGGGCTCCGCTTTCAGTCGGCGACGCCGAGTTCTTCATCGGTATGGGCATGAAGATACTCGAGGGTTTCGGTCTCACCGAGACCTCGCCGGTAACGCATTTCAACCGGCCCTGGTTCATCAAGCCGGGAACGGTGGGCCACGCCATCCGCGGGACCGAAACGAAGATCGCCGACGACGGCGAGCTCCTCATCCGTGGCCCGCAGGTTATGGCCGGTTATTACAAGAACGAGGCGGCGACGAAAGAGGTCTTCACCGACGACGGCTTCTTCCGCACCGGCGACATCGCCATGATCGACGAGGACGGCTGCCTTAAGATCACCGGCCGCATAAAGGACATCATCGTGACCGCGGGCGGAAAGAACATCTCACCGCAGAACATCGAGAACAGCGTGAAGAACAGCCGCTACGTGGAGCAGATCGCCGTCATCGGCGACCGGCGCAAGTTCCTGTCGGCGCTCGTGGTTCCGGCCTTCCCCGAGCTCGAGGCGTGGGCCAAACAGCAGGGTATCGCCTACGGCGCGGTGACGGACCTTCTTACAAACGCGAAGGTGCTCGAGCTCTTCCGGAAGGAAATCGACGAGAACACGGCGCAGTTCGCGCGCGTCGAGCAGATCCGCAAGTTCACGCTCATCAAGGCCGAATGGACGCAGGTGACCGGGGAGCTCACGCCCACGCAGAAGGTGAAGCGCCGCGTGATCGAGAAGAAGTACGCCGCCGAAATCGACGCCATGTACGTCGGCGAAACGGGGGATTGACGGTATAACGAGAAGGAATTCAAAACAGGTGACGATTTAAAAAGCAGGCGACGATGATGATCGTCGCCTGCTTTTTTGTATCATGAGGTTCTCACGCCAGCTTTTCCAGCGCCGCCTTTATCCGCTCGACGCCCTTCCGTATGTTCTCGTCCGAGGTGGCGAAGGAGAGGCGGATGTTGTCGTCGTTGCCGAACTCCACGCCCGGCACCACCGCCACCTGGGCGACTTCGAGCAGGTACGAGGTCAGCGCGCTCGAAATCGACGGGCCTTCGTATTTATCCTTCACCGCCTTCCATCCCTTCAGCTTCTCGACGCCCCTGATGTTGGGGAACGCGTAGAACGCCCCCTCGGGCATGAGGCAGGAAATGCCGGGTGCCGAGTTGAGCCCGTCGACGATGAGCCTGCGCCTGCGGTCGAAGGCCTCAACCATCGCGGTGATGACCGACTGGTCGCCGATGAGCGCGTCGACGGAGGCCCACTGCGAGATGGATGTGGGGTTGGAGGTGGACTGACTCTGCAGAATCTCGACCTTCTTGATGACCTCGGCGTCGCCGGCCATGTAGCCGATGCGCCAGCCGGTCATGGAATAGGCCTTCGAGACGCCGTTGAGTACGATGGTCTTTTTGAAGAGCTCGTCCGAAAGGTTCGCGGTGTTGGTGAAGGTCCTCCCGTCATAGACGATGGACTCGTAGATGTCGTCCGAGATGATGGCGATATCGCGTTTTTCAAGCACCGCGGCAAGCCTGACGAGCTCGTCACGGGAGTAGGTCGCCCCGGTCGGGTTGGACGGGGAGTTGAGTATGACCGCGCGGGTTTTTTTTGAGAGCGCTTTTTCGAGATCGGCGGGGGCCATCTTGAACCCGTTCCCTTCGCCTGTCTGCAGAATCACCGGAACGCCGCCGGCGAGCTCCACGATGGGCGGGTAGGAGACCCAGTAGGGGGCCGGCACGATCACCTCGTCGCCGTCGTTAAGGAGAACCTGCATCAGGTTGTAAAAAGAATGCTTTCCGCCGCAGTTTACCGTCACCTGCGCGGCGTCGTACCCGAGACCGTTGTCGCGCCTGAATTTCTCGACGATCGCCTTTTTGAGCTCCGGGATGCCGCCGGCGGGCGTGTACTTGGTCTTCCCCGCGTCGATGGCCTTGATGGCGGCGTTCTTGATGTGGGCGGGGGTGTCGAAGTCGGGCTCTCCCGATCCGAAACCGATTACGTCTATACCCTTCGCCTTGAGTGAATTCGCGAGCGCGGTTATGGCGAGCGTCGCCGAAGGCTTCACCTTGAGAATTCTCCCGGAGAATTGCATGTTAATACCCCTGTGTGTCGTAATTATGAGGAATAAACGGTATTGAGAGCGGTTAACCGGTGATCGGTGGTGTGACGGAGTGAGTGAGCGTCGAATGCCGGGCCTTTCCGCCAGACCGGAATGAAAATAGATGGTGGGCCCGTGGTGTCAATAGTTTTTTGGTAAATTCATGATACAAACGGTCCATTTTTTGTTCATACGGGGAAAAAGGATTTGCGTAATCGGCCCGATAAGGGTACGACCACGACAGGATTCGTCGTGACAGGCGGGCCCCTCCGCGGGAGCGGCGCGAACGGAACAAACGAGGCTGGTATATGAAAATACGGTTCTGGGGAGTACGGGGCTCGATCCCGACGCCACCCACCGACGCGGTGATGCGTGAGAAGCTCAGGAAGGCGCTCCTGCAGGCGTCGCCGGCGGACATATCCTCGGAGGAATCCATCGAACGCTTCATCGATTCGCTCCCGTATTCCGTTCGCGGCACCTACGGCGGAAACACCACCTGTCTGGAGGTGCGCACCGACGATGACGACATCTTCATCATCGACTGCGGCACGGGCATCCGTCATCTTTCGGCGGAACTGATGAAGGGGGATTTCGGCCGCGGGCAGGGAATCGCGAATATCCTGCTTACCCACACCCACTGGGACCACATACAGGGCATCCCGTTCTTCGTGCCCTTCTTCGTGAAGGGGAACCGTTTCCACATCTATTCGCCGTTCAGAGACATCCGTGAGCGCGTTGAATACCAGCAGGTCTTCACGCATTTCCCGGTGAACCTCGATTCGATGCTCGCCACGAAGGAGTTTTTCATCCTCGAAAAGGAGTCGCCCTTCCATCTCAACAACGTCACGATCATCAACAAGCGGATGCGCCACCCCGGCGGGGCCTTCGGTTACCGGATAGAAGAGGACGGGAAATCCTTCGTATTCACAAGCGACTGCGAGTTCAACATCGACGAGATCGACCAGATCGACTCGTACCGGGATTTCTTCTGGAACGCCGACGTGGTCGTCTTCGACACGCAGTACACCTTCGAGGAGGCGATCGACAAGATCGACTGGGGGCATTCCTCGGCCTCGATCGCGATCGACATCGCCCTGCGGTTCAACGTCAAACGGCTCATCCTGTTCCACCACGAGCCCACCTACAGCGACGACAAGCTCGAGTCGGTGCTTTCCAACGCCCGCACCTACATGAGCATGAACGCGAGAAGGAAGGGGGTGCTCGACATCGACATCGCGCGCGAAGGCGTCATTATCGAGCTCTGACGGGCCGCCTCAGTGCGTACCCTGGAGGCGGTCGATGTCCGCGTGCTTGCCTATGACGATCATTATCGCGTCGGCGGAGATCACGTCGTGCGCCGTCGGGGCGATCTTGATCTTGTAGTTCTTTTCGTCGATCCCCGATGACACGCCCTCCGGCGGAGGATATTTCAACCCGATGATCTGGCAGCCGAAGCGCGTGCTGATCTGGAGCTCCTTGAGTGATTTCCCTACGAAGCTCTTCGGCGGCGTGACCTCTATGATACCGTAGTCGTCGGTGATGGGAAGGTAGTCCATGGCGTTTTTCAGGGCGAGCTTGTTGGCCACGCGTACCGCCATGTCCTTTTCGGGGAAGATGACGTCGGTTACGCCGATCATGCGCAGAATCTTGCCGTGGTCCTCGGATATGGCGCGCACGATGATCCGCGGGATCCCGATTTCCTTTATATAGAGCGAGATGAGGATGCTCGCGCCCATGTCCTGGCCGATGCTGATGATCGCCCCGTCGAAGTCCCTCAGCGCGAGCGACTCCAGCACCTCCTTGTTGGCGGCGTCGCCGATGATGGCATGGCTTATGAAGTCCCTGGCGTGCTGCACCGCGTCGCGGCTGGAGTCCATGCCCAGCACCTCGCAGTTGTTCTCCACGAGCGTGAGCGCGATGTTGAAGCCGAAATTTCCAAGCCCGATGATGAAAAACTTTTTCATGGTTTACCCTATCATTATATGCTCTTCGGGATAACGGATGTCCACCTGTTTTTTGCCCGTTGTAAGCGCGGTGATCAGGGTGAGCGGCCCGAGCCTGCCGATGTACATTACCGCGCACAACAGCAGTTTGCCCGCGCCGCTCAGGCCGGGAGTGAGCCCGGTCGACAACCCGACGGTGCCGAAGGCGGAAGTGACCTCGAACATGGCGGCAAGGAATACGTTTTTAACCGCCGGCGTCCCGACGACAAGAAGGGAAAAGGTGGCCGTCGAGACGAAAATGAGAGCGAGTATGAACAGTGATGTGCTTCTTTCGATCGTCTCCGAATCGAGGGCGCGCCCCCACAGCACGATCTGGTTCCGTCCGCGGAACTTCATAACGAGCAGGAGCCAGACGACCGCCATGCTTGTGGTCTTCACCCCTCCGGCGATCGAGCCGGGGGACCCCCCGGTGAACATCAGGAAAATCATCATGAAAAGCGTGCTCTCCCTGAGCGCCCCGATGTCCACGGTGTTGAATCCGGCCGTACGGCAGGTCACCGACTGGAAAAAGGAGTTAACGAGCTTCTCGGAGAGGGTGAAGTCGAGAAGCGTGTTGTTCCATTCAAGCGCGGCGAACACCGCCATTCCACCGGCTATGAAGACCGCGGTGAGCGTAAGTACGAGCCTGGTGTGAAAGCTGTACTGGGTCATGAACGACCGCCGCCGGAAGCGGGTGCGCGAAAGCTCGGAGAGCACGAGAAACCCCAGTCCTCCCATCACGATATTCGCGCCCACCGCGAGCATTACGACCGGGTTGTCGTGATAGTCCATGAGATTGTTCGAATAGGTTGAAAAGCCCGCGTTACAGAACGCCGATACGGAGTGGAACAGGGCGTTCCATGCGGCGACCGGCGCGGCCTGGGTCTCGATGAACTGGCTGAACAGCACCACGGCGGCTGCCGTTTCGATGATGAAGGTATAGAATAATACCTGTACGAGGAGCTTTCTGATCGGGAGCTTTCGCAAATCGCTGTAAACCGATTCGAACGTGAATCGCCATTTAATGGAAATACTTCCACTCAACGCGGATAAAAGCGCGATCGAGAAGGTCATGATGCCCAGGCCGCCGAACTGGATGAGAAGCAGTATTACCGCCTGGCCGAACGGGGTGAAGTCTTTCGCGGTGTCGAGGACGATCAGCCCGGTAACACACACCGCGGAGGTCGAGGTGAAAAGGGCATCGACGATCGATATGCCATTGACGGTCGAAACGGGGAGCGAGAGCAAAAGGGCGCCCGAAAGGATGAGCACGACGAAGCTCAACAATATCTTGTTGATGGGGTGGACCGACGAACGTATGTTCCGCGGGCTCATGGTCTATAAAAAAGGGTATCGAAAATCAATACCCTGTTTTCTGTGGGCGCTGCAGGGATCGAACCTGCGACCCTCTGCTTGTAAGGCAGATGCTCTCCCAGCTGAGCTAAGCGCCCCGTTTATGCTTCTCTTTCGGTCGACTTGCTTGGTTTGAACGACAGTACCGACCGGGCCGGAACATCGAGGCTTCTTCCCGCTATCGGGGAGAACACCTTGCGTTCCTTGCGCAACACCCGGGTGAACGTGCCGAACCCTCTTATCTCTATCCTGCTGTCCGTGTCAAGGTTTTTAAGAATCAGCTCGAGAAAATTATCAACGATGTACCCCACCTCGCGGCGCTTCATACCGCTCCGACGGGTGAGCTGGTCGACGATCTCGTGCTTGGTCAAGCAAATCTCCGTTCGACGGCCTAGCGGCCGGTCGCGGCGTTAACCTTCCTGGCGAGGCGCGATTTTTTTCGTGCCGCGGTCTTCCAGTGAAACACGCCCTTGGCGGCCGCCTTGTCGATCTTTTTCACGAAACCGGCGAATACCGATGAAAGAACGGAGGGATCCTTCGCTTCCTTCGATTCGAGGGTTTTATGCACCTTCTTTGTCTCGGTCCTTACCGAAGACTTGACCTGCGCGTTCTTCTGACGGCGCTTTTCGTTGGTCTTTATGCGTTTCTGCGCGGATTTGATGTTCGCCACTGTGTCACCTTTACGATAATACTGAATTCGAAAAACCGAAGCGCAACTATGTCGCGCCGCCCTTTTTGTGTCAAGAATAAAAATCCATCATTCGGACAGCAGGAGACGGAAGAGGGAACGTGTGTAGTAGTGAATCGTGCACTCGTAATGGTCCTCGATTTTCGATATCTGCACCAGCGCGGTGGTTTTTTCGCCGGTGAAGGAGTAGGTTGTCGTGGTCCCCTCGTGCTGCACGTGCGGTCTGCCGTACGCATTCGTAACGGAGCCGAGCGTTTCGGCGAACGCCGCCGTGCTCATCGCGCCGTGCCGCTCCATAATCGCCATGAGGCGGTTTTTTATGAACAGGTAGTCCCTTCGGGGGGTGGATGCGGCCTGGAGAATCGTCATGCTGTCGGCTATTCCCCCGTTTATGGCCATCAGGTAGTTCGCGATCTTGTTGTCGTAACGGGGGTTCGCCCTTGGTGATAGCTCGCTGACGGCCGTTCCGGGGGGGATCATGCGGCCGATCACGGCTTCCTTCGGGGTTCCCCATGAGTTGAAAGAGGGGGGAAATGCCGAAGGTCCAGCCTCGGCGAAGGCCGTTATGACCAGGACCGCAATGAGAGCGGCCCCTCTTTTTCCTGCCAAGTATTTCATATGCTCTCCGGAACGGTTATGCCTGGTCGGTTCTTGATCCCGTAATTCCGCCGATTCCGTCTATCCGCCGATCATCGAGGCGGATTACCCGCCGTGTCAAACCTTTTAGCGGCCGCGCGGCGGTGTGCCCGGTTCCGACGTTCACTATAATATACCATAATGAGCTGTTCATGGACAATTCGTGAAGGCTTTTATTTCCCCCGGGCTTGAAAAAACGGGAAAGGTGTTGTAATTTTTAAATACCGTGCAATACTCCAGCGCTGATATTCAATGTAATTATATGGAAAAAACGGAGATGCCGAATCGGATCGGGATTTTTCATGGCGGACGAAGCACGGGCTGCTTCCGGTCCGGTATCGCAGCAGCTTGTGTAAAAGGCGGAACGGTGTAGAGGAGGGAACATGATGGATTCAAAACCTCGACGATTATTGACGCTTGCGGCCGCGGTCGCTGTGCTGGCCGGGACCGTGTTTCTCGCGGAAGCCGGGGAGAAGGCCGGTCGCCAGTCCGAGTTTACCGGTCGGGTGATCGATATCGGAGACGATTATGTCGAGTTGAAGCGCGGAGCGAAGGAGATACGGCTCGGGTATACCGAGGCCACCAGGTTCGTCGGGCCGGACGGCGCGGCGGCGGACAAAAACGTCATCGAGCTCTGCCAGGTGGTAAAGGCGGTCTATCTGCCGATCGATCGTACCGGGGAGCTGGCGATCATCACCATTGTTAAAGAAGGGAATTGCCGGAAATAAAAGTGGCTGACGATGCTCCCGCCCGGGAAGCGCATCCGCAGGTCGCTCATCACGATACCACGCGTGCAGTTATGGAGATGCGACGGGCGCTCCGCGGACGCCACCGAACGGGGCCGGTCCGTGGCCGTGGATGATCTCGGGCTGAGAACCGCGCGGCGATATTATCATTGACGAATGTGGCCGTTCTCATAGGGATAAAGGCGCGGCAGGACACCGCGCCTTTATATTTCGAGCGCCGAAGCCGGCGGGCCATCCGGGGCAAACATGAAAAAGGACATCACTTCCATTCACCTTATCGGAGTCTGCGGCGTCGCGATGGGCAGCCTGGCGGGCATGCTCAAGCATCGCGGTTTCCGCGTTACCGGTTCCGACGAGGCGGTATATCCGCCCATGAGCGAAATGCTCGCGGAGTGGGGCATCGGCGTAAGCCGCGGATATCGCGAGGAACACGTGGGGTCCGCCGACCTCGTGGTGGTCGGTAACGCCATCAGCCGCGGTAACGCGGAGGTGGAGCACGTGCTTGCGCGGCGCATTCCGTACTGCTCGATGGCACAGGCCCTGCGGGAATTTTTCCTGGAAGGGAAAGAGGTCGTCGCCGTGGCCGGCACGCACGGCAAGACCACCACCACGGCGCTCCTCGCCCATATCCTCGTCGAAGCGGGACTCGATCCGTCCTTCTTCGTCGGGGGCGTGCCGGTCAATTACGGTTCGAATTTCCGCCTGGGTGGCGGCCCTCATTTCGTCATCGAGGGTGACGAATACGATTCGGCGTTCTTCGAAAAAGTCCCCAAGTTCGCCGTGTACCGCCCGCAGCAGCTGGTTCTCACGTCGCTCGAATTCGATCATGCGGACATTTACCGCGACCTGGACGAAATTTCGCTGTGGTTCCGCCGCCTGGTCAACCTCATCCCTTCCAACGGCACTGTCGTCTATTCGGCCGCCTATCCTTCCCTGCGCGGCGCGGTCGAACGTTCCCTCGCCCCTTGCCGCTCATACGGCCTTACCGGCGCCGATTTCTTCTGTGAGGATGACGGGGTGGATGGTGAATGGTCCCGCCTCGTGCTCCACCTGTCGGGTGCTGAATCCATTCCGCTTCGCTCGCGCCTGTTCGGGGAATTCAACCGGGCCAATATCGCGGCGGCCGCCGCCATGGCGCTCCGGCTCGGCGTTTCGGCGGACGCGCTCCGTCGGGGCGTCGAGAGCTTCAGGGGAGTGAAACGGCGGCAGGAGCTCATATACTCGCGGGAAGGCCTCAGGATATTCGAGGACTTCGCCCATCATCCCACGGCTATCGCCGGCGTGATCGCCATGATGCGCGAGCGGTTCCCGCAATCGCGTCTGTGGGCCATATATGAGCCGCGCAGCGCAACCAGCAGGCGAAACGTATTTCAGAACGAGCTTCCGGGCGCGTTTTCCGGCGCGGACATCGTGCTGATCAAAGCCCCTTACAAACCGGACGGAATACCGGAGGCCGAGCGTATCGACATTGCCCGTGTTGTCGGCGATATCAACGCGCCGGGCGGTAATGCCCGGGTGTTCGGCGACGCCGCCTCAATCGTGTCCGCCGTCATACGTGAAATGGACAGGATTGAAGACAACGTGGTGATTATCATGTCCAACGGCGGGTTTGACGGCATCTACGATTCGCTCCGCGCGGCCGCTGACGATTTTTTAAAGATGAATCCGGCGCGCGGCTGAGCCCCTCCGGCCCGGCAAGGAGCGCGCCCGGATCAGTGCGACCATTGCGAGACGGCGCGTTCCCGCTTGTTGATGTACTGCTCGGCCGAGAGCGCCGCGATACATCCTTCCGCCGCCGCGATGACCACCTGGCGCACCTTCTTGCAGGTCACGTCCCCGATCGCGTATACGCCCTCGACCGAGGTGCCCATGGTCTCCCTGTCAATCCCGATGCAGCCTTCCGCGGTGGTCTCGATCGCCCCGTACAGGTAGTCGACGATCGGTTTATTGCCGTGCAGGTAAAGGAATACTCCTTCCACATCCAGGCTTTCTTCCGCGCCCTGCGCTCCCGAAACAGTCACGCCGCTTACCTGTTCGTCCCCCCGGATCGCGGTTATCCGGCTTCCGGGCTTTACGGCGATCGCGGGACTGGAGGCGATGAAGGCCGCGTGCTCGGCGGGAATTTCCTTCTCGCGCGTGACGAGGTAAATGCGCCGGGCGAAACGGGTGAGGGCCTCGATTTCATCGATCACCTCTCCGACGGTGCCGGCGATGGCAACGTCTTTGTCCTGGTAGAAGGCGGCGTCGCAGGTGGCGCAGTAACTTACGCCCCGGCCGGTGAGCTCGGCCTCGCCCGGGAGTGTTACCGAACGCCCCATCGATCCCGTGGCCAGTATGACCGCCTTGGCGCGCATGGTCGAGCTCGAGGTGAAGACGTGGAAGGGCCGCGCGGTGAAGTCCACGCCGTAGACCTGCTCCTGGAGCACCCGCGCTCCGAAGGATTCGGCCTGGGCGCGCATGCGTTCGAGAAGTTCGGTCCCGCCGATGCTTCCCGGGATGCCCGGGTAGTTCGCGATGCGATCGGCGGAGCCGAGCGCGCCGCTGGCGGGGTTTTTATCCACCACCAGCGTTTTCATTTTCGCCCGCGCGGCGTAAAGCGCCGCCGAAAGACCCCCGGGGCCTCCACCGATGATGATGATGTCGTACAGCTCGTCGCTTTCATGTTCGGGTTTCATGGTTTCCATGTCCGGTGTCCTCTCAGATATGCTCTATGTAACAGTAAAGCGCAAAATGTTGCGCGGCGCAATCAATTTCCGGCCGCATCTTTCTTGACAATACGCGGCGCGGGTGTACGCTACCCATCCCGTAATAAAATGATACATGGAGTCCCCCGATGATAGACCCCAGGCTTGTGCGCGACGATCTCGAAAATGTCCGCGGTATGCTGAAAAAACGCAACATGGAAAGCGTCGTGGACCTCGACGAGCTCAAGCGCATCGACGAGGAGCGGCGCGCCGTAATCGCACGCGCGGACGAGCTGCGCGAGAAGCGCAATCGCGTCTCGAAGGAGATCGGCAGGCTCAAATCGAAGGGGGGTGACGCGGCGGAGCTCATGGCCGAGATGGGTGGGGTTAACGAAAGCATAAAGGAGCTCGAGGCTTCCGTGGAAAGGCTGGACGCCGGTTTCAACGAGCTCATGCTCTCCCTTCCCAATATGCTTTCGGATGCGGTTCCCGAGGGGCGCGATGAGAACGACAATGTCGTGGTGCGCACCTGGGGCGAGAAGCCCGTGTTCAATTTCCAGCCAAAACCGCATTACGACATCGGGACGGAGCTGGGCATCCTCGATTTCGAGCGCGGGGTCAAACTCTCCGGAACCCGTTTTTACGTCTACCGCGGCCTGGCGGCGAAAATGGAGCGCGCCATAATAAATTTCATGCTCGACCTGCACACGACCGAGCACGGCTACACCGAGACCTTCGCGCCGTTCGTGGTCAACGACGACAGCATGATCGGCACCGGGCAGTACCCCAAGTTCAGGGACGAGTACTACCGTATCGAACGCGACGGACTCTCGCTCATCCCGACGGCGGAGGTGCCCCTCACCAATCTCTATCGCGACGAGATCCTCGAGAAGGAGCAGCTTCCGCTGTACGTCACCATGCAGTCGGCGTGCTTTCGTCGGGAGGCCGGAAGCGCGGGGAAGGACACGCGCGGCCTGATCCGCGTCCACCAGTTTCAGAAGGTCGAACTGGTGAAATTCGTGGAGCCCGAAACATCTTTCGACGAGCTCGAAAAGCTCACGGCCAATGCCGAGGAAGTCCTCAGGCGGCTCAATCTCCATTACCGTGTAATGCTTTTATGCTCCGCCGATACCTCGGCGGCCTCGACGAAAACCTACGACATCGAGGTATGGATGCCGGGCCTCGACCGTTATGTCGAGATCTCGTCGTGCTCGAATTTCCTGGACTACCAGGCCCGCCGCGCCCGCATCCGCTACCGCAAGGGCAGGGGCGAAAAGGCGGCTTTTCTGCACACGCTCAACGGTTCGGGCCTTGCCGCGGGCAGGACGCTCGCCGCGGTCATGGAGAATTACCAGACCGCGGAAGGCGGCATCGAGGTGCCGGCCGTCCTCAAGCCGTACATCAGATGATCGAACTGTCTCTCCCGGAGATCGACCATATCGCGATGCGTCACGCGATATCGCTTTCGCTCGCCACCGGCAGATCCTTCCGCCTCGCGGGAGGACTCCGCTTCGTGAGGGAGAACCCCCGTGTCGCGAATCTGCTGGCGGACTGGGAGAGCGCGATCGGCATGCTCTCGGCCGGCTCGTTCGGAAGCGAAGGGGATGACCTGCTTTTCAGCCCGCGCGCGCTCAGGCACGGTGATTATTCGTTCATCACGGGGGCCTTTTCCTCGGCGCTCGATCTCGTTCTGCTTCTTCTCCCGGCCTTCACCGGGCTCGAATACCGCACCACGATCGCCGTGCGGGGGGTCACGCATTCGGACATGTCGTGCACGACCGATTTTACGAATCTGACGCTTTTTGACCTGCTGGAACAGATGGGCTTTTACCTGCATCTCTCGCTGAAACGCTTCGGTTTTTACGGGTCCGGCGGCGGGCTGCTCGGAGCGAAGGCATACCCGGGGGAGAGCAGGGGTACGGTCCCGGAACTACGGTACCGCGACGTGCGGATCACGGGTGCCCGCGTGTACATCGCGAAGCTTCCGACCGATATCGCCGTTACCCAGAAGGAAATGCTGGTCGAAAAGGCGTCGATTCCCGCCCCGGCGGTCGGCATCGTGGAGGTGCTCGACGCGGACGGTCCCGGTAACTTCATCCAGGTATATGCGGAGTGCGACGGCGGCGCGCGGATTGTGCAGGCGGTGAGTCCCGTTTACTCCGTGGAAGGAGAGTACATCTTCAACGATGAGCTCGCGGCCGGGACGGCGCGATCGGCGGTTGAGGCGTGCGTCCGGATTGTGGGAGAGAAAGCGGTCCCTGGACGCGCGGTCCGGGAGCTCCTGCCGTATGTCGTATTATCGGGAAGTGATATTCCCGCATGGGAGGGCGGGGCCGGAGTACGTCTGGCCGACGCTTTTCTCTGACGCGCCACCGGCGCTATACAAGGGTTATGATCCTTTCCTCGCGCGCGCACCTTATGCAGTAGCGCTTTCCTTCCGTCCCGTTGCAGCATGGAACGAAATAGTGGTTCAGCTGATGGATGTCCGCACCGCATTTACAGCATTTCATGACGTGTCCCCCGCCGGAAACTTGAATGACTCTTCTCTTTGAGTTTCGGAGCTTTCGGGACAATTGATAAGAAAAAAGAGCCGGGGCGCCCGGTCATTGAAGCGAAAAACGGGCTTGAATGATACCGGTTTTTGATGAAGAAAAATGCCCGGGATGGTTGACTAATTCCTTTGCCATGCTATCATATACTTAACAGGGTGGCTGTCGCGATGGGGAATTCCCGTTACGCTCGAGCGTCGCGAGAGGGCCGATATAGAGAAGCGCTCCCCGCCGGGAGTGTCGTTTACAAAGAGTTTACAGCCTTGATCATTCGGAATATCGCGGACAGCGCGTCGGCTATTGCGACATAAAATTTGTGTTTACAACAGTCACCGCCGCTTTTAGTATCGCCGAATATTTGAATCTGGGGGGAAGTTACCGAATGGCTCTTAAAAAGAAACCCGTGACCGGTAAAAGCAGGCCGGTATCGGAAAAAGAAAAGGCAAAACCGAAGGCTAAACCGGGAAAGCCGCGCAGGAAGAACAACCTTCTCAAGCTCTGTTCCGAGATGAACAGGTTTGTCATTGACGCCGTCGATAAGGAAGTGGTCAAACGCTTCAGGACGCTCATAGATACCAGCGCCGAGGAGATCACCAAGGCGAGCCTCGATTCCGTGCTCAAAAACCCGGGCGATGTCGAGGTTTCGAGTTTTCACGAAAGCCTCCAGCCGTATATAAAGCACTACATCTTCATGGTGAAAAGGAGCGCGAAATAAGCCGTGCTTAAAGGGGATCCCGCATCGATATGGAACGTCGAGTCCTCGGACTAACGGTAGAAGACATTACGCGGCGGATCGCGCCGTACCTGAAAGGCCACGTGATTGTGGCCTTTCTGTTGTTCCTGGCGCTTCCGGCCTTCAGGGTCCAGTCCATACCCGCCTTCAGCATTACCCGGTTCCTCGTTCACTGTGTGGTTTTTGCCGCGTGCCTGTGCTCTCTCGCGCGCATGGTCCGTCGCGGCGGCGAAAAAACGCTTCGTCTTTCCATAATGGACATGCTCGTCGCCGGCTTCTACGTGCTGTATCTCACCGCCGGTGCCCTGTCGGAAAACCGCGAGCTGTCGTTCTCCGAGGTTTCGGGGGAGTTTTTCATGATGGCCCTGTACGTTTTTTTCAGGGTGATCCTCGCCGGTCCGTCGCGAAGCGATTTCATCGAAAAGACATCCATGTTCGCCGCGCTGGCAGCGGTCTCCCTTTCGCTGTGGGGCCTCGCCCAGTATTTTTTCGAGATCGACGTTCCGCACGGCCTGAAGCTCCTGTTCAAGACACATCATTTCCCCGTCGTCGCGTCCATGGGAAATCCCAATTTCCTGGCCGAATTCATCGTGCTTTCGCTTCCCCCCGCCTTTCACTTTTTGCTTTCGCGGAAAAGTCCGGTGCCGCTCGTCGCCGCCTCGGTTGTCACCGGGCTTGCGGTCTTCCTTACGTATTCCCGGCTTGGATGGTTCGCGATGGCTTTCGCGTTGCTGCTGCTCCTGGCCTCCGGAAGTAAGGTCGAACGACGGAGGCTCGTTGTGGCGATGACGGTGATCGCGGTCATCACGGGACTTTTTTTCGTTTACCACTACCGGACGGGCTCGACGCGTTCCGACAGGGTCTTGAAGAGTTTCGAGATGTCGACGGCGACGCCCCTTTTCGAGCGGACGGTCATCTATCGCGCCGGGCTTTCCATGCTCGGCGACGCGGGTTTTTCCGGGATGGGCCCCGGCATGTTCGGCTATCGATATCTGGAATACCAGGGGAGGGAGCTCCATTCCGGTTCCGGAAAACCGATTCGCAGTCTCCCCGTCGACCTGGATCACGCGCATAACGATCTGATCGAGATCGGGGTCGACCTCGGCTACGGTGCCCTGGCGTTCTTCATCCTTCTTATCGGCTTCGGCGTCGTCAACGGAGCGCGTTCCCTGGTTCACTCCCCGGAAGGCCGCTCGCCGGGGAACCTCGCGCTGGTGCCGCTGATCTATCTCCCGTTCTGCCTGTGGTCGTTCGCCTTTTACCTGCCTTTCAGCAAGCTCATTCTCCTGCTTTCGCTGGCGTTCATCGCCTCGGGGTCGCGCCATGCCGACGTCGGCGTCCTGCGGCCGCGGGTCGTCGCCCCGTTGCTTTCGCTGCTTCTGGTCGCGTTCATGGCGGCGGAAACGCGGTACGCCCTTTCCGTACGTCATTACGAGAAGGGCCTGGCGTATTTTAAGGCGGATTTCGAAAAATCCTTCGGGCATTTCCGGCGAGGAGTTGAATTGTATCCCTATAATGGGTATAATTATTTTTCCATGGGGGCGCTGTTCCTCAATCACGGGCGGCGGGAAGGTGTCGGATTCCTGAAGGAATCGAACAGGTATTTCAGTAATTCCTCCACGTACCTCTATATCGCCCGCGGTTTGCGTGACCACGGCTCGCTCGAAGAGTCGATGCGATGGTACCGGTATCTCCTCTTCGTGAGGCCGGATATCCGACGGGCACACGAGGAGTATCGTGAAATTCTTGACAGGGCTGGAAAACGATGAGGATAAAAATAAAGGCCTTCGCGAGCGTTAAGGATATGTGCGGTTTTTCCGAGCGGGAGTTCGAGCTGCCCGAGCGCTCCACGGTGGGAGACGCCGTGCGCAGACTCGATCCGGAGTGCGGGGGCGGTGTCGCCGGACTGGAATCGCTTCTGTACGCGGTCAACGAGGAGTACTGCCGCGGCGACCGGGTGCTGGCCGAAAACGACGTGCTCGCCCTTTTCCCGCCGGTCAGCGGCGGGTGATGCTGCGCATTCATCGGCGGGAGGAAATGAAACGATCATGAAGACGATACGATTACAGAACGACCCGATCGACTGTGCGGCCTCCCTCACCGCGACCGGTACTGTTGAGGACGGCGCGGTGCTCTCCTTCATCGGGACCCCCCGGAGGGATTCCGCGGGAAGGCCGGTCGAGCACCTTTTCTATGAAGCCTATGAGGGGATGGCGCTCAAGGAGATGGAAAAGATCGCCGACGAGGCGCTCGCCACCTGGCCCATAACCGACTGCCTGATCGTTCACCGGATGGGGAGGGTCGATCCCGGGCAGGCGAGCATCCTGATAGCGGTATCCGCGCATCACAGGGATGAGGGGTTCGCGGCGCTTCGTTTTATCATCGACACCATAAAGAAGACGGTTCCGATATGGAAGAAGGAGGTGTATACCGACGGATCGGAGTGGGTTTCCGACAGGGTTTAGCCTCTCGCGGCCTGTTCCGGTTTCTCCATACGGGATAATACATCCCTGGCCTTATCATAAAACATCTTGGCCTTCTCGCGCGAGATATCCATCCCTTCATGCGCCGGGCCTTCTGGCATTGCCAGAAGCGCGCCGAGATCGAGTGCGCTCCAGCCCGCCGGCTCGAAATACCGCTCGGCAAGCTCGATAATTTTCACCGGATCGTCAGAATCCACGCCCTCCTCGAGCAGAAGCATGCGTACCGCGTAGAACATGGAAAGATAGGAGTACCTTACCGCTTCGCCGTACTGTCCCTTCCGGAGCAGAATCGCGGCCAGTTCGAGCTTCTCCCTGCTCTTGGAGAGCCTGAAGCCGCGTGTGTGTTCGGGCTTGGTTTCCATGCCGGTAGTGTCCGCCCTCGCAATCACAATGGCAAGCCTTTTTCTCGTCCGGTCCGGCGGCCGGGTCCGCGGAGCGGCCACGTCGAATGCGATTACTCCATGCTGTGCATGAAGTCCGGCGCAGGGTTCCGCAAACCGATGCGCTGACCGGACCACCGGCAGGAGTGGTCCGAAGTCCATCCCTATAAATAATTGACATATCCCGGCGCATGGGGCCATTCTCCAGATTTGGAACGAGTGGGAGTGAGCGGTAGCGGGCCCGACGCCCGTCGTCGGCGAACGCGTTTTTCGATCGGCGCGGTATGCTCATGAAAGCGCAAGGAAGGTTTATCGTATATGAGTGATCACAGAATCGCAGTGCTCCTCGGCGACGGCATGGCTGATTATGCCGTCGATTCGCTCGGCGGAAAAACGCCCCTCGAGGCGGCCGACACCCCCAACATGGACTACCTGGCCCGGAACGGCGTGCTGGGCCTCGCCAGAACCGTGCCCGACGGCCTGACACCCGGAAGCGACACCGCGAATATCTCGGTGTTCGGGTATAACCCGCGGGACGTCTATACGGGGCGCGCCCCGCTCGAGGCGCTCAACATGGGCATCGAGATGGGCCCGCGCGACGTGGCCTTCCGCTGCAACCTGGTGACGATCGACGATGAAGGTGTCCTCGTCGATTTCAGCGCGCACCACATCGAGACCGAATTCGCGCACCTTGTGATCGGGGAACTCGCGAACGCCCTGGGAACCGAATCACTGGAGTTCCACCCGGGCGTTTCGTACCGGCATATACTCGTCTGGCGGGACTATCCGTACGACGATCTGGCCGAAACCACGCCACCGCACGATATCCAGGGGCAGGGATACGGCCGTTACCGGCCGCGCGGCCCCGGGGCTGACATCCTGAACGCCCTGATGGACGAGTCGATGCGGGTGATCCGGTCATCGCCGGTCATACGATCGGAGATGGCCCGCCGCTCCGGCCGGCCCGTTTCCGCATGGCTGTGGGGTGCGGGCAGGAAGCCGGCGATGCCGTCGCTCCGGGAGCGCTTCGGGCTTTCGGGTTATACGATATCGGCGGTCGACCTCATCCACGGCATCGGCCGGGCGGTGGGGCTTTCGCCGATCCGGGTCGATGGAGCGACCGGTTATCTGGACACCAATTACCGCGGAAAGGCCGACGCGCTTCTTTCCGCGATGGAACGGGCCAATTTCGTGTTCCTGCACGTCGAGTCGCCCGATGAATCGGGTCACGAAGGCAACCTGGAGCACAAGCTGAAGGCCATCGAGGATTTCGACGCCATGGTGGTCGGGCGGGTGATGGAAGGGATGCGTCGCTATGACGAGTACACCCTGCTCGTGATGCCCGACCATCCGACACCGGTCAGCCTTCGCACGCATACCGCCGACCCGGTGCCTTTCTGCGTGTATTCGCCCGGGGGATTCGCCGTGGACGCCTATCGCCGCGACGGCATAAGCGGTTTCAACGAGCCGTCCGCCGGAAGAACCGGCCTGTACGTCGCGGAGGCGCATCGCCTGATGGATATCATGATGAAAAAAAGCTTTTAGATGGTGGACCATGAAACGTTCTACGATTATCGGAATCATCATTCTTGCCGGTGCGCTCGTCTCGCTCATCGCGTGGGCGCTCCTTCGCGGATACGACCTGGAGGACGCTATCGACAGGTACGAGAGCGGCAGGCACCTCGCCGCCATTGATATACTCGGCCGCCTCCAGCGCACCGCGGATTACGACGCCGGCGAAAAGATCTATTATTACCGGTGCAGGGCGCTGAACGGCCTGGCGGAGGAGCTCGAGAAAAAATACGACGATGAGCTGCGCGCCGTGGCGGCCGACAACGCCGACGAGAGCGGCAGGGAGAAGGAACGGAAGTATATCGAGAAAAAACTGGCGAAGATAAACGACGAGATCGGCGCGGACCTGGCGCTAGTTATCGATAAAAAGCGGGGAAGAATCGTCTCGCGCGGGAAATTCTACGACGAGTTCGTCGCGCGCTATAAGGGCAGCCGGTACATTGAGGATCTCGATTACGAGGAGCTCCGGAAGGTCGAGCGGCTGGAGCCGGGGCGGCTTCTCGGCGCCATCGCCGGCTTTTACGCGCGCTATCCCAGCACCATCCACCTGGGCCCCATCGTACGGATGATTTTCTCCGTGCTCGAGGAAGGAAGCGTTACGGTAAAGGAGAAGGAGAGTATCGTCAAAGAGCTCGTCATCGAATACGTCCGGCGCTATCCGACCAGCGCCGAGGTGCAGCGGCTGTTCACCTGCGCTGGTGACGATGTCAACCTCCGGAACTCGCCCGGCATCGAGGGACAGATCGTTGGCAAGATCGCCAGGGACGAGGTCGTTCTTCAGCTCGAAAAATCGATGGATACCGCGCAGGTCGGTGATGTCCGCGACCACTGGTATCGCGTGGCGGCGATGGGCGGATTGCGCGGATGGATATTCGGGAAATTCCTCAGGCCCATCGAGGTGATCCCGTACGCGGAGGACGGGGACGGCGGATCGTGGGCGGTCGAGGATCGCTTCGCGGAGTGGGACGATTCGTATACCCCGAAGAACTGGATGCATATGGAAAACGCCGACCGTTCATCCGTGTCGTTCGCGGGATCGGGCGGGGCGAAAATACTCAGGCTTAACGCGGTCAAGGGGAAGACCACGGGGCTTTTCCGCCGGTTCGATCCGGGAACGAGTTTCGCTCTCAATATGCGCGCGCGCATGGTGGCCGGCGATTCTGTCGTGCTGTTCGCGAAGGTTCTCGGAGGAGGGAAGGTTTACGCGCTCGTTATCCGCGGCGAGGAGATCGAATTGTCGGGCAGGAAAATTCCGCTGCATACGGCGGACTGGCACGATTACACGGTCGAAAGCGCGGACGGCGGTTACGCGCGTCTCCTGGTCGACGGCGAGCCGGTCTTGAGCAGGATACCCCCTTCAGGGAGTCAGGTCTTTTCGGGGCGCGGAATCTACTGTTTGTATACCGATGAAAGCGAGGCGGCGCTCGTTGAGGTCGAATACGTCCGAATGAGGTAAATGAAAAGCGGCATCGTTCGATGCCGCTTTTTACAGTTCCGTTCGCGTTATTCTACCACTCGTCGCTCTGGCGGTCCGTGTATTTTTCGCGCACGACGGCGGTTATGTCGTCCATATAGAAGTAGTTCCACAGGGGGAGCCGGCCGGTGTTTCCCGGCTTGTAGAGAAACTTCATGATCTCGAGCTGGCGCTTCTGCGTGAGGAACTTGTCTTCCTGCGCGACATCGTCGGTAAGCGTTATGGTCATCTTCCTCCATCCGAGGAAGTTCAGTTTGCCGATCGGAATCCGGTGGACCTTCGCATTTGCGTCCTTCAGGAACATCGAAAGCTCTCCCGAGAAGTTCTTGCCGTACACCCATACGGAAATGGATTTACAGAACTTCTCTATAACCAGGGGCCTGGCGGGATTTATGGTGAGGCTGTCGCCCTGCTTCCCGTAAATCTTCGCCCCGAGGTATTTTTTCGAGTTGGTGATGGGCGCGGGGAACTGGTCCCGGATCGAGACACCCGCCTGCTGTTCGCCGGACTTCGTGAAGCTCATGTCTTTGTCTGAATACTGAGTCGTTTCGAAGTCCTCGACGGTGATTTCGGAATAGAGTTGATCGCCGGTGACCACCTTGTCGGTCGCGGCCGGTTTTTCGGCGGGCTTTTCCTGCCCGTAAACGGGCAGAAGCGCCACGAGAAGAATAAGCGGGAAAAGTACACTTCGTTTCATTTAACGCATTCCTCCAGTGAATAGATTAGAGTCGCCGTGTAACCGGGAAACGCGGACCGCTTATCCAGCCGCGGCGGGAAGGTCCCCGTTCTGCGCTCGTACGGCGATTCGGTTCTAAAGGCTCTGTATTGAGACCTGCCGCGAACCCCGAAATACCGTCCTTTCGCCCGGCGGCACGCGGGAAAAATCCTTGAATATTCCGGTTGCGCAACAACTTTAATATAGAAAGCGATTCAGTATTAATCAATACGGGTAAAGTGTACTCCCGGCGCCGGCGCATGTCAATCAATAATCGGGGAGGCCGGCGGTATCGGGATTAACCGATTATTTACAATAATCATATCTAAATGGTTGCATTTGACGTCTCATTTTTCAATACTGCGAATCGGCGGCCCATGCCGCCCGGTCGATCGGAATGAGGGAAGCTAAAAACAGGATAACGAGGTTTGTGGTCGCGGCGCTGGTTCTCTTCGCCGCACAGGGGACGGCGCGTGCCGCCGTCGATTCGGGTTACGAATGGTTCTGGGTTTTTTACGAGAAGGATGCCGCGCGGCCGTATTCCAGCATCGTGTACCGGCCCTTTTACATGCGAAACGCATACTCCGGCGGCAGAACGTTCCGGGCCTCGCTCATGCCGGTGGTGTACTGGGAATACGCGGCGGCGCGAAAGACCGAATGGAAATCGCTGCTGGGCTTCGTCCACTCGGTCGATTACACCCACGCCGACGGCAGGCCGGACTACGATTTCGGCGTCTTCCCGCTGCTGTATTACGGCGATTCGCCTGACAGGCGCGACCGTTATTTTCTGATGATGCCGGTCGGCGGCACCGTGAAGGGAAAGCTCGGACAGGACCGGATATCGCCGTGGATTTTCCCGGGCTTTCTCCTGTTCTTCCTGTATCCACCGGCGAGTACCTGGCAGGCATTGCTGTATCTGGCAGCTTCGTTCGTGCCGGTTTACGTCGATTACGAGTCGCGCGATTACAGGGCTTTTGGAATATTCTGGCCGCTCGTGCAGAAGGGGAAAAGCCCCGATCGGGACGACTTCAGGATACTTCCGTTCTACGCGCATAATTACAAGCGGGACACCTACGACAACTACTCCTTTCTACTGATAGGAAATTATCAGAACGTGTACACGAAGGAAGATACGCAAAAGACCCTTTTCGTGTTCCCTTTTTATGGACGGCGATGGAATACCTCGGACAAGGCGGGCGCGTCGACGCTCTTCTGGCCGTTCTTCTCGTGGGGATACAATATGAAGTCGGGTGATTACGAGCTCAATTTCCCCTGGCCCCTGGTGATGATACAGGATTCCGCCGACCCGTATATCTACAAGCGGATCTATTTTCCTTTTTACGGCAGGTATATTTTTCGAAACAGCGAGATGTCTTTCGTGACTCCCCTGTACTTCCGGCTTACCAGGAAAACCGAATACATGATGAGCGATTACACCGTCAACGCGCTCATAGTGTGGTATTTCAAGCGCGATTACCACGGCAGGCCCGATCCGTACTATGGAAAGTCGTGGCGCTATTTCAAGATCTGGCCGCTGTTCCAGTACGAGCGTGACGACCGGGGGAACCTTTCGTTCTCGACGCTCTCGCTGCTGCCGTTCCGCGATCCGGACGGATATGAGCTTCTGTATCAGCCGCTCTGGACGCTGTTCGAATACCGGCGGTTCGAGTCGGGCGAAAAACGATTCGGGATGCTTCTCCGCACCTATTACCAGGCATGGGGCGAGGATTTTATCGATATACGGATCCCGCTTCTTTTCAGTTTTCGCAGCTCCAAAGATGAATTGACGAAATGGTCTTTTCTGTGTTCCATGTTCGCGTATACGCGGAGCGGGTCGGGGAAGAAAATCAACCTGCTGTGGATACCCATCACGATAGCGGAAGCCGATCCGGCCGAGGAACGACACGCGCGGCGCGATGAGATCGATGGCGTCGACTGGAGCGCCCCCGGGCTTTCAGCGCCGGTCGTGCCTTTCCCGCGGTGGGCGCTCGGGGAATCAGGGCGAACGGACTGTGCTGGCTATTCAAAGGCGATATTCTAAAATGAAACGGAAACGCAGGGCATGAGCGGCGGAGCGAACGGCGCGGGGCGCAGGCTGATCGGCCTCTTCGATCTGATCGGCTCCAGGCTGATGGAGTTTTTCGACCAGGCGGGATATACTATCCTCCTGCTCGTCCGCGCGCTCTACTATCTCAAAGACGCCCCGCCGAAGGCGCGGGAGATATTCACCCAGATGTATTTCGCCGGGGTGAAGACACTGGTCGTGTGCTCGCTCGTGGGCGTCTTTACAGGGATGATCCTGGCGCTTCAGACCGGGATCGAGCTGCAGAACTTCGGGATGCAGTACCAGATCGGCCACCTCATCATCGCGTCCATGACCAGGGAGATGGGCCCCTTCATGGCCGCGATCATCCTTACGGCCTCGGTCGGCTCGGCCATGGCCGCCGAGATCGGGACGATGAAGGTATATGACGAGATCGACGCGCTCGAGATGATGTCCATAAGCCCGGTGAAGTTTCTCGTCATGCCCAGGGTCGTTGCGCTCGCCACGATGATGCCGGTGGTGTCCGTCTACATCATCGTGCTCGCCTGCCTCGGCGGAGCCGTGGTCGCGAACTCGATACTCAATGTTTCCTTCAACGTGTACATCAAGCACCTTTACAAGGGGATTCACTTCAAGCCGATATACGTGGGGCTGCTCAAGGCGTTCGTGTTCGGCCTGATCATATCGGGTGTGAGCTGCGCATACGGCCTTCGGGCGACGAGCGGCGAGCTCGGCGTGGGGCACGCCACGCGCTCGTCGGTGGTGGCTTCGTTTCTCATGGTGCTCATTATCGGTTACTTCATCACCGCCATTTTTTACGGATGACCATGATAGAATTTGTGGACGTGCATAAATCGTTCGGTCCGAAACGGGTGCTCCGCGGGTTCGATCTTAAAATCGAAAAAGGGGAGACCTTCGTCATCATCGGTCAGTCGGGCATCGGGAAGACCGTGGCGCTCAGGCACGTGGCGGGGCTGCTCAATCCGGATTCCGGCGCGGTGCTCGTGGAGGGCGTGCGGGTGAACGGCGCGACACCGGCGACCATGCGGAAGCTTCGCGAGCGCATGGGGGTGCTCTTTCAGTCGGGCGCGCTCATAAACTGGATGACGGTCGCCGAAAACGTGGCGCTTCCGCTTTCCGAACACCGGCGTTTCCCGAAGAGAGAGATCGAACGCCTGGTCGACGAGAAGCTCAACCTGCTGGAACTCGGCGACGCCAAGCTGAAGACCCCGTCGGAGATAAGCGGCGGCATGAAAAAACGCGTGGCGCTGGCCCGTGTGCTCATGAGCAATCCGGACATCATCCTGTACGACGAACCGACCACGGGACTGGATCCGGTGATGTCCATGGTGATCAGCGACCTCATCCGGCAGATGCAGCGCGATTTCAATGTAACCTCGCTCGTGGTGACGCATGATATGAAAAGCGCTTTCCATGTCGGCGACAGGATCGGGATGCTCTACGGAGGCGAGCTGGTACAGGTAGGCTCGCCGGAGGAGATCATGAATACCGAAAATCCCGTGGTCAGGCAGTTCATAAACGGTGAGCTGGAGGGGCCCATCCGCGCGCAGTGATGAGCATCATATCGCGGGAGCGCGACGGTGCCGTACGGCAGGAAGTTGACGGACCGGTCATTTTTTGGAGGTAATGAAAATGCGCATTAAAAACGAAGTCGCGGTGGGCCTGCTCTTCACGATCGCGATGATCGTGTTGGGGTATTTCACCATAATGGTGAAGGACGAGATTTTCGAGCCCAAGGATTATTACGTGATGCACGCGGTCTTTTCCAACGTCGAGGGGCTCGAGGTCAAGGATGACGTAAAGGTGAGCGGCGTGCGCGCCGGCGTTGTCGACAGGATAGTGCTGGAAGAGGAATACATTTCGGTGTACATGAAGATGTACAGCCGTTTCGCCATGTTCGAAAATTACCGGATCAAGATAGCCAGCGAGTCGGCGCTGGGCGGAAAATATATAGCCATATATCCGGGCGAGCGCGAAAGGGGCGGCCTGAAATTCGGCGAGATCGACTATCGCACGAACATGAAGGGTATTTCCGGGGACGATCCCATCGCCCTGCTCTCCGACCTGGTGAACGAGAACAGGGAAAACATCTACGCGACTATCCGCAACCTCCAGCAGATCACCTCGAAGTTGAACTCCGGACAGGGGACGCTGGGCCAGCTCATCAACGACAACAAGGTGCATGAAAACGCCAACGACCTGGTCAGCGAGCTCAGGGATACCATGGAGGACGCCCGCGAGCAGGCGCCGATAACCAGCTTTATTCGCGCGGCGCTGACCGCCTTCTAGTGGTCGCGCGTTTTTTGCTATTGACTTTTTGCCCCGCTTTTGTAGGCTTTGCCGAGGCGCCGGAAAGGGTGTCCGTGTACGCGTTCCACCCGCGCTCACTAAATTCGGTTTTTCTGGATGCTCTGTCATGAATCTTCGGAGAACGCTGCCAGCGGCTTCACTCATACTCGTATTTCTCACGATCCCGACGCCCCGCGCCGGGGCGTACAAGTTCGAATTCACCACCGTAAGCGACGTCGTCAAACGGATACGCCAGCGCTTCGGCGAGATCGAGTCCTACCAGGCCTCCTTCCGGATCGTTTCCGAGAAGGCCGGGAAGAAGACCCAGCAGAGCGGCACGGTACGCTACAAGTCGCCCGACAGGATGCTCGTCGAGTTCGACCAGCCGCCGGGACAGAAGATCATCACCACCGGTTCGACCATGTGGGTGTATATTCCCTCCATGAACGTGGTCGCGGAACAGGATTTAAAATCGCAGTCGGAGTCGATTTTCGGCGCCGGCAGCAAGAGCGGCCTCCAGAGGCTTTTCACCATGTACCATTACAAATTCGCCTCGCGCGAACAGCCGGAAACCCAGAAGGACGGATCGAAAAAATATACGCTGTTCCTCCAGATGAAGGAGAGTCGCAGCGGTTTCAGGACGCTGCGGCTGTGGGTGTCCGAGGATTACATGATCACCCGCGCCGAGGGGGAGACCTCCGCCGGCAAGAAGGTCGAAATCGATTTTTCGAATATACGGACGGACATCGACCTGCCAAACGGCATATTCAAATTCGAGCCGCCGTCACGAGTCAGAGTCATCAAGAATCCAATGATATCCGAGGAGTAAGGAAGTGGATACGATAGGCGAAAAGCTGAGAAGCACGCGCGAGGCCAAAAAGCTCAGCCTCAAGGACGTGGCGAAGGACACCAATATTTCGGTTTTATATATCGAGGCGCTGGAAAACGAGGAGTTCGACCGCTTTCCCGGGGAAACCTACGTTACGGGTTTCATGAGGAGCTATGCCGATTACCTTAAGCTCGACGCGGACGAAATAATCCAGCACTACAAGGCGTTCAAGATCGGGGAGAGCGCGACGCCGCTCGAAGAGCTCACGCGGCCCACGCGCACGCCGGTGTTCATCAACCTGGTGGCGCTGTACCGCCAGTACCGGAACGTGGTACTGATCGCCGGCGGAGCGCTGGGCGTCGTCCTCATCATATGGATGTTCGTTTCGCTTTTCTCCTCCAGCATCGACGTCGGCGGGGGCGATTCCATCTCGAGCATCCAGGACGAATACAACCGATCGAAGCAGAACATCGGAATCGAGAACATACGCAACCTCCAGCTCGCAAACGACAGCGGTTTCACGCTGCTGTACGGAAGCGAGGCCGTCCAGTTCATGGTCGACAACAAGGAGGTGCTTCTCCTCCTCAAGGAAATAAAGAAGGAATCGGTGGTCGTGGAACTGCTGCCGGGAGAACGCGGCGAGACGCTCGAAATGGACAAGCCGCTTTCGGTGAAGCTTCCGGATTTCACCCGCGAGGTGGTCTTTACGCTCAAGGGCCTTACCGAGAACAGGGCGAAGATCCAGATCGTGCTGGGGCAGAAGCCGGAGGTCGAGGCGAAGGACGTCGCCGTGGAGAAGGGTGAGGACAGGAACGCCGACAATACGCGGGTGGTGGCCCAGAACGAGAAAAACCTCAAGATCGTATTCGAGGCGGAATTCATCCAGAAAAGCTATCTCGAGCTCTACCTGGACGGCGCCGAGAAACGCCGCGGATTCATAGCCGCCGGCACTCATGAGCGCTGGGAGGCGACCGAGTTCATCCAGGTCAAGATCGGCAACGCCGGCGGGCTCAAGGCGCGTATCAATGGAAAGGACTACAATTTCGGGCAGCCCGGCCAGGTGGCCAACAAGGTCATCACCTGGAAGAAGGACATAAACAATCCGAACGTTTATCAGATCATGATCAAAGACTGGTAAGTGTTTCACGCGCCGGATATAAGTTTTTACATCATCTCGCTGGGGTGCTCGAAAAACCTTGTCGACTCCGAGCGGGTCAACGGCGAGATGCGCGCGGTCGGCTTCCGGCCCGCTGAATCCCCCGAAGACGCGGACATCCTGATCATCAACACCTGTGGCTTTATCGAGGACGCCAAGAAGGAGTCGATCGAGGCGATTCTCGATGCCGCGGAACTCAAGGCGGGCGTCCGGCCCGGCTTCGGGCGAAAGCTCGTGGCCGCGGGCTGCCTCTCGCAGCGCTACCGTCGTGACGTGGCGTCCGATATCCCCGAAATCGATTTCGTCTACGGAATTATAGACGATGGTTTTGTCCCCGGCCTCTGTGCCGCGTTCGGGGTAGAACCCGCGACCGCGGTCGGCGGGCACGTGCGCAAACTGCCGCTCATCGAGGGGCTGCCATACCGCTACATCAAGATCGCCGAGGGCTGCTCGAACAACTGCAGCTACTGCGCGATCCCGCTCATCCGGGGTCCCCTCGTGTCGTTCCCGCCCGAACGGGTGCTGGAGGATGCGAAGGCGGCGGCTGCCGGCGGAGCGATGGAGCTCATCATCATCGCGCAGGATATTGCCTCGTACCGCCACGGGCGGACCGGGCTCGCCGGGCTCGTAAACGCGGTTTCCGTGTTGAACGGTGTCGAGTGGATCAGGCTGCTTTACTGTCATCCCGATCATATGGACCGGAGTATCATCGACCTGATACGCGGGAACGACAGGATCGTCAAGTACATCGACATCCCGTTTCAGCACGCAAGCCGCTCCGTCCTCTCGTCGATGGGCCGGAAGGGCGATGTCGCCTCATACCTGGCCCTCGTGGAGGAACTCCGCTCGCGCGTGGAGGGCATCCGCATCCGTTCCACCTTCATGGTCGGGTATCCCGGCGAGAGCGATCGCGATTTCGACGAGCTCCTGGAGTTCGTGGAAAAGGCGGCGCTCGACCGTGTGGGCGCTTTCATATATTCCCCGGAGGAGGGAACACGGGCGGCCGGAACCGGCCCCCGTGTGGCGCCCGCCGTCGCCCGCAGGCGCCATGCGCGCCTCATGAAGCTGCAGCGGGGAATCTCCGCGAAGAGCATGGAACGCCTCGTGGGCCGAACGCTCCGCGTGCTCGTCGAGGAGCGGATCGACGAGCACACCTGGGCCGGAAGGACGGAGTATGACGCGCCCGAGGTTGACGGTATTTTTTACTTGACCGGCGGGAATGTTTCGATTAATTCGATTGTAAAGGCGCGGGTCACAGACAGCACTGAATACGATGCGAGCGGGGTTCTGGCGTGAATATTCGCGGTCTACTGGAGGTGCCCAATCTACTTTCCCTGTTGAGGATTGTGCTCATCCCCGTATTCCTGTATTTCATTTTCATCCCCACGATGGAGCACCGGCTTTGGGCGCTGGTGGTTTTCATCGTCGCGTCGATCACCGATTTCCTCGACGGATGGAGCGCCCGCAAGCTCCACCAGGAGTCCGACCTGGGCCGCTTTCTCGATCCGCTGGCCGACAAGGTGCTGGTCATCGGGGCGCTCTCCGCTTTTCTCATACTCGATCCCTTTATCCCGCTCTGGATGGTGATCATCATCGTGGGGCGCGACGTGCTCATAACGCTCATGCGCTACCTCGCAATCAGGAAGGGGACGACGCTGGTTACCAGCAGTTTCGGCAAGGTAAAGACCGCCTTCCAGATGGTCTCGATCATCGTAATCATAATGGTGTTCGTCTTCAGGCGCGCGGGAGTAAGCCGCTACGCGACCGATGAATTTCTGAAAATCGTCCGCGTTTACGAGATCATGACCTCCTCCATCCCCGACAAATGGCTCATCATTGGCCCGTATTGCCTCATGCTCGTCGTGACGCTGCTCACCGCCTTCTCGGGGATCCGGTATATGACTACCAACTGGCGGCTCTTCCTGCCGCCATATTCGAAAAGAGACAGTGCCGCGTAATGTGGTGGAAGGAGCTCCTTTTTACCGCCCTGTACACGGGATATTTCCCATGGATGCCCGGAACGGCCGCGAGCCTGTTCGCGATGCTGCTCTATATAATGGGATATTGCCTTTTCGGAGAGGCGGTCGTCTGGATCAACGCCGCCGCCGTTCTGCTTATGCTTTATCCGGGAGTTAAGCTTGGCGACGAGGGTGAGCGTTTTTTCGCGGAAAAGGACCCGCCTCAGATAGTGCTGGACGAGGTGCTGGGATACGGTATCGCCGTGTTCTTTCATCCATTCAGCTTGAAAACGGCCGTTCTCGCTTTCATCATTTTCCGGGTATTCGACATCCTCAAGCCCTGGCCGACCCGAAGGCTGCAGTCGATGAAGGGCGGGCTTGGCGTCATGATCGATGACTGGGTGGCCGGTATTTATACCAGCGTCATCATCGTTGGATTGAAGCTGCTGCTGCCGGCGCTCGGTATCGCCGCGTTGTAAGCGGTCCGTCGGCGGGAAAGCCGGCCATATGCGCGCCGATCAACGGCATAGCCGGATGCCGTATTTTGCGAATGGGGAGTAAACCTATGAAAAGCGGACTTGTGGTGCGCTGCGTGACCGTACTGCTTCCGGTCGTCCTGCTGTGTTCGTCCGCGGCCGCGGCGGTGAACGGAAAACCCGCCATGCCCCCGAAAGCGGCGGCCGCCGAAGGCGCGGACTATTGTGCCGACTGCCATAAATCGATGGGGGGCAGGCATGCCGCCATCGTCGACAAGTGGTCGGGCAGCGTCCACGCGCAGAACGGCCGCCGGTGCAATACCTGCCACGGGGGAAATGCCGCGGTGAACGACGCGGCTCTCGCGAAGAAAAAAGAGAGCGGCTTTACCGGAAAACCCTCGAGCAGGGAGAACCTCGCTTTCTGCGGCCGCTCCGAGTGTCACGATACGGCCCTCCAGCAGTTCATGAAAAGCCCTCATTACGATTCCGTCATGAAAAAAGGCGCGCCCTCGTGCGTGAGCTGTCACGGCGACCACAACGTCCAGCGTTCGTCGATCAACATCATCAGCGATAAAACCTGTTCGGGATGCCATTCGGTCGAGTATTCGCGCCAGATCATCTCCTCGATCTTTTCGATCGAGAAGGACCTCGAATTCATCGAGACCAACGTCCGGTTCCTCGAATCGAAAAAGGCGGACGTGCAGAACGAGCTCTCGCAGATGGAGAAGATCAAGAGCCTCTTCCACCAGATAGTCCACGTCTTCTCGCGCGAGGAGATCCAGTTCACCAGGAAGATCGTCGATCTCGAAATCGCCTCGCTGAAGAGCGGCGTGATGATGAAGGTGGACGTTTCACGAAGGATGGACATCATCTATGTCATCACCATCGTCGCGTGCTTCGTGATCGTCTTCGGGCTGGCCTTTTACGTGTTCTGGATGCTCTCGCGCCGTCCCAGGCGGTGAGGCGCCCGGGCGATGCGGGACCACCTGTTCAATACGGACAAAATCGCCTACGTTAAGGGAGAGAGGCCCGACGTCCCCTGCATTCTCTGCGCCATCGCCTCGCGCGATCCCCGGCTCGAGCTTCTCGAGGTGTTCCGCACCGGTCTCTGCATGGTTTCGATGAACCTCTTCCCGTTCAACACGGGCCACCTGATGATCTTCCCCCTCCGTCACGTGGAGGACTTTGAAGAGCTGAACGTTGAGGAGGTCCTGGAGATGCACCGGCTGACCGCACTCATGGTTTCGGCCATTAAAGATGAATTCGCTCCGGCCGGCTTTAACATCGGATGGAACCTCGGAAAAGCGGGAGGGGCCAGTATCGCCCATCTGCACCAGCACGTCGTCCCCCGCTACGAGAACGAACTTGGATTCCTCGACGTGCTTGCCGGCACGCGGGTCGTGGTCGTGGATCCGCGCGAGGCCCTCGGGCGGCTGAAGGAACGGGTCGCCGGGCTGGAGGGATGGGCATAAAAAGCGGAAATCGGACAAAAAGTTTTATTCTTTGTGCGCGTCCGTTCGTATATATACTGTACGAAATCAATTCGGGAGGGAGGGATCGATGAGACGGCTGCAGGCGGGTGTGTTCCTGTTCGTGTTTACCATGCTGTCGGGCTGCGGGGACCTCTCCTGTCCCATGTCGAGCCCCCTGCGTTCGGCCAGGTCCGGCGCGATCTCCGAACTGAAAAAAAAGGCCGCCGAGTATGAATCAGGTCTCGCGAAAGGAGACCGTCCCGACCGGCTCGGCGGGATTTATTACGATCTCGGCCTCAAGTACGTGGAGGACGCGAACTGGGACCAGGCGATATCCTCGTTCGAGAAATCCATCGAGTATGGGAAAAAGTCGGCGGCCCTGCAGTATTATGCCGCCGTTTCGTACGCCAATCGCGGCAAGGAGCTCGGCAAAGAGGAGGACATCAGAAGGGCCGAATACCATTACCGCCAGGCCATCGGCATAAATCCCGATTATCTGGACGCGCACTACGGGCTGGCCATCCTGGTATATTATGAAAAGGGTGATACTGCGCTCGGCACCTCGATGATGGAACAGGTGGTCGCCCGGGGCCGAACGTATTACCGCGCCCATTTCGCGCTCGGCAAACTCTATTACGAGCAGGGGAAACCCGAAAAGGCGCTCTCGGTATACGAAGCCCTCTGCTCGGAGCTCGAGAGAAAATCGGACGATTCCGCCCAGATACGTGAATACCGCCAGCAGTGCGGCGAGAACGTGCGCCAGCTCATGAAGGAGCTTTCCAGAAGTTGAGCGGCACCGAACGCGACACCCTGTGCGCCATCGCCCTCTCGGTCTCCTCGTCCCCCGCGGGAAACGACCTGTGGGAGGCACCTTCGTTTCCCGATGCGTCGTCCGCGTGGGACTCCCTGGCCGGCGGCGGCCGGCTTGCCACCCAGGCCTATATAACCTCCCGTTATTCTCCCAGCCCCATGCAGGCCGCCGAACAGATACTGAATATTTGCCGGAAGAAGTCGATTCGCGTCGATACCCGCTGGGATTTTCGTTATCCGAAGCTGCTTAAGGAGATAAGCCGCCCTCCGCTCGTCCTCTACGCGCAGGGAGGGGTCGCCACCGGGAGGAGTATCGCCATCGTGGGTACCAGGAAGGCCGATCCCGGGGCCCGCGGGACGGCGCGCCGCATCGCCTCGGAGCTCGCCGCGGCTGGTTTCGCCGTGGTCAGCGGTATGGCGGTCGGCGTGGACAGGGAGGCGCATGAGGGAGCGCTCTCCGCGGGCGGAGTGACGGTCGGAGTCCTCGCCAACGGCATCGACATCTTCTATCCCGCCGCGAACAGCGATCTTTACAGGATGATTCTCGCCGATGGCCGTTCGGTGCTGATATCGGAATACCCTCCCGGAATAATGGCGGGCAGGTGGACGTTCGCGCGCAGAAACCGCATCATCAGCGGGCTGTCGCTCGGCACGGTCGTCGTGAAGGCGGGGATAAAAAGCGGGGCGCTCATCACCGCGCGTTACGCGCTCGAGCAGAACCGCGAGGTCTTCGCCTGTCCGGGGCCGGCCTTCGACGAAGGCTATTTCGGATGCCACGGTCTTATCCGGGAGGGGGCGCAGATCGTCTCCTCGACGGATGACGTGACGGGCCAGTTTCCGGCGGGCCTTGCCGGAGCCATCGAGGCCCCGGCCGCTTACGTGCCGGTCTGCGACGGGAACGATTCCACCGGTACGCTGGAACGCGAGATCCTCGGATTGCTCGGCGGAGAGCCCGCGGAGATAGACGCGCTGGTCAGGCTTTCGGGGCGGGACGCGTCTTCGGTGAACGAGGCCCTGGTGATGCTCGAGCTTTCGGGGAAAATATCCAGGGCCGGTACCCGTGTTGAAAGACTCAGGACAGGGAGCGTTACATGAAAATGAAATACGCGTTGCTGGTGTCGCTGGCCGTCGTGCTGGCGGTTTCCATCCTGCAGATGTTTTCGGTGCCGCCGTATGCCGGAGATATACATTCGCTGTACCGCTCCGGATATTTTATCGAGCTTGAAAAGGGGTTCGAGGTTATACGGGATGCTTTCATTGAAACCAAGATGTACGGCCGACCGGTTTCGGCCTGGATACTGCTCGACGATATCGGAGCGCGGCAGGGGATCGATATACGGGTGTACAATTCTACCGGGCTCCGTGTAAGGGCGCCAGGCGAGGCTGAAAACGGGGGCGACGAACGCGTCGTTCGCGTATTGAACGCGGAAAGGCCGGCAGTTTATTCCGAGATTAGAGGCGGGAGGTATTACGCGGCAGTCCCCGTTTTCATGGAGGACCGCTGCCGCTTCTGCCACGATTCCCGTGCCGCAAAAAGGGTGGCCGGGGTGCTCACCTTCGAAAGGGATTTCGACGCGCGCGTCTATTACGGCGCCGAGCGTGTAATTATTTTCGCCGTCGTCTCAACCGCACTGTGCCTCCTGATTTTCCTCACCCTCCGCTGGGAGCCGGGCAGGAGAGTCAAAGAACTGTTTGACAAATAATAGATAGTCTGTGGTGCTTGCTTTTGACCGCCGCGCGTCCGCAGTATGCGTGTCGCGGCTTATACGGGGAAAGGGAGTTGCGCCCGGTCCCGACGGGATACGATCCACGGTCACGTACGCAGCCGCTTCATCTCCCGGCGACGGTCGGGGGCGGGGAAGTGTATAAAGGGAAGTGTAAAGGCATAAATGGAGAAAGAAGGCAAAACGCTTATCATCGTCGAGTCGCCCTCGAAGGCCAAGACCATCAATAAATACCTTGGCAAAAAATACATAATCTCATCGTCCATGGGACACATCATCGACCTGCCGAAATCGAGGCTGGCCGTTAACGTCGACGACAACTTCACCCCTGAATACATCACCATCCGGGGAAAGGCGAAGATCCTCAACGACTTGAAGAAGAAGGCGGGCCAGGCCTCGGGTGTTCTGCTCGCGACGGACCCCGATCGTGAGGGCGAGGCCATCTCGTGGCATCTGGCCAACGCGCTTCGGCCGAAGAACGACAACATACGGCGCATTGAATTTAACGAGATCACCGAGCCGGCGATCCTCGAGGCGGTGAAGCACCCTCGCGACATCGACATGAGCCTGGTCAACGCGCAGCAGGCAAGGCGCATTCTCGACCGCATCGTCGGCTATAACATCAGCCCGATCCTCTGGAGAAAGGTCAAGAAGGGGCTTTCCGCGGGGAGGGTCCAGTCGGTCGCTCTTCGTGTTATCTGCGAGCGCGAAAAGGAGATCGAATCCTTCGTTCCCGAGGAATACTGGTCGCTCGACGCGGTCTTCGAATTGAAGGGAAAGAAGTTTACCGGATCATTTTACTCTCTCGAAGGTGAGAAGACAAAACTCCGGACAAAGGCCGACGTGGACGCCGTCCTCGTGCGTCTGGGCGAGGGCCCGTTTACGGTAAAGAGCGTTCAGCGCAAGGAACGCAGGCGGAATCCGCTCGCGCCCTATATAACGAGCAAGATGCAGCAGGACGCGGCCAACAGGTTGGGTTTCACTTCCGGCAAGATCATGATGATCGCGCAGCAGTTGTACGAGGGGATCGACCTGAAGGGCGAGGGGCCGGTTGGTCTCATCACCTATATGAGGACCGACTCCACGCGGGTTTCGGAGAGCGCCCTCTCGGCCGTCCGGCGGTTCATCGGGGAGACTTACTCCGGGGATTACCTGCCGGACAAGCCGAACACGTACACCAACAAGAAGAACGCGCAGGACGCGCACGAGGCCATACGACCGACCGACGTGTTCCGGACGCCCGAGTCGCTGAAGGCCGACCTTAGCCGCGACCAGTACCGGCTCTACAGCCTGATCTGGCGGCGATTTGTCTCCTCGCAGATGACCCCCGAGGTTTCGGAGGTGTCGACCGTCATGCTTGAACGCGGCGATGTCGCCTTCAGGGCGAGCGGCAGCAGGGTCCTTTTCGACGGATTCACCGCCGTTGAAAGCGAAGACAAAACGAAGAAGATGGATCTGCCCGGGCTCGCGGAGGGCGACGAGCCGGCGGTGCGTGAATACCTGCCCGAACAGCATTTTACCACGCCTCCGCCCCGTTACAACGACGCCTCGCTCGTCAAGTTCCTGGAGGAGTCGGGGATCGGAAGGCCGTCGACGTACGCTCCCACCATCAATACCCTGATCGCCCGCTATTACGTCGTTCGCTCGGGACGCCAGCTGGTCCCGACGGTGCTGGGAAGGCTGGTCAACGAGATCATGATGGCGCATTTCGGTTCGCTGGTATCGATTGATTTTACCGCGAACATGGAAGACAGGCTCGATCTCGTGGAGGAGTCGAAAGCGGACTGGGTCGATATGCTGAGGGATTTTTACACTCCCTTCAAGCTTACGGTCGATGAGGCCGAACATAAGATTGAGGAGATGAAAAACATCCTCGACGAGGAGACCGACGAGGTTTGCGAGAAATGCGGCAGAAAAATGCTGAAAAAGCTCGGGAAATACGGCTTCTTCCTGGCCTGCTCGGGGTTCCCGGAGTGCCGCAACGCGAAGTCGTTGCCACTCGGCAAGTGCCCGGTGGACGGCTGCGAGGGGGACGTGGTGAAGCGTCAGGCGAAGAAGGGGAGGCCCTTCTATGCCTGCAGCCGGTACCCGGAATGCACCTTCATGACGCGCGAAGTCCCCTCCAACAAGCCGTGCCCGAAGTGCGGAAGCCTGCTCTTCTCCCGGAGGGTCAAGAACCGTGGCCAGATGCTCATCTGCCTCAGGGAATCGTGCGGATACCGCCTCGAGCTGCTGGACGAAGAAAACGGCAGACAGCCGGAAAACGGGGAATGATCGTCACCGGCCGGCCGCTCCATGCGGAGGTTTGAACCGGCGTGTACGCGGAAATAGACCGTTTCATGGATTACCTGCTGTCCGAAAGGAACGCCTCGCGGATGACGGTAAAGTCGTATAACGATGATCTCGTCCAGTTCGCGGCCTTCCTGGCCGGACTGGAGGATGAAGAGTTTCAAACTCAAAAAGGGGACTCCGACCTCGCGGCCGGTGAGATAACGCCGGAGCTCATACGCGCTTTTGTCGAGTCGTGTTATGATCGATCGTTGAAGAAATCGTCCATCTCGCGGAAAATCGCCTGCCTGAAATCATTTTTCACCTATCTTTATAACGAAAGAATCATCGATCGCAATCCCGCGGCTGAAGTTTCGTTCCCCCGCAGGGAAAAACCGCTGCCGCGTTTCCTGTACAACGGTGAGGTGGAGCGCATACTGGATTTCCCCGTGGAATCCTTCCCGGATTTCCGCGACAGGGCCATACTGGAGACCTTCTACGCCACCGGCGCTCGTGTCTCGGAGCTCGCCGTGGCGGAGTATGTCGACCTGGACCTGAATGCGCGCAGCCTTCGCGTTCTCGGAAAGGGCGCGCGGGAGAGAGTGGTGTTTCTCACGGACGACGCGGTGAAGCGCATAAGGGAGTACCTTGCGGAGAGGAGGAAACTGTTCGGCTCGCTCGACGGTCCGCTCTTCGTCAACGCGCGCGGGGGAAGATTGAGCGCGCGCGGCATTTTCGGGATCGTCGACAAACGCTCGCGCGCGGCGGGACTGCTGGCCAGGGTGAGCCCGCATACGCTCCGGCACAGTTTCGCGACGGAGCTCCTCAACAACGGGGCCGACATCCGCGCGGTACAGGAGATGCTCGGCCACCGGAACATCTCCACCACGCAGGTGTATACACATGTCACGAAATCGCGCCTTAAAAAAGTCTACAGCCGCTGCCACCCGCATTCGGACGAGAATTACGGGAAATAGCCGCGCCCCGCTCCGGGTTTCTGCACCCGCTCATCTGGGTTCGATCACCTCGACGAGCGAAAGGTCGCCCTTTTTCAGCACCAGTATCTTTTTATCGTGACGGTTGATGTACACATACTCGCCGTAAAAGCTTATGAAGGTGTTTTCGCTGACCTGCTCCTGCGAGCGGGCGGTGCGCTCGAGGGAGCCGTCGTACCTGCCCAGGTAGTATTTCCCGTTTTCGACCATGACGGAGTAAATGAAGCCGTCGCGGATCTCGACGAAACTGCGCCAGAAGATGTCATCCTTTCCCCGTTTTGATTCCTTCAGTGTCTCGCGGTCCAGAATGACCAGCCGGTGACCGGTTTTGTGATCTCCCTGGTGGACGATCACCGCCACCCCGCCCGAGAAAACGTCGTAACGGCTTCCGCAGATGTTTTCCACCGGCGATTTGAACAGGACCTTTCTCGTGGCGGCGTTGATCATGTACATCTCGTTGTTGTAGTGGCCCGCCTCGAGGTATTCCCTGATTTTCAGGTAATAAAGCTTTTCCGCGAACACGCTCTTATCGAGCTCCTTGCTTCGCAACTCGTCCTCGCGCTTGTCCAGTTCCTTTTCCTTCTCCTCGAGCTTCGCCTTCGCGACCGCCGGGCTTTCCTTGATGTCCTTTTTCAGCTCATCTTTCGCTATTTCCTTTTTTTCCTCTTTAAGGGATTCCTCTTTCTTCGCCGTCCTGCTCTCCTTCTCGGCGACACGCTTCTCCTCTTTCCTGATTTCCTCTTTTTTTTCGGCTACTTTCTTCTCTTCCTTCAAAACGGTCTTTTCTTTTTCCGCCGTCTTCTGTTTCTCCTGCTTCAGCTTCTCCTGGCGTGATGCTATCTCTTCCTCTTTCTTCTTTTTCTCTCCCGCGTCGGTTATGTCCTTCGCCTTTTCCTTTTCATCCCTGAGTTTCTGTTCCTCCCGCGCCTGTTCCTTCTTTTTTCGCTCCACGTCGGCCTTTTCGGTTTCAACGCGCTTCCTCTCCTTCTCAACCTCGCGCGCTTCCCTGGCAAGGTCGGCTTTTTTCTCGGCGGTCTCCTTTTTGTCCTTCTCGATAATCTTTTCCTTCAGGTCGACCAGGTCCTTGCGCTGCTCCAGGTTCTCATCCTCCTTTCGGAGGGCCGTGCGCACTTTTTTATCGGAAATAATGTCGGGATCGATCGAATCAATCTCGCCTCGCTTGGCCGCCTCGGTGAGCGGGATGACGATCCGCGTGGCGCCGGGCCATTCGTCGTACCTGGTCGAGAGCCCCGCGTTTCGCGGCGTCAGGTTTTTCACGACGATCTTCTTGTAGGCCTTTCCGAAGTATTCAACATCACCCCGATAGACGGCGTTGTAGTAGGTGGTGAAAACCGCGAGCGTGTATGCGTTCTTTTCTGAATACCCGTACATTCTCTCGAAATAACCGGAAAGGATGCGACGGATGTACTGGATATGCGTCACCCTCGCATTCCTGTCGATCGAGAAGATATCGGCGGAGAGCTTTTCGGGCTCCTCCTTCGCGATGGCCCTGATGAGCGAATACTTCATGTAATAGTTCGCCCGTGCGTCGTCGCCGCGCTTCTGTGCGTCCGTGGCGAGGCGGGCTCCGATGGATTTTACGGCGGCAACCGTGTCCTGGTTCCGTTTCGGGCCGGTGTAATTGATGAACTCGATTCTTCCGGCTTTTTTGAGCTCGTCGATGTCCACCTCGAGGCCGGCCGCGGGAACGGCCGCAAGCAATATGAGAAGGATAAACGCGCAGTATTTTCGCATGATACTCCCCCGGCATGATGCGTGATCGGGCTCCAGTCGTACATTCAACCCGCCGCGAAGTATAGTCCCGCCCCGCTGTATTTCAAGCATTATTGATGGAGCCGCCGCGGAATTCGCGTCCGGGCGATATCCCTGGCGGGGTATCCGGGTTTGCAGGCCCCGATTTTTCGATAGACCGGGGAGAGGTCCTGATGCATATGTGACCGGAGGAAGGAGACCGCAATGCGAAGAAATGACAAGAGAATCGACGATCCGGCGCTTATCGAAACGATTATGCGAAAGGCGCGCGTGTGCAGAATCGCGCTCGCGGACGCCAACGTCCCCTATGTGGTGCCGATGAATTTCGGTTTCAGGGGGAATGTCATCTATCTGCACTCGGCCCGGGAAGGACGAAAGCTCGATATTCTGTCGCGAAACGACCTGGTGTGCTTCGAGGTGGATACGGACCTCGAGATCGTGACGGGGGAGGCGGCCTGCTCCTGGGGAGCGAAGTATTACAGCGTCATAGGCAACGGAAAGGCGTCGATCGTAACTGAACCCGGGGAGAAACGGATCGCGCTGGATGCCATCATGGAGAAGTATTCGGGAAAGCCGGAGTGGGACTACGGTCCCGCGGCGCTTGACAGGGTGACGGTTATACGGATCGATCTGACCGATATCTCCGGCAAGAAGTCCGGCCGGTGAGCGCTCGCCGCGCATCATCCGTCCAGGAGAGCGCGGACCTCGGCTTCGCCATAACGGTAGTTTTTAGTGCAGAAGGTGCAGCGCAGTTCGATGCCGCTGTCTTTTTCCAGCATATCCTCGATTTCCTGCCTGTCGATACCCCGTATTATTCCGCCGATCATTTCCCTGCTGCAACGACAGGCCGCCCTGACCGGCGTCGTGCCGAGGAGGCTCAGCGTCCGATCGTCCATCAAACGGGATACGACCGATATGATGTCCTCGCCGCGCCGGAGCGACTCGCCGAGCGTGGTCTTCATGCCCGCTATATTGGCCTCCACGCGTTCCAGCGCGGAATCGGGCGTGTCCGGGAAGCTCTGGATGAGTATGCCGCCCGATCCCGTGATTTTGCCGTCGCCTTCAAGCGCGAACCCTATGATCATGGCCGACGGCACCTGTTCTGATTCGGTGAGATACCAGGCGCAGTCCCGCGCGATCTCGCCCGTGTGCAGGGGGGTCACGCTGCTGTAGGGTTCCCTGAGCCCGAGGTCCTTCACCACGGTGAGAAAGCCCGCACCTATGATTGCGGGAATGTCGATGGTTCCCTTTCTGACAACCGGCTCCACCGCCGGGTTCGCGACATAGCCCCTGATATTGCCCGTCGCGTCCGCCTGTATGTGGATCTCGCGAATGGGCCCGGTGCCGGATATCCTGAGCGTGACGCTCTGGTGTGAATCCGGCTTGAGGGTCGCGCAGAGAAGCGCCGTCGCGTTGATCGCACGTCCCAGCGCCAGCGTGGCGGCCGGCGAGGTCCTGTGCTGTCCCGCGATGGTGCGCGTGAGTTCCGCCGTCAGCGCCGTATATATGCGCAGATTGTAGTGTTCGCAGATTATGCGCGCGACATGATCTCCCTTCATGATCAGAATTCCCTCAACGATTCGTGAACGCCCTTGGATATCTCGAACCAGAATTCCAGCGCCGCCTCGTGCCTGTCTTTTTTAAAGCGGTCGATCCATCCCATGAGTTCGCTCGAGTTGTCGTTTTCGACTTCGTGCAGGCGCGTCAGCCAGCTCGCCACGAAGTCCACGTTGCGCTCGGATTCCCAGAATATGGAGCTGTTGCGGCTGTTGATGCGGCTGGCCGTAATGGAGACGGCCGCCAGGTACTCGGCCTTTTTATCATAGAGGGTCCCGATGATGTCGGGAATCATTTCCTCGGCCCAGTTGCGATGAAACCGGCAGAAGCCCATGTTGTCCATGATGAGCTCTTTTTTAAAACGGTCGGCGTTTTCCCTGCCGAGCCGCCGCGGCTCGTAAAAATTTTCGCCGTAATACATGTAGTACTTGCCCATGATCGGCATGGGCGAGAGGACGCCCGCGGTCCAGTACTGGTTCGGCACGATCCACCCCTTGCGGGCGTTCGCGTTATAGACGAAGAGATCGAGTATCTTCTTGCCCCTGTCGCGGGCGAGGTGGCGGGCGAAATCGCGTGCGCCCTCCTCGAGATCCAGGATACCTTTTTTCGCGATTATCGAGTCGAGGAGCGCAACGCCGAGCTCGGCGTTGTGCATGGAGTCGGTCTCGACGCTGAAGCCCCCGGTCGAAAAAACGGGAAGCGTGGATACTCCGAGTTCCTTCGGAGCGAGCAGGCCCTCGTGCAGGCATTCCATGAGCCATGAAAGCACGCCGCCCACCGAGATGGCGTCGAATCCCAGGCTGTCGGCGCGACGGTTCAGCAATTCCGCCGCGCGCTGGTCGAAGATCCCGCAGAGCGGTCCCATCGTCTGGTAGGGTTCGTAATCCTTCTTGTATTCGCCGTAAATCTTCTTGCACACGGCCGAACAGGGCTCGCCGCAGGTGCGCATGCTCTTGGGGCGGATGATCTCCTCGTTGAATTGTTTAAGGTAATGGTCCACGATGAACTTCTCGTGAATGTGGCGGCGCTCATCCTCCCGCATGTTGATGCTCCGGTAGTTGAACGCGATCACCCTGCCGCCGATTTTCGCGTAGTTTACGCCGAAAGTGCCGCCCGTGTCGAAGTTCGGATCGAAGCGGTACTTGGTGGTCGCTTCCATGTCCTTGGCCGCCAGGCGCTTCTTGTAGCGTTCGCTGAACCACTCGTCGGCAACCTTGCGGTCCCGGAAATCCTGGTCGATATAGGTCCCGCCGTAGATAACGGCCGCCAGTCCGTGCTCTTTCAGGAGCTTGGTGCCGAATCCACCGCGCCCGGCCCATGTGTCGGCCGCCGTCGGCTTCCCGTTTTTGACCGGGGCCGAGGCGATCGCCCCGAAATCGGTCGAAAGCGACGCGGGCCCTGTCGCCAGCACCCTTGGCTCGGAACTGTAGCGGTGGCCAAACCGCTCGAGTACGTGGTCCATGAGCGCGTATACGCCGGTTCTGCCGCTCTTCCATACGCCCCACAGGTCGACGGGATGAATCTCCACCTCCACCTCCTCACCGTGGACGCGGTTGAGGTAAAGGATGGAGAAGGAGGAGGCGCGGTTACGGAGCGACAGCATGTTGATGCCGAGGTTGTCGAACACGAGCGCCGCTCCGCCCATTGTGGAGATGTAAAAGCTTCCCCAGTTCGGTGAGAAGCCGTTGACGACGAGCCGGTTGGAACCCGGGAAGATGGAGCCCGCGAGAAGGCCGGTACCGATGTTCAGGCTGTTGTGTCGCTTCGCGATGTTCAGCCCCACGTCGATGGGACCGAAAAATTCGCCGATCCCGAACCGCTCCATCCGGTAAAATCCCGAAGAGCAGTCGACATGCAACACCCGCAGATAATTTTCCATGACGCCTCCGATTTCATGACAGCTCGGGCACGGTGGAAGGATACCGGAGTGAATGTATCCCCCTCAGGGCTCGTTTTCAATAAATATTTCAAGGCTCTCCAAATCGCCGAACGAACGCACGATCCGCGCCGGTGCGAAAAGCGCCCCGAGGTACTCAATGTTCTCACCCCGGTAACCGATGTACTCCTCCTTTTCTCGCATCGGTATGCGAAGCCGGATGACGACCGGCGACGATGAACCGCGTCCCAGCATCCGGGAGATTTCATGTGCCAGCCTCCTTCTCTTTACGCGGGACTTCACGAGGAAGCCGAAGGCCGGATGATAGGGGCCCGCAAGAACGTTCGCGGTCTCATCGGGGGCGAGGGGATGGAGCCCCGTGCGGATGACCGGGATGCCTTTCCCCGCGAACAGTTCGTGCATATCGGCCGATCGCTCCAGCGCATCCTCGAGTGTGAGTGGCTCGTAGGCTCCCTCGCGGAAGAGCTCCGCGAGCCGCGTATGGTCAAGCACCACGGTCGGGTATATCCGCACCGCGTCGGGAGAGCACGAGGCCGCGATCTCCGCCGAGCGTAAAGACCCCGCCGGGCCATCACCCGGAAGTCCCGGCATGAGCTGGATCACGAGCGAAAACCCCGCCCGGCGTATCCGCTTCGCGGCGTCGATTGATTCGGCGGCGGTGTGGCCGCGCCCCGAGGCGGCCAGTACTTCGTCGGAAAACGATTGCGCGCCGATCTCGATGGTACGGACGCCATATTCATGGAGAAGTTCGAGCCGGGCCGTATCTACGCAATCCGGCCGCGTCGAGAGTCGGATGCCGTCGATCAGGCCGTCTCGAATGAAATCGTGCGCGGCCCCCAGAAGTTCGCGCTGGAGCTCCTCCTCGATCGCCGTAAAGCTGCCGCCGAAAAAAGCCACCTCCACGTTCCCGATCGAGGCGGGTTTCGTTTCGAGGTGAGCGCGAATCTTCCCGCGTACGGACGAGGCGTCCGGCCTGGCGCGCACGGCGCTCGTCTCCCACTGGTTGCAGAATGCGCAACGGTGCGGGCACCCCAGGTGGGGCACGAAGATGGGTATGGTCATGTGGGTCTTGCTCATCGCTCCCGGCCGTGCCCCTGTATCGACATTTTGCTTGCCACGACGGCGCCCGTCTGGTATTGTATCCCCGCTGCTTTCCAGTCTGTCAATTCTCAAATCGAACGAACAGCGCCTGTCTCGACAACACGTTAAAACGCGAATACGCGATTCCGGGCCGGGTTTTGCCCGAAGGGACGACCATATACAGGAGAATGATCACATGCGATGGACCATCAAGAATAAGCTTATAGTCGCATTCGTCGTAATCTCGGCGCTGGTTATCATGCAGTCGCTTTTCGCGTTCGTGCTGCAAAAACGTCAGTACGGTCATACCGAGAAGATCCTTTCACTTCACGACAACAGGCTCTTCATCCAGGCCAAGATGATCGACCACCTGTCCTGGATGAACGCCCTGCTCGAATCGATAACACGGGGCCGCACCTTCACCGGAGAGCTCGACCATACGAAGTGCGGATTCGGGAAATGGTATTACGCGTTCAGGGATTCTCCCGAATTCAAGAACATCGACGCGAAACAGGCGGAGCTCTTCGCGGGCATGGAGGAGTTCCATACGCGCCTGCATGCTTCCGCGAGGTCAATCAATAACGCCGCCGGTGAGGCGGCGGCGCTCAGGATCTATGAGGGGGAGACGGAGAAACAGGTGGCCGGACTCCAGACGCTGATCCAGCAATATATGGATTTCAACGTACTTCTCGAAAAGAGATATGAAAGACTCGTGCGTCTGGACATGCGCCTGATCAATACAATGAACGTTGTGACGCTTCTGGCGATAATCCTGATCGTCGGCGCGCTGAGCTGGCGGATCATCCGCAGCATTTCCGGTTCATTCGAGAAGTTCAACGAGGGCTTTGCCCGCGTGGCCGGCGGGGATCTCCGCTCGCTCGTCGATACGGGAAGCCGGGACGAGTGCGGCGACCTCGCTCGGGCGTTCAACGAGTTTGCCGCCAGGATCAGGGGGGTGATCGCGGACGTGAAGGATATGGCCAACCAGCTTGCGGCTTCCTCGGAAGAGCTGTCGGCCTCGGCGCTGTCGTTCTCGGACAGCGCCCAGAACCAGGCCGCGGCGACGGAGGAGATGACCGCTTCGATCGAGGAGATCTCCGCGGGGATGGACGGCGTCGCCGCCGGCGCGGGGGAGCAGCACACCAGCATGAGCATGCTTATGGAGAGGATGAAGGAGCTCTCCGACGCCATGCAGGAAATGGGAGGCCGCGTACAGGACTCGATGAGGCTCTCGGTCGACATATCGACGAAGGCGCGGACCGGGGAGGATTCGTTGCGTCAGATGCACGAAAGCATGAATAAAATAGGCGCGAGCTCCAGGGAGATGACGGGCATCATCAAGATCATCAACGACATATCCGACCAGATCAACCTGCTGTCGCTCAACGCGGCGATCGAGGCGGCGAGGGCGGGCGACGCCGGAAGGGGCTTCGCGGTCGTCGCCGACGAGATATCAAAACTCGCCGACCAGACCGCGGCGAGCATAAAGGAGATCGACTCGCTCATATCGGTGAACGAGAGGGAGATCGAGCGCGGAATGCTGAATGTCAATGAAACGGTGGGTGTGATAGGGACAATCATCAGCGGGGTGTCGTCCATCGGCGGCGTGATGGACGCCATCTACGAATCCACCGAGAAGCAACTCGGTATAAACGAAAACGTGAACAGGGATGCGGAGGTCGTTAAAGGCAGATCGGACGAGATCGCGAACGCGACCGGCGAACAGAAAATCGCGATCACGGAAATCGTCCGGTCCATATCCAGCATCAACGAACTCACGCAGGCCATAGCCTCGGGTTCGGAGGAGATGAGCGGGAATTCAGAGGAGATGGCGGGCATGGCCGAGACGCTCAAGGCCAAGGTCGGCTATTTCAGCGCGTAGGCGGGCTCATTTATCGACGTTACCGGGGTGTGCCCGGAGCAGTTTCAGGCATTCCCCGGCGGAAACGGGCCGGCTGATCAGGTATCCCTGGACCAGGTCGCATTCTTCATCACCGAGGAAGTTCCACTGTTTCCCGGTCTCCACCCCTTCGGCCAGTACCTTGAGGCCGAGGTTGTGAGCCATCGCGATGATCGTTCTGGCGATCGACACGGAATCGGTATCGTGGGGCAGATCGATTATAAAGGAACGGTCGATTTTAAGGATATCGACGGGAAATCGCTTGAGATAGCTCAGGTTTGAGTAGCCCGTACCGAAATCGTCAATGAGCAGGGTTACTCCCATCGCCTTGAGCCGGTTGAATATGTCGATTGCGAGTTCGGGATTGCGTGCCGTCGTTGTTTCGGTGATCTCGAGCTTGAGATGCCGGGCTTCAAGGCCGGAGTCGTCCAGCGCCCGCCTCACCATCGATACCAGATCCTCTCCCTCCTGGAACTGCCGGGCGGAGATGTTCACCGCTATCTGGATTTCCGAAAAGCCGCTCTCGTGGAACGACCTTGTCTGCCCGCAGGCGGTCCGGAGGACCCACTCGCCCAGAGGCACGATGAGCCCGGTCTCCTCCGCCAGGGGTATGAACTCGACCGGCGATACGACACCCATCTCCGGGTGGTGCCAGCGCACCAGCGCCTCGAACGAGACGATGGAGCGGTCCCGCATCGAAACGATCGGCTGGTAATCGATGAAGAATTCCCCGCGTTCCAGCGCCTTCCTGAGACTGGTTTCCATCTGGAAACGCTTCATGATGCGTGAGAGCATGCCCTGGTTGAATACCTCATAAAACGATTTTCCGCGCGACTTCGCCCGCTCGAGCGCTATCTCTGCGTCGCGAAGGATCGATTCGCGGTCCTCGCCGCCGGCGGGCGCGAGAACGATTCCCATGCTGGCGCTTACAAACACCTCTCCGCCGTCGACCTCCAGCGGTGCCTCAAGGCTCGCCTGGATATTCCCGGCGACGGTCATGGCCCGGGCCTGGCTTTCCGAACAGTTGAGCAGGAGCCCGAATTTATCGCCTTCCAGGTGGGCGAGTGTATCATCCACGCTTATCGATTTTTCGATGCGCCGGGCGAAGGTGTTCAGGAAGCGGTCTCCGGTGGTATAGCCGTATGTGTTGTTTATGACGTTGAAATTGTCGATATCGATGATGATCACCGCGTAGCGGCAGTCCTTTTTTTTCCGGGCGACCTCGATGGCATTTTCGATCATCTCGATGAAGAGTGTGCGGGTGGGCAGGCCCGTGATCGGATCGCGAAGCTCGCGGTCGGTGATATCGCGCCCGCTCGAAACGAAGTGTGTGATGACACCCGAGGGATCCTTGATCGGAGTTACCGTGATCTCGTTATAAAACACCTCCCTCGACTTCTTGCGGTTGATGAAAACGCCCTTGTAAACCCGGCCCGAGAGTATGGTCTTCCAGAAGTCGTCGAAGAATTCGCGATCGTGTCTTCCCGAGTTCATGACCGCGGGGGTGTTGCCGATCACCTCTTCCCTGGCGAAGCCGGTGACCGCCTCGAAGGCCGGATTAACGTATTCTATGATGCCCCGATTGTCGGTGATCACCACATGGTCCGCGGTCTGCTCGATCGCGCTCGACAGTTTCCGCATGCCGCGAACCAGCTCTTCGAGCTCCTCCTGGTAGCGCCTTATGGAGTCCCGTCCTTCCTTGATTTTCAGGAGCGATTCCACCCTCACGCGCAGCTCGGTGATATCGACCGGCTTCGCGATGAAGTCGCTTGCCCCGGCCTCGACCGCCAGCAGCCGGTCTTCCTGGTTGGAGAGCGCCGTGACCATGATTATCGGCAGTTCGGCGTATTGCTTCATCGCGCGCATCCGCCGCACGGCCTCGTATCCGTCCATTGCCGGCATCATGACGTCCATCAGCACGAGGTCGATCGTGCGGTCGATGATCGCGAGTGCCTGGACGCCGTTGCGCGCCAGGACCGGTTCATGGCCCAGGTGCTCGATCATGTCCCGAAGCAGCACCCTGTTGAGCTCCTCGTCGTCCACCACGAGGATTTTTTTCATGCGGCTCTCGACCATCGGTCATTCTCCGGCATTATATGACGACATATCGTTACAGGTATGATGATGTTCTTCTTCCCGCGGTTACGGAAAGGGAGACCGGTGTTTTCCCGCGCCTGGTGACGGATACCGAAAGATGGGTTACCGGCGAAGCCGATAATACGGTGTGGCGCATGGAACCGATCCTTGAAAAAATTGTACTTCGGTTCCGGATAAAATCCACAACTTTTTCGGGCTCACACACTCCTCCAGGCCGACAGGCAAAAATTTCTTGACGGACCCGGCCGGGCAGTCAAATTTGGTTGGTCGAAACGACATTATTCAGCTATATTTTAAGCAGAGCGCGTTCCCGCTTCGCGACGACGGTAAAACCGACAGAATCAGGCTTACGTGGAGGTGTACAATGCCGACCTATGAATATGAATGCATGGATTGCGCTCACCGCTTCGAGGTGTTCCAGTCGATAAAAGACGATCCGGTCAAGCAATGTGTCAAGTGCGGGGCCGCCGTCAAGAGGTTGATCGGCTCGGGCGCGGGCATAATCTTCAAGGGATCGGGTTTTTACGTGACCGATTACAAAAAGGGGGCGGCACCCTGCGCGTCCTCGTCGGAAAGTGCCCCGGCCGCGGGAACCTCATGCGATTCCTGCCCCAAGAGCGAATCCTGTTCCTGACCGTTAAAGTTCCCTCCTGAGCATCTGGGCCCTCTTCTGGCGGTAGTGGGTGAGAAGATACTTCTCGACGACCATTATCGCCCTCGCGGGCATCACCTCGTCCTTGACCTTGAAGCCGACCAGCGTGTCGGTGTATTTGCGTATCGACTCCGGGGAGCGCACGGAGTCGACGGGTGCCAGCAGGTACTCCGTGTCGGGCATGAGGAGCTTCAGGCTTCGCTTGGGATAGAGGACCTCCCGCGCGTTGTAGATCGGTATGACGATGCGCAGGTTGCTGTCGCGCATGTCCTGTATCAGGTGGTCGACCAGCGTATCGTTCTCGGGTACCAGTTCGATGAAATCGGAAAGCGCGAGAATGGGCCCCGTTTTCGCCGCCAGTTTCTTGTATATCTGCCGAGCCTCTCTCGGGGGCGCCGCCTGGGCGGAGGTCCCGCCGGAGGCTGCATCGGATCTGGAGGATTTCCGCTCGCGGCCGCCGAACAGGCCCCTGAAAAAATTGATGATCCGGGTGAGCAGGGATGGTTTCTCGACCCTCAGGTCGGACCGCCTGGCCGCCTCCTCCCGCTGGCGCAGCTTTTTCAGATGGTCCTCGTAATCGCTTATAATCGATTTCAGTTTCTCGAGGTCCTCGCCCGAAAGGCGCAGGTCGGCTTTTTTATCGAGCGAGGAAAGGACCGTGCGCGCCGCGCGGTAGAGGATCTCCATATTGGCCGACGACTGCTGCCGTTCGGAGTACGACAGGGCGGCCAGCTTTTCGGGGCTGCGCAGAACGAGATCCGACAGGTCGGTGATATGGCCCAGGAAGCCGCCGCCGTCGATATAGTATATGGTGCCGTCGTCGCTGACATACGAGAGGACGGAGTTGGCGCGCATGTTTTCCGGCGTGCTCCACTTCTCCAGCACCTCGTCGCTGACCTCCAGGATCGAGCCCACTATGTCGGACGCGGTGCAGACGCGGTGCTCGCCGATGAAACGCGTGATGTCCCTGCCGAGCGTTTTCGACGGATCGAGGGTCTTCTCGGCATCGATTACGCATGAGCGCAGCGAGCTGATGTTTTTCGCGTCGATACGGTCGTTGTCGGCGAGCGAGGAGGCTATATCGCCGATGAGGATATTCAGGATGTAATCCAGCTTCGGGTCGCGGTAATCGCTCACGTAGTCGTTCAAAATGCCGAACCGTTTCAGTCGGCGCATCACCAGCTCGTTGTAGCGGCCGGTGATTTCCTTGAGCCTGTTCAGGTTGATCGAATCGCGGGCGGCCGGATAGTTTCTGGCGTGGAAGCAGTAATCCTCCTCCACCTCGGCCTTGTTGCGGTCCAGGCTTGAGCTCTTGAATACGAAAAACTGTTTGCCCTCTTCCTTCGCTATGACCCGCACGAGGTCCTTCTTGCTCTTCGCCACCTTTACGAGCTTTGTGAGATTGAAAAACCGGTACTTCTGAAGGAGGGCTATGAGGTTCTCGAGCGAGCTGTCGTCCCTGATCGAACAGAGGCGCTCGTAATCGCGAGCGTTGAGCAGCACCCCGAGTTCGACGTGCTCGATCACGGAAAGCTTCTTGGTGGTTTCGTCCACCTGAAAATCGAAGGTGATGAGCTGCTGGATCCGCTCCGGGTATCGCGAGGTGAGGTACTCGACAAGATATTCGACCGTCTTATCCCTCTTCGGGGAGAGCGGTATCTTGACGTTCCTGGACTTCTTCAGCGATTCGAGGGTCGCCAGCGGCTTGATCCCGGAGGGCAGGGACTGGCCCTGCTGCGCGTAGATCTCGTTGAGGACCTCGAAAATATAGGGTTCCCGCGTGCTCGATTCGTCGAGGAAGTTGAAACGGTCAATCGCTTCCATTCCGCCCTTCCGTACCGGCAAGTGATTCGCGTATCCTCACCGGGCATTCGCCGGCCGAAAGCTTTTCCTGCGTTCCGGTCGCCATGTTTTTGATGGTGCAACTCCGTTCCGCGGCCTCGTCGTCGCCGATGATGACGGTGAAGCGCGCGGACTCCCTGTCCGCCTTTTTAAACTGGCTCTTGAAGCTTTTGCCCTGCGGATCGAGATCCGCCGATATGCCCGCTCCTCGAAGGGCCCGCGCGAGGGCGAGGGCCTGGCCGAGCGATTCGCCGCCGGCATGGACCAGGTAGACATCCAGAGCGGAATTCGAGTCGGTCGTCTCCCCCGCGAGCAGCAGCATCCGCTCGATCCCCGCCGCGAAGCCGACCGCGGGGGTGGGTTTGCCGCCGAAGGTCTCCACCAGCGAATCGTAGCGTCCCCCCGCGGCGAAGGCGTTCTGGCCTCCGAGCCTGCCGGTTACGAATTCGAAGGTCGTCCTGGTGTAGTAATCGAGGCCGCGCACCAGGAAGGGATCCTCGGTGTAGGCGATGGACGCCGCGTCGAGGTGTTCCTTCACCCGCGTGTGATGGTCGCGACAGGCCCGGCACAGGTGGTCGGCGATGGAGGGCGAGCCTTTTTTCAACGCCGAGCACCCCTCCTGCTTGCAGTCTAGGATGCGCAGGGGGTTCCTGTCGAGCCGCCGTTTGCAGTCTTCACACAGCGCGTCGCGGTGGTCGATGAAATACGAACGGAGCCGCTCTATATAGCCGCCCCTGCAATCGGCTGCCGGGCAGCCGATGGAGTTGACGAGCAGCGCAAAGTCACCGATACCGACTCTGTGCGAGATCGCGTGCATCATCGCGATGACTTCGTAATCGTAATACGGATCGGAGCTCCCGAAAAACTCGGCCCCGAACTGGTTGAACTGTCGCAGCCTCCCCTTCTGGGGGCGCTCGGCCCGGAACATGGGGCCGCAGTAGAAGAACTTGGCGCTCGACAGGCGGTTATATTCGCCGTTGGCCACATAGGCGCGCACAACGGAGGCGGTGCCCTCGGGACGAAGCGTCAGGCTTCTTCCGCCGCGGTCCTCGAAGGTGAACATCTCCTTCGAGACGATGTCGGTTTCGTCTCCGAGTCCGCGGGCGAACACCTCGGTGTACTCCATGACGGGGATGATTATTTCCTTATAGTTACCCAGGCGGAACACTTCGCGCGCCGCGCCCGTCACGCGGTTCCACGCCACGACTCTGTCCGGATAAATATCCTCGATCCCGGGAGGATTGCTCAGCATGTGGCCCGCTCCTTGTCGTCCTCGATCCTTTTCCGGAATACGGCGTCCGGCCGGACCTCTTTATCCAATTTGAATAGATATACCTTTCCCGGTTGCGCCATAGCAACACTTTTTTCTTCTTCGTTGATTTCCACTACCCGAAAATAATCATCGCCCGCCCCGTCGGCAACAAACGGGAAGATGGCCTCGAGCTCTTCGCCCGCGCGGACGGGATTGTGCGTCTTCACCCGGGTCTCGTTCGGACGCTCTCCCGGCCCTACCGAGTAGCCCATGAAGAGCGTCTTCCTTACGTACGGTACGCCGTCAAACCGCATGTCCTCAAACTCGTTCCACAGGTCGGCCGTATAGGGTCGGTGGCTCACGAGCTCCAGCTCCCCGATCCAGCGCGGAAGGTGGGCGAGGTAATCGCCGCCTGCGGCGGCGACCTCAACGGCGTGACGGTACACGCGCGTGACGTTCGCCGCGTAGTAGAGCGATTTCATGCGGCCTTCTATCTTGAATGCGTCGACCCCGGCCCCCATGTACTCCGGTATTCGCTCGATCAGGCACAGGTCTTTCGATGAAAGAATCTCCGTGCCGCGCGCGTGTTCGACGATCTGGAGGTGATGCCCGGGGCGCTTTTCCTCCACCAGGGCGTAACGCCAGCGGCAGGGGTGCGAGCAGCCGCCCGTGTTGGCGTCGCGCCCCGAGAGAAAGCGGCTGAGGAGACAGCGCCCCGAATACGATACGCACAGCGCCCCGTGAACGAACACCTCCAGCTCGACGCCGGTGCGATCGCGTATCGCGCGAATCTCGTCAAGCGTGACCTCGCGCGCCAGGACGATGCGCGAAACCCCCTGGCGTTCCCAGAAGCGCGCGGACAGGTGATTCAGCGTGGACATCTGGGTGGAGAGGTGCACCGGGGTGTCGATGCCCGCGTCGCGCAGCAGCATGAGCATGCCCGGATCGGACACCATGTAGGCATCGAAGGGGAAGGCGCGTACCTCGTCGATGTACGCCCGTGCGTCGTCGATGTCGTTCTCATGGAGGAAGGAATTGAGGAGAAAGGTGGTCTTTACGCCGCGCTCCCCGCAGAAGGCGCAGGCCCGCGCAATCCCGTCGAGCGAGAGGTTCCCCGACTGGCTGCGCAGGTTGTGTGTTTTTCCGCCGAAATACACCTCGTCGGCGCCGAAGCGTACGGCCGCCTCCAGTTTCTCGATGGTGCCGCCCGGTGCGACGACGGCGGGCCTAGCGCCTCTGTTCATCCCTGAAATCCCCGCCGATCCCCTTCTGGTAATAATTCACCGCCCTGTTGTGCTCTTTCAGGGTTTTCGAGAAATGGTGAGAGCCGTCGTTGCGGGAAACGAAGTAGAGATACTCCGATTCCACGGGGTGAAGCGCCGCCTCGATGGCGGCGAGGCCCGGCGAGCAGATGGGCGTGGGTGGCAGCCCGCGGTAAAGATAGGTGTTGAACGGCGAATTGTAGGCCAGGTCGCGGTAACCGATTCTGCCGGTGAATTTCCTGGTCGCGTAGCGCACGGTGGGATCGCAGTCGAGCTTCATGTTTTTTTTCAGCCTGTTGTGGAAGACCGAGGCCACCAGCGTCCGCTCCGCGGGGAGCGCCGTCTCCTTTTCCACCAGCGAGGCGAGTGTGAGGAGTTCGTGAACGGAGAGTCCGCGCTGGCGGAGAACCGGGGTGTCGAGTTTCGCGATCACCTCCTTCGCGCGGCGGTGCATGAGCGCGATGACGTCGCGCGCGTCGGAGGCCTCGGGTATGATATAGGTATCGGGGTAGAGGTAGCCCTCGGCGGAGGGAGAGTCGATTCCCAGGGCGCGCATGTGAGACGGGTTGAACGCATGGTAGAGGAAATCACCGGCGACGGTTACCCGCTTCGCCTCCAGGCGCTCGGCGATCTGGTACAGGTTGAAGCCCTCCGGAACGGTGATTTTGCTTTTCACCACGTCCCCGCGCAGGAAAGCGTAGAGTATCCGGAGCGATGACGTACCCCGCGCGATACGGTATTTGCCTTTCCGTACACCGCTCCCCGCAATCCTGGATGCGGCGCGCGCCGAGGCGCTGAAAAAAGTCTCGCTCGTGATGAGGTTCAGGCCCTTCAGCCGGCGGGCCACTCCACGGGCCGATTCGCCCTCGCGGATGATGAAGTCCTCGTCCTGCATCATGCCCGGCGGCGCGTTGAGCGTGAACACGGCAAGGCCGCACGCGATAAGCGCGATGAGGAGTGTGATGCGTGCTGGTCCGCGTTTCATACCGGTCGATCGTGTCCGCCTGGAGTCCGGGCGCGGCGGGCCGCCCGATAATCGAACTCTACGGCCGGCGCGATAAAGGTCAATTGAAAATAACGCCGGGGCTGTAATTTTGTTGACGGGAAAGAAAAAAGGCCGCCCAATGAATCCATCCCTCTTTTAAAAGAAAGGTTTTTCGATGAGCGACCGACGAAGCAGCCGAATCCTCTGCGTCCTGACCTGTACGGCGCTTGCGCTGGTGCTGGCATCTCACGGCACGGCGCAGGGCAGGGTGGCGGAAAAGAACGCCATTTACCACAACAAGACCGGCTGGGAACAGCTCGGCAGGGGCGACCGCTTCAGGGCCATCCTCAGCTTCAAGAACGCGCTCAAGCAGAATCCCCGCTACCGCGAGGCCATGATCGGCCTGGGCAGGGCGTATCTGGGAACCGAGGCATACGAGGAATCGTTGAAGCTTTTCACCGAGGTATTGAAGGTCGACAAGGCCAGCCACGACGCCATGACCGGTATGGGATTCGCGCTCATGGGGATGGGGCGCTATGAGGAGGCACTCAAGCTCTTCGACGGCGTCGCCAGGCTCTCGGAAGACAACCTCGAGGCGCGTTATGGCATGGCCTCGATTTATTACCTTATGAACAAAAGGATATGGGCCCTGCGCAAGCTCGAGGGAATCCTGCGCGTAAACCCGTACCATTACCAGTCGCTCCTCCTCATGGCCGACATCAAGATGGACGACGGGCGGCCCGCCGAGGCCGCGGGCTATATCGAAAAGGCGATCGAATCCGATCGCGAGCTGCCCGACGCCTATGTCAAGGCCGGCGAGATTCACTACCGCAATTATCTCCGCACGGACGATTCGGACTACCTGGACGAGGCGCGCGAGGAGTTCGGCCGTGCGCTCGCCATCCAGCCCGAAAACTACCAGGCCAACCGCAGCATGGGCTACGTTTCGCTCGCCATGAACCAGAGCGGCGACGCCCTGGGCTATTTCCAGAAATCGCTTTCAGCCTTCAACCGGAACCCCGTAACGCTCTACCATATCGGCCTGGCGTACGAACGCTCGGGCGACGCGGGAAAGGCCATCGAGGAATACGCGAAGGCGCTCAGGTACTCGCCCTCCGACGACGTGGTCCAGTCCAAGATCGAGGACGTGCTTGCGCTGGGCGACACCAAGATCGGACATCCCCTGCGCGTCGGTTACGCCAGCGAGCATTTCGCCCGCGCGCGCAGGAAGTCAAAGGATAACCTGGCCGACGAGGTCCTTCTGCACCTTCGCAGGTCACTCTACCTCAATCCAATGCACAGGGAGGCGCGCGAAACACTGCGGGATTATTACTCCACGCTCGACTACTACGAGTTCTTCCTCGAGGAGCAGAAGGCGCTTCTTCGAATGTATCCGGACGAGCGGCTCCAGGACCAGCTCGCCACCGCGGTCATCAAGCGGCGCGATCGCCTTTATTTCAGGGCCGGCTTTTACGAGGAGCCCCCGGCGCGCGATGTGCCGGGCCTGGTGGTGCTCAACCTCTGGCCCGCGGCGGGTATCGCCACCTATCATGATGCCGGGGCGGTGCTGGCGCAGTATCTCAGCTTTACGCTGGGACAGTTCGGCCGTCAGGAGGCGGTGAAGCCGGGCAGGCGCCTTGAAATTACCAGGGGAATGAAAGACGGCGAGGCCTTTCTCGGCGACAATATTGAGAAGCTCGGGGAGCTCTTCAAAGACGAGGACGCCGACCGCATGCGGATCCTCGTGTACGGCTCATATCGCGACGCGAACGGGTTTCTCTCGGCGAACTTCAGGGTGATGGACCTCGCCAGGGGCGTAATCATCGACGAGTTCGAGCTGACCGAGTCGGGTAAGGACAACCTCTCCCGGCTGGCGCTCAGGGCCGCGCGGCGCATCTATGCGGCCATTCCCTACCGGGGACGCGTGCTCACCGTCGGTGACGACGGAATCGTCGTCAACATGGGAAGCTTCGACGGCGTCGCCCCCGGCGACCTCCTGGTGATGTATCGTTATGAGAAGTCCTTTTCGGGTGACAGGATAGCCGGGAAGCGCAAGCTCGTCTTCGCGGTGAACGAGGTCGACACGCTCGTGGCCTCGGCCAAACCGGTCGTCGCGAACGATCTCAGGCTGGTCGACGAGGGTGAGGCCGTGTACCCGGAGAAAAAGCGCAGGGCGAAGCTCATCAAATAGCGGTCAGGGCGTGTCCTTCTTCCCCCCGCTCATATGCTCGACGAGCATCACGATGGCGCCGTCGGTGGTCACGTTGGTGGCCGTTCCGAACGAGTCCTGCGCCATGTGCAGTGAGAGCATGAGCCCCTTCTGAAAGCCGTTGAACGCGAGCATCTCGCCCAGCAGTCCCAGCGCGGTCATGGCCCCTCCCCCGGGAATGCCCGGCGCGGCGATCATGGTAACCGACAACAGAAAGATGAACGGGACGAAGAGCGAAAGCGACGGGACGCCGCCCTGCATGGCGTAAAGCGCGATCGACGCTGTCGTAATCATGATCATGTCGCCGAGCAGGTGTATGGTCGCGCAGAGCGGGATGACGAAATCGACAACATCCTCCTCCACGCCGTTCTCCCTCACGCACTGGAGCGTGACGGGAAGCGTCGCCGCCGACGACTGAGTACCGAAGGCGGTGAGGTAGGCCGGCAGC
>CAZVEG010000007.1:0-61314 GCA_964625625.1 uncultured Leptospirales bacterium | reverse complement strand
ATATAACCTCCGTACCGCCTCCCCGGCCCCTCTGGACCGACAGCGTCCCGCCGATAAGCCGCGCACGGTGCCTCATGAGGGACAGGCCCAGCCCCGCCGACTCCCGGTTTTCCTCACCGATACCGATACCGTCATCGCGGACTTTCACGGCAAGCAGGTCACCGTTCCAATGGAACCCGATGACGACCCGCCGGGCTCCGGCATGTTTTATGACATTGGTCACCGCCTCGCTTATGATATAATAAAGTTGCGTGGAGACCGTGGCATCCTCTATCTGGAAGGAGGGTGGCGCTTCGATAACGCAATCGATCGAGTAGCGCCCCTTCATCTCGCGCACCATCTCCTCGAGTAATGCACGAAAATTCTCCTTCTCACCCACCAGCGGCATCAGTCCCCGCGCCAGTGAACGCACCTCCTCAATCGCCCTGTTCACGCCGTTTTCCACGGCAAGAGCCTCCTCCTCCTCGCCGACCAAACGCTCCTTGAGACGCTCATAAAGAAGACGGCAGCGGATCGCTACTCCAAGCAGGTGATGGCTCACTCCATCATGCAGCTCCATGCCGATCCGCTGCCGCTCCCGCTGGGTGGCGGCCAGCACATTGCCTTCGACCTTGAGCCGCTCGGTGATGTCCCTCAGGTTTATGATGACCCCCTCGACCTCGCCGCCCCGTGCGCCCCTGAAGGGATACATTGATATCTCCATGTATCGCAATCCCGGAACCGGGTATTCGCAGAGCTGTTCAAAGAAAATCTCCCTGCCCTCCAGGCAGGACTGGAACGAAAGCCCGAATATCTCGTCTGACCACCCCGATCCGAAAAGTTTGGAGAGTGAGAGGCCGGCAACCCCGTCCTTCTTCAATCCGAAAGCCCGGAGGAATTCCTCGTTCGCCGCGCGCACCAGCATCGTCGCGTCCGCGAACACCATCTGATCCTTGGTATGAGCCACGATGCGACGATAGAGCGAGAGCTCCTGATCCGATTTCCGCCGCTCAAAAAGGTTAACAAAAATCTCACCGACTATCCTGAGCAGCGCGATGATGTCGTCGGACCAGGATTTATATTCCCGTACCGAATCAAAACCGAAAAAACCCACGAGCCCACCGCCCAGCACCAGCGGCACGGACACCAGCGATTTCGCATCCATGCCGGCCGCGATTTCCCGGATATCCCCGGCCTGCGCCGGCAGTTCATCGATTCGCGGAACGTGTACCGTCTCGAACCTGGAATGGCGCTCGATGATCCATCGGAGCGGGCGCGCCGATGCGCCCTCCAGCGCTCCGATCCCGGGACCGACCCCCCGCGCGCGCCATTCATAAGCGTCGTTTATCATTCGCCGGTCGTCGGAAAGAAGCACTATATAGCATCTGTCCACGCGTGCGAACTCACCGATCAGTTTGAGCGCGTGCCGTATACCGCCATCGATTTCATCGGACGGCATATTGATGAAGCGCGTGGCTATCAGCGTAACGAGGTTCTCAAATTCGTAGCGCTCCCGAAGCGCCTCCTCCATGCGCTTCCGCTCGGTAATGTCGCGTGTAACGCCGAGGATCGCGATGGGCCGCCCCGCGTCATCCCTTACGAACGAGGCCTTCGTCTCGGTCCAGACTCTGCGTCTCCGGCGCTTCTCGACCTCCATGCCTATATAAAGAAGCGACCTGTCCGGGTCGCGCCCGCGATCATTCGCTATTTCGTCGGCGATGATGCGTCTGGCCTCCCTCCGGTTTCTTCTGTCCATGTTGATGCCGACCGGTGAGCCGATATACCGCTCGGGCGGAATACCGAAGATCTCTTCACAATATGAGTTCGCGTAAATATAACGGAGGGTGCGTATATCGAGAACCCAGATCGCGTCCCGTACGTTATCGGCCACCAGACGCAGAAAATCCTCGCGCCCGTGGAGGGTCCGCATGACCTCGTTTATCCCCGGCCTGCTCCGGCCGGGGACCGGGGCGTCTGAGGACGGCGCCCCGCGGGAGGCGGACCGCTTAAGAGCCTTCCCGTTCTTCGCGTTCTCCTTTGTATCCATCTGTAATCCGAATTAATACTGTCATGCCGGCCGGGAGCACGGGCGCACCCTCCATCCCACCGCATGCTATACGCCGGACGACAGCGAGTCAAATATTATAATCCACCGTTAAAAAGATTTGACCGCGCCGCAAGCCCCGTGCGTAGTATAAAACCATCGGCGGAACCGTCATTATCGAGGGGTTGCAGTGGAAGACAAGGTCTCGGATATCGCGAAGAATAAAAAGGCCCGGTTCGAATACGAGGTGCTCGAAACCTTCGAGGCCGGCATCGTCCTGGTCGGCACCGAAGTGAAATCGGTCAGGCAGAAAAAAGTGAGCATTAACGAATCCTTCGCGAGGGTCAAGAACGGCGAGCCCTTCATCCTCGGGCTCAACATAGCCGTTTACGAGATGGGGAACAGATTCAATCACGAGCCAACCAGGGAACGGAAGCTTTTGCTGCACAAGCACGAGATCAAACGGCTGATCGGCAAACTCAAGGAGAAGGGACTGACCCTGGTACCGCTCAAGATGTACTTTAAAAACGGGAAGGTAAAAGTCCTCCTGGGCCTGGCCAGGGGCAAGGCACAATATGACAAGCGCAAATCCATTCAGAAGCGCGAGGGCGACCGCGAGGTCCAGCGGGCGATGAAGAAATACCGCTGACTTTTACATTGACTTTACGGCCGCCGGTGATAATACTATGGTCGTCGCGTATCAGTGCGGCGGCGGGGTTTCAGCCTGCGGAGATGTCCGTCGGACAGACCCGGCCGCGTATGGCGGGCCTGCGGCGGGCGGGTGAGTGCCGCGGTTGCGGGAAACCCCGCGCTTTTCTCCGGCGCGGATGCCGGAAAGCCGGGGTTCCGAAAACCGCGGAACCCGCCGATCCGTGAAACAGGGAGGCCGGGAAGTCACGTGGAAACCATCATCTTTCTAATATTGTTCCCCGCCGCGATTTCACTCGTTCTGCTCTCAATACCGGTAAAACCGGTGCGCAGGCTGATCGCGGTCATCGCGAACATCGCGCTCATAGCCGGGACGATACACCTTCTGTATTCGGCAGGCGGGGAGACGGTCCGTTATGAGCTTGAAAACGTCTGGATAGAACGCGCGATGATGGCGCTTGAAGCGGCGCTGTCGTTCTACATCCTCTATATGGGAGTTCGATTCAGACGTTATCTGGTCGTGCTGTTCACCCTGCTGCAGCTCGCTCTCCTTATCCATTTCGAGACGGTCGCGGCGCCCGGTATCCACGTTGCGCACAGCCTTTTCGTTGATAACTTTTCCATCATCCTCGCCCTCATAATCGGCGTCATCGGTAGCTTTATCTGCCTTTACGCCATCGGTTATATCGAGGAATACCACGAACGGCACAAGGAATCGGAGGACAACCGGAAATTTTTCTTCTTCCTGATGTACCTGTTTCTCTCGGCCATGTTCGGCATCGTGTTTTCCAACAACCTCAAGTGGATCTTTTTCTTCTGGGAGATAACCACGGTCTGCTCGTTTCTGCTCATAAAATATCACGAGGACGAGGAATCAGTCGAGAGCGCGTTCTCGGCGCTGACCATGAACCTTATGGGCGGACTCGCGTTCGCCGCGGGAATCTCCTATGCGGGCATGTACGCGGGAACACTCGAGCTCGACCGGCTCATCGCCGACGGCGGAGCTTTCGCGGTCGTTCCCGCGGCGCTCATCGCTTTCGCGGGGCTGGCCAAGTCGGCGCAGCTCCCCTTTTCGTCCTGGCTCACAAAAGCCATGGTGGCGCCCACGCCGGTATCGGCACTCTTGCATTCGAGCACCATGGTGAAGGCCGGCGTATACATGATCATCAAGGTCGCCCCGGCGCTCAAAGGCACCCTTGCGGCCGCCATGCTCTCGTACATCGGTGGTCTCACCTTCCTGGTCGCCTCGTTCATCGCGATATCGCAGAGCAACGCCAAGAAAGTTCTCGCTTACTCGACCATCGCCAACCTGGGTCTGGTCGTCGCCTGTGCCGGTATCGGCACCAACGAGGCGATCTGGAGCGCAATCCTCCTCATCGTTTTTCACGCCGTGGCCAAGTCGCTCATGTTCCTGTGCGTCGGTATAACCGAACACAAGCTCAGCAGCAAGGAGATCGAGAACATGGACTTCCTGATCATGGAGATGCCAAAGGTTTCGGCCGCCATGATCATCGGTATATCGGGCATGTTCCTGGCTCCTTTCGGCATGCTCATAAGCAAGTGGGCCACCCTCAAGGCCTTCATCGATTTCAATCCAGTCATGGCGATCATTCTGGCTTATGGAAGCGCCGCCACGCTTTTCTTCTGGACCAAGTGGATGGGCAAGATCATCACGATCAAGTACGGGCTTAAGAACCTCGAGAAGGTGGTGAGCCCCTGGGAATGGACGACGCTCGCGGTGCTCTCGTTCATGACCATAGGAGTGTGCATAATCTTTCCGGTTCTTTCATCGGCGTTGATCGAGCCGTACATCATCGAGCTTTTCGGGGTAAGCCCCTCGATGGACAGGTTCAATATTATCATCATCATGATCATCATGCTGGGGCTGCTCACCATCCTGCCGATCGCGCTCATGTACTACGCCTGGCTCGACAAGGATTATAAACGCGTCGGCACCTATCTCGGCGGCGCGAACATCGACAATATACGCTTCCTCGGATCGCTCGGCGACCGGAGGACGGCCGACATTCGTAACTATTACCTGGAGGGTTTTTTCAGCGAGAAGAGGCTCTTCAGCTACGGCTGGGTGACGGCGGTGTTCCTCGTAATTCTCATGCTCGGGGTGGTGATCATATGACGCCGATCGATTATTTCATCCACCTGGACAACATCTACCTGAAGGCCGTTATCTACGTTGTGCTCGCCCCACTGCTCGGGGGACTGCTCGCCGGAGTCGACCGGAAAATAAGCGCACGCATGCAGGGCAGGGTGGGCCCCCCGGTCATCCAGCCCTTTTACGACGTATTCAAGCTTTTCCGCAAGGAGAAGATCATCGTAAACAAGTTCCAGAACTTCAACGTGATCCTATTCTTCGTCTTCATGATCTTCACCGGTTCGCTCTTTTTCCTGGGCGGCGACCTGCTCCTGGTCATCTTCGCTCTCACGCTCGCCGGCGTCTTCTTCGCCCTTGCGGGTTTTTCGGTCAACTCGCCCTACTGCCACATGGGGGCCGAGCGCGAACTCGTACAGATGATGTCCTACGACCCGATGATCATACTCGTGGCCGTCGGCATGTACCAGGTAACCGGCACATTCAGGGTCGATGCGATCGCGATGTACGACGAGCCGCTCATCGTCTATCTTCCCGGGGTCTTTCTGGGGTACCTGCATGTCCTGACAATCAAGCTCCGCAAATCTCCGTTCGACCTCGCGATGTCGGCGCACGCCCACCAGGAGCTGGTGAGCGGACTCAAGACCGAGTTCTCGGGCACAACCCTGGCCATGATCGAGATAGGGCACTGGTACGAGAACGTGCTGCTTCTGGGGATCATATACCTGTTTTTCGCCTTTAACTCATATCTCGGGGTCGCGGCGATGCTTCTGCTTTATTTTTTCGAGATCGTCGTCGACAATACCTACGCACGCTTCAAGTGGGAGCTTACATTCAAGAGTACCTGGCTCGTAACGGCGCTTTTCGGCGCGGCGAACATCATAATCCTTTATTACGCGATGCAGCCGTGAGGCGGCGGGCATAGGAGAAACCGGTATGTTCTTCAAAAAATCTCCATGGATAATCCACTACGACGCCACCAGCTGCAACGGCTGCGACATCGAGGTGATCGCGAGTCTCACGCCGATGTACGACCTCGAGCGCTTCGGCATCGTCAACACCGGAAATCCCAAGCACGCGGACATCTTCGTTATAACAGGATCCGTGAATGAGAGCAGCCGCACGGTCGTCAAAAATATCTACGATCAGATGCCCAATCCGAAGGTGGTGGTCGCGGTGGGCATCTGCGCCACCTCGGGCGGTGTTTTCAGGGAGTGCTACAATGTACTCGGCGGCGTCGACAGGGTGATACCCGTCGACGTGTATGTGCCCGGATGCGCGGCCCGTCCGGAGTCGATCATCGACGGCATAATCGCCGCGCTCGATATACTGGAAAGAAGACACGTCGAATTCAGGAAGGCGAAGTCAGAGGCGCGCCGCCAGGAAAACAAACTGCGGAGGTATCACCTGAATGACTGAGGAACAGACAACCATAGAGGTGGGGAATGATGAGCTCCTCGGCGCCGTGGCGGATTTCCGCTCACAGGGGTACCGCCTCGTGCAGATCTGCTGCACCGCCCTCGCCGATTCGACCGAGATAAACTATTCTTTTGACAAGGACTACCGGTTCATGAACCTGCGGCTCACCGTCAGACCCGGCGAGGAGATTCAGAGCATAAGCATCATCTACTGGAGCGCCTTCGTCTATGAAAACGAAATGAGCGAGCTCTTCGGCGTGAGGATCAGAAACATCGTCGTCGATTACAGGGGCCAGTTTTATCGCACCGCGGTGGCAACCCCGTTCATCACCCCCCGGGCTGATGCGGCAAACGACACGGAAAAGGAATAGGCACTCGTAATGTCCCAGAGAAACGTCATACCATTCGGCCCCCAGCACCCCGTGCTCCCCGAGCCGATCCACCTCGATCTCGTCACCGAGGACGAGACCGTCGTTGAGGCCATCCCCTCCATCGGTTTCGTTCACCGGGGACTCGAGAAGCTCGTCGAGAAAAAGGACTACCAGGACTTCGTGTACGTGGCCGAGCGCATCTGCGGAATCTGCAGCTTCATGCACGGCATGACCTACTGCCAGGCCGTGGAGGAGATCATGGGCGTCGCCGTGCCGGAACGCGCGCTGTATCTGCGCACCGTGTGGGCCGAGCTCTCGCGCATTCACAGCCACCTCATGTGGCTGGGACTGGCGGCCGACGCCTTCGGTTTCGAGAGCCTCTTCATGAACTGCTGGAAGCTTCGCGAGGGCATTCTCGACATCATCGAGGCAACCACGGGCGGTCGCGTCATTTTCGGAAGCTGTAAAATCGGCGGTGTGAGACGGGACATCGACGACGATACCATGAAGGGCATCGTCGGAAAGCTCGGCTCCATCGGCCGGGAGATCAGGCACAGCACCGATGTTTTTCTGAACGACTATTCGGTACAGCACCGGCTGAAGGACGTCGGCGTTTTATCGGGCGAGGATGCCCGCTCCCTCGGCACGGTCGGGCCCGTGCTCCGCGCGAGCGGCGTGGCGATGGACACCAGGAAGATCGGTTACGCCTCCTACCGCGATTTAAAGTTCGAACCGGTTGTCGAAAAATCCGGCGATTGCCACGCCCGCTGCCGCGTCCGCGTGCGCGAGATATTTCAGTCGATCGATCTCATCGGCCAGGCGGCGCGGAAGATGCCCTCGGGGGATATCGCGATAAAGGTGACGGGCGCCCCGGACGGGGAATTCTTCAGCCGCGTGGAACAGCCCCGCGGCGAGGTTATTTACTATGTAAAGGCCAACGGGTCGAAAAATCTCCAGCGCTTCCGCGTGAGGACGCCCACCTTCGCCAACCTTCCGGCCATGGTAAAGATGCTCAAGGGAGCGAGCGTCGCGGACGTGCCGAACATCATCCTTACCGTGGACCCCTGCATAAGCTGCATCGAACGATAGAGGTGCGTGATGAGTTTTTTATCTATGACCAGGAACATCGCACAGAACCTCTTCGAGGGACCGTCCACACGTCGTTACCCGAAAGAGAAGCGCGAGTACGAACAAAAATCGCGCGGCATGATCGGCATCGATATCGAGGCGTGCATATTCTGCGGCCTGTGCTCGCGTCGCTGCCCAACCGAAGCCCTAACGGTCAGGAAGGACCGGAAGGAATGGGAGATTGACAGGCTGAGATGCATCTTCTGCGGTTACTGCGTGGAGGTATGCCCCAAAAAGTGCCTTTCCATGGCAAACCACTATTCTCCCTGCGTCACGGTGCGCGAAGACGCCATTCACCTGGAGAAGCAGGCGCCCGGACCCGCGAAGGAAGCTCCGGCGGATGAGACCACATAAAGCTTCCGGCCTACTCCCATTCTATCGTTGAAGGCGGCTTCGAGGAGATATCGAATACCACGCGATTGATGCCGCGCACCTCGTTGATAATCCTGTTGGAAATCCTGCGCATCACATCCTCCGGCAGGTACGCCCAGTCGGCGGTCATGGCGTCTACCGAGGTCACGCCCCGCAGCGCGATGACGTTTTCGTAGGTTCGCTTGTCGCCCATCACGCCGACCGATTTCACCGGCAGGAATACCGCGAACATCTGCCAGAGGTCGCGATACAGCCCCGCCGCGCGGATCTCTTCGATCAGGATGGCGTCCGCCTCCTGCAGCGTCGCGACACGCTCCCGGGTGACCTCGCCGACGATGCGGATTGCCAGTCCCGGACCCGGGAACGGATGGCGATGAACCAGTTCGTCCGCGAGCCCGAGTTCCTTCCCGAGTACTCGTACCTCGTCCTTGAAGAGCTCCTTGAGGGGCTCAATGACCCGGCCAGACCTGATGAGCTTCAGCACCTCCGGTACGCGGTTGTGATGGCTCTTGATGGTGTCGGAGGGCCCTTTGGTGGAAACCGACTCGATTACGTCCGGATAGAGCGTTCCCTGCGCCAGAAAATCGAACCGCCCGATCCTCCTGGCCTCTTCCATGAACACCTTGATGAACTCACGGCCGATGATCTGGCGCTTCTTTTCCGGGTTTTCGACTCCCCTGAGTTTACGTAAAAAGCGGTCCGAGGCGTCGACATAGATGAGATTGAGGTCGAGATGGCGTTTGAAGCGCTCGATGACCTGCTCGGCCTCGTTCTTTCTCAATACACCGTTATTGACGAAAACGCAGTGCAGCCGTTTGCCGATGGCACGGTCAAGAAGCACCGCCGTAACCGTCGAATCGACACCGCCGGAAAGCCCCAGCAGCACGGTTCCGTCTCCGACCTCCGCGCGGATGGCCTCCACCGACGAGGCGATGAACGATTTCATGTTCCATGAGGGCCTGAGAGCGCAGATATCGAACAGGAAGTTCCTTAAAATCGCGGTGCCGTGGACCGTATGATACACCTCGGGATGGAACTGTACGCCGTATATCCTCTTCCCGCTGTTCTCGATCGCTGCGGTCTCCGCGTTGGCCGAGCTCGCGATCACCCTGAAACCCGGCGGCGGCGCGGTGACCTTGTCTCCGTGACTCATCCAGACGGTCTCAGTCTTTTTCAGGCCCCTGAAGAGCTTGGATTTCTCGCGAATCGTAATCACCGCGCGCCCGTATTCCTTGTGACTGGACCCCTTTATTTTGCCCCTGAAGGCGTCCACCACCACATACAGCCCGTAACAGATCCCGAGCACCGGCACACCCAGGCTGAAGATTTCAGCGCCTATACGCGGGGCATCCGTATCATAGAGCGACGACGGCCCGCCCGAGAGGACTATTGCCGAAGGGTTCTCCTTCCTGATCTCTTCGAAAGGAATGCGATAGGGCACGATTTCCGCGTAGACGTTCTGCTCGCGTATGCGGCGCGCGATCAGCTGCGTATACTGGGAACCGAAATCCAGTATCATCACTTTTTCGGCGGGCACCCCCGGTAAATGATCGATCATCACTTCGCCTCTAAACCCTTGATGTATTCTCTGAATCCGATCTTCTGCAGTTTATCGTTTTTCCCGATGACGCCCTCGGCAATTTTTTTCCGGTAGGAATCCAGTTTCGTCTCGAGTGAGGCGTCGAATGTCGCGAGTATCGCTATCGCGAAGAGGGCGGAATTTGCGCCACCGGCACCGCCGGCCGGCATGGCGGCCACGGGAATGCCCGAAGGCATCTGTAAAATTGAAAAGATGGAATCCAGTCCACCCGCGATGGAGGTCTCGACGGGGACCCCGATTACCGGAAGCGTGGTAAATGCGGCGACAACCCCGGGGAGATGCGCCGCACCGCCCGCTACGGCGATAACGACCTTTACCCCCCGTCCGCGCAGTGACGCCGCCCACTCCTTGGTCCTCGCGGGGGTGCGATGAGCGGAGGAGACGATTACCTCGAATGAAACGCCGAATTCTTCCAGAAGATCGAAGCAATTCCTGACCTTGGGGAGATCGGAATCACTTCCCAGGACCACTGATACCAGCGGCATGCATAACCTCCTCTCAACGATGGTGATAGACCGGGGATGCTACACATTGACGCGCCACAGTTTATATTGTAAAGAATTTTATGTGCGACCGGGCACAAACGGTATTATTCTTGACGGTACGGCTTCCGTATCCCTTCCTTTAAGTGAACGGGACCCGCGTCGAGCGCACCGACGCGGACGGCCGGTGCCTTTTATAACCGAGCGGACAAAAAAACGATGACAACGATCAAATTACTCGCTGCCGTCTTCGCGCTCTGCCTGGCCATCATCGCGGCCTACTTCGCCCGCAAAGCCCATCTTCCGGGCCGGATCAAAAAGGCCGAGGAGTTTCTCGAAAACGATGATATCCAGAAGGCCAGCGAAATCGTAAAAAAAATACTGGGGAAAAAACCGGATTACGCCCCGGCCCGTTATCTGCGTGCCCGCATACTGATGAAGCAAAAGCAATACCTCCTGGCCATCTCGGAGCTGAACGGCGTTCTGGGAATAGCCGGGTTCGCCGATTTCGTCAGCGAGGTGGACGTGCATTACCATCTCGCCGACCTTTACCGCGACACACAGCAGTGGCCGAAGGAGGTCGAGGAATACCGGTCCATACTGAAATTCAACCCGGACGATATTCGAGCCAACCACCGGATCGGGCACGTGCTCTACCGTCAGAAAAACTACGGCGACGCCCGTGATCACCTGCTCAAAGCCTACTCCCAGGATCCCTCTCTCGGCGACTGCCTGCTTCCCCTGGGCGTTTCATGCTTCCACTCGGCCGACCACGCTAACGCCGAGCAATATCTGCTGAAGTCACTCGAATCCGCGTCGGATCCTGCGGAAGCGCAATACCACCTGGGCGCCATATACAAATCTCGGAAAGATTACGAAACCGCAATGAGAATGTACAACGCCGTCCGCAAGGACCGGCGTTTCCAGGTGGGCAGCACGCGCGCGCTCGGTGAAATTTATTTCGAACAGGAGATGTACGACGAAGCGATCGAGAGGCTCGAGGAGGGTCTGGGCGGCCTTTCCGGAAAAGACGAGGACTCCCTGGCTTACCGCTACCTGCTGGCCGAGTGCTACGAGCGGGCCAACAAGATAACCGAGGCGGTTTACCACTGGCAGAAGATATACGAAATCAACTCGTCGTACCGCAGCACCAAGACGAAGCTCGAGGATTATCGCGGCATACTCGATAATGAAAACCAGCGGGTTCTTTTCACCGCATCGCTCGAGGAGCTCCAGCCGCTCATCACCGAAGTCATCGCCAGACTCAACTATAATATTGTCTCGAAAAGCCAGGTCAACGTTAACGAGTACTTTTACAAGGCCTTCAACATCAAGCGCATCAATGAGCCCCCCCTGGCCATTTATTTCAACAGGACCACGCGCGACATCACCGAGTCCCAGATCAATGATTTTTACCAGCGAATGAACGCCGAAAACTGCAAGAGCGGTATTTACCTGACCACGGCGAAATTCAGCATACGCGCGAAAAACGCCGCTGCCTCCATGATGGTCGAGATCATGGATTCCGCATTCCTGAACAAGGCGGTTGAGCGGGTGATGATGAAACGCTCCAAACCCGGAGGGTGAAACCCGTGGGGAAACCGGCATTATATCCATTCATCACGTGGGTGCTTTTCTCTACGCTCGCGGTTTCCTGCTCCGACAGCGGAGAATCGGGGCTCCGAAAGGCAATCTCGGTGTACAAAAAGGATCCGTCACCGGCCACCGTCAGCGGTATCGGCAACGCCGCAATGGCGATGTCGGCGGCGGCATCCTTCAAACATCCCTTCCCCATCGAATCTGGTAACGCGCTCGTCATACGCGATAAAGACGGGATCACGACGGTATACCCCTTCAAGCGGACGATAGACGGCGGGGATGATACCGTCGTTCTCTCAACCGATCCGTCGGACCGTACAATCGCGGTCGCACACCGGGACGGACTCGTACTGCATACCGGACGAAACTCCCGGAAAATCATCCCGTCCACCGCGAACCCGGTCCGGGCCACCTGCCGACTCGATGACGACACGATACTGTTCCTGAGCGGTAACGCGTTATTTCGTCATTCTCTCTCGAAAGACAGCACCTCCCCCTTTATGGCCGGTGAGAAGTTCCCGCCGCCGTTTCAGGGTGGATTCTACCGGGCGGCACTGCTTGCAACGCGGGAACACGTTCTCATCGTCGCGGGCATAGCCGGCCGTTACAACATGAGCCTCCTCTCCATGGCCGGGCCCTCCGTTATTTTCAAAAACCGGCAGCTTGCCTCGCCAAGGCTCGCCTTCGCCGAAAACGCCATTATATGTGTGACCGGTTCGCCGGGGACATGGACTATTACCCGGATATCCATCGATGGGAAATCGACACAAACGCTGCTCAGGCTTTCGCATCTCGCCGATATAGCCCTGTTCCCGGAAGGAATATTATACGAAGAGGACGACTCCCTCCGCGCCCTTCCGCGCGGCGTGGACATACCGCGCACACTTCCCTTCGGCTGGAGACTCGCCGGGCAGGCGGGCGCCACGGCGCTGGTCGAGCACGACGGCAGGCTTCATGCCCTGGACACGGCGAGATTGTTCACCGCGCTGCGGCTGATCGAAAGCGAAACTCCGGAGGTATTAAAACACTGATACGAACCATTGCGCTCATCTTCATGGTGTCGCTTTTTTCGGCCTCCCCCGACGCGGCCGAAAAAACCGGTTTCCCGAAGCGGCAAATAAATACAGCGGAACGCTACGGGCCAAGCGTGCGGTACGACATCGGCGAGGGCTTTTTCCCCCCCGAGTGGCTGGAAGCACCCATATCGGCCCGGGCCGATCCGATCCCTGAGAATGAAATAACCCGCACCTTATCGCTGATAACGGAAGCGCTTCGCCTCTATCCCGACACCATCGTTAAGAAACACCTGCGGGCGATACATCTCTGCGGGGGCCTCACTTTTTACGGTCTCAATTTCGGGGCGACGAGCACCGACGATTGCATCTATCTGTGCAATGCCGGAACCGTTAACGGATACACCGACCGGTATATACTGCGCGCATTCCATCATGAGTTCGCCCATATCCTTTACGCCAGGTACGAGTTCCCCGCGGAGGAATGGGGTGCGTGCAATCCGCCGGGATTCTCCTATACCGGAGGCGACGACGGCGGAGTCCAGGCGATCAGGAGAGGAGCGGACTCGCTCGCCGGGAACGACCGGCTCTACCGGATGGGATTCCTCGCCGAGTACGCGACATCCTCCCCCGAGGAAGACTTCTGTGTTTACTCGGAAATGATCCTCGGCGCGGACGAAGAGTTCGCGAGGATCATGAACAGACACAACGCGGTGAAAAAAAAATACGCGATATGGCGCAGGTATTATCTTTCAATCGATCCCGCTTTCACCCCCCCGGGGGGCCGCTAAAAAACCACCATGAGATCGTGATACACACCTTCGAACCTGTAGGTATTCCCGTGGCGGACGGCCTGCTCCTCGATTAACATCCGAACGTCTTCGACTCTATCCTCCGGCAACCCGAGATACCGGCAATAATAAAGCGCCTCTCCGCGTGAATCCGCGAAAGTGCTTATGCGGCGCTGCTCGACCGGTCTGACGGCATATTCTACCCCGAGGCTTTGCAACGAACGCTCCACCCCCTCGAAGAAGGGGACGGGACTACGCCCCTTGCCCGTTTTTTCCCGAAGTATTGCGGAAAGATTGCGTGAACCCTCGTCGCTGCGCACGAGCAAAATGCGCCGGTCGGCATAGCGTATCATTTTAGCTATCGCGGCTTCGATGTCGGACATGGGATAGATTGAATGAACACAGACCAGCGCATCGCCTCTCTCTCCCGACCAGTCCTCCCAGGTCGATTGATGGATCCGGACACGCACCGCCGTTTCCGCGTCCAGCTTTCCTTTCAGAATATCGAGCATATGCGGCGAAGGCTCTATCGCCTCGATGAAATGACCGCGCAGTGCAAGCGGAATCGCGAAGAAACCGGTGCCGGCCCCCACATCGATGACATGACGTGCCCCGTCGAGCCCCTGCGCTACAAGATCGAGCAGGTTCCCGGGATAACTTTCGGCGGCAAGCCTTTGTTCGTAGTCCAGGGCGAATTGTTTATCGTAAAATCTCATAGTATTTCAATACATCCATCATGATAATGCGAGATCCGATCAAATGAACACCATCCGGAATCGCACTATACCGTTCCGGAACATGAAGTCAGGCACCACCGCAATCACCTGAAGGAGTCCCTATTGCCCGGCAAGGCAGGGACTTCGACAAAGTTGTTGCATAATTGAAGAAGAGCGCACGTTTCCTCCCGCCGCAGGCGGGGGGAAACCTTTCATCATCAAGTTAAGAAACAACTTCAGTATATTCGAATAAACCCGGAGTTCAAGAAGGAAAGCGGAATCGTAACAGAAAACGGGTAGAAAAAGGGGATACCCGCAAATGCGGATACCCCCTTTCAGTTCGCGAATAGGAAGAAATTTACTTCTTCAGCATGTCCGCGCCCTTTTTGGTGGCGACGTCTTTCGCTACGCCCTTCGCGGCATCTTTAAGAGCGTCTTTCGAAGGAGCTGCGTCCTTAATGGCATCCTTCGCGGCATCAGCAACGGCAGCTTCGTCCTTCTTCTCTTCGGTTGCGGCCGGCGCGTTGGGATCAACAGCCTCTTCCTTCTTTGCGCAGCTGGTGAAAACCAGTCCGAGCGCGAAAACAAGCACGATAAGACTTGCAAACTTCTTCATGTGAATCTCCTTATTTTTTATTGTTTTATAAGACCTGCACTATGTTTGTCGCATCCCTGTGAATTTCAGAGGATTTCCCCCGCCCGAGGCGGGGGAAAAACCATATTCTCAAGATCTGTGACAATTTTACCATCAACTGCAGTTTTATTGCAATAAGTATTTATTTTACTTGGAAGCCTTCTTCTCGTCCTTCTTCGCAGCCTTGTCGTCCTTCTTGGCGGCCTTGTCGTCGGCTTTCTTCGGGGCGGCTTCAGGCTTCGGAGCGGCCTTCTTCTCGTCCTTCTTCGCAGCCTTATCGTCAGCCTTTTTCTGCTCTACCTTCGCCGCTTTGCCGGGAGCGTCCTTCTTGGGAGCATCGGCCGCGAACGCCGTGGTCGATACGACGAAGGCAATAGCGACCAAAAGGCTAAGAAATTTTTTCATATACGTCTCCTTTTTTGATTGTTAAAATCATAGAACTAGCAGTTCTATACCTAGTACAACAATCGAGACGGAACTTTCGGACATAATTTCCCAAAAAAATATGCTGACTGAAGCGCGACTGCGTGAGGTTTACGATATATACAAGAAAGAATTATTTGTCTACATATACAGGTTTGCCCATTCATATGAGGCCTCCGAGGACACCCTGCACGACTGCTTTGAAAATCTGATTAAATACTCCCATAAATACGATCTGGCCGACACCAATATACGCTCTTTTCTCTACCGTACCGCCCACAACCTTGTAATCAACTACATCAAACGTGACCGGAAGATAACGCCCGTGCCCCTGGAGGAAGACAGCAGTGTAACCGGAAAGGACTATATAGAAGGGGTCCTCGAACTCGATGAGTTGAACCGAGAGATTTACGATCATATTCAATCCATAGACGAAATCTCCCGGTCTATTTTTATAATGACCAAGGAGTCCGGTATGAACGCCGCCCAGATTGCCTCCGCCCTGGGAATATCGGAGAGAACGGTAAGGAGAAAACTTTCATCCGTCATTGAAGATCTCGGCGATCATTTGAAAAAAAGCGGCTTTTTATGAAATTTTTTTACAAACCATGGCAGTTTTCCCTTTTACGATTGTTTTATTAAATAGGGTTATAGTGAGGATGCGGCGATCGGCCCGTTGCCGTCGTGAAAATCCCGACAGTGGACGGTTCTGTGCTAGAATTATTCAAGCAGGAATATACGGTGAAGAAGGGATCCCACATAGATCAACAGACCATGCTCTCCCTCCTGGCAGGCGGCAGGGTGAGTGCGGCCGTGAACGAACACATGAGCCACTGTCCCAGGTGCCGGAACCGTCATGAAAAGCTTGTGCGTATCCTCATGCCCTCCCACAATAACACCTTTGAACCTTCACACAGCGTCGAGAAAAGGATACTGGCCACCTATCGAACCACATATCAGAGCGCACTCGACAATGCCCCGATGTTTAACATCCTTGCCATATTGACCAACTGGAACAGAAGGGCGCTCGCCGGCGCTCTGGCCGCCATGATCCTCATGATCGGCGCGAGCGTCATGATTTACCGCGATCGTGCGCCGCAGGCACTGCCGCTTTATGTCTATTCCATGAAGGGGCAGGCGTTTATCGATGGAGAACCCGTCAGCTACCGAAGCACCATAATGGAAGGCAGCCTCCTGGAGGTTTCCCGAAATTCGATTGTGGTTCTCTCGTACAGAGACCGTTTTCTTCTGAAAGTCCACGAAGGAAGCGAACTGCGGCTCGGCAAGGCGATAATGAAACGAAGAGGCCGGCAGAAGGAGTTTGTCTTCAATTTGATCAGAGGAACGCTCTTCACACGGATTAACAACGAATCGGATGAACCGGATTATTTTTACATGACCCCGAACGCCCGCATCAAGTCTTCCAGAACGGAATTCATACTGAAAGTCACGGGGAATAAAACCATCCTCATCCCCCGAAGCGGAACCATAAATATCACCTCCCTTGAAACCAGGGAAGAAGTGCTGACCTTGCCCGATAGAAAATATGTCATCACCTCGTCCATCGAAACGAGCGAGAACGGTGAAGACGAGGAAATACGCGAACAGCTGATCGATGATGCCGAAAACCCCTTCAACGAGGACGAACAGCGGGAAATCCGGAACGTCCTCGAACCGATGAGCTGACGCGGCCGTCACCGCAGTTCCAGCACCTCCGCCATCAGCTCATGAACCTCGGTGGTATGATGGACTCCCCCGAACCGCCGCGAGTGCTTTTCGGGGCCCCAGGCCACGAGGATCACGGGTGAAGCCGTATGAGTACCGGTCGCCCACACCACGCTCTGCTCGCGTGCCACAGCTCTTCCCATTAAATTATTTCTGCCTTCCCCGGGAGCCATGTAGAATTCCTTAAAATCGTGAATCCGGGGAAGCCGGTGTATCCTTTCCCCTCTTGCCATAAAACCGGGCGGAGCGTCCTCCATGGCGAGAATGTCACCCGCCTGTTCGGCGGAAATTTTGAATTCAACCGCGTCGTTGAAAATGCGCGCGAGATTCCCCGGGGTCCGCGAACCAGGAGGCAGGATGTCAAACTCCAATCGAATATCGTTGAAGGATTTCTTCTGCGCGTACAACCTGTCGAGCAGAAACGGACGCGCGTAATTGTTCATCGGACTGTATTCCCGCCCGCGGAATGCCGTACCGGGGAGCTTCATCTCCGGGGGGACATTGTACCGCGAATAGCTGAACGCGAAACCTCCCGTTTCGTGGTCGGCCATCACTACTACCAGCGTGTCGCTTCTGCCGCGCGCCCACCGGAAAATGCTATCGAGTGTTTCGTCGAATATCAGCATTTCGTGCAGCAGCCGGCCGGCGTCGCTGTGATGGCAGGCATAATCGATCTGACCCGCTTCGACCATGAGGAAGAAACCCTTTTCATTTCTCGAAAGCACCTCGAGCGCCTTGCCCGTCATTTCGGCAAGCGTCGGTATAACGCGATTCCCGTCGGAACGAGTCCGACTCACCCTGATGGCATCGGGCATTTCCGATTCGGCGAAAAGCCCCAGTAATTTCGACGAAGAGCTCCCGATGAGGGCCTTGCGATCGAATACCGTTTCATAGCCCCGTTGTTGCGCTTCCCGTATAAGGTTCCTTCCGTCACGGCGGGCCGACCGCAGCGACAGGTGATCGGGAATGATCTTCTCCAGATAAACGTTTTCCGACGAGGAAGCATCGCCGACATTACCGGGCAGCCAGTGGCGCAGACCTCCCGACAGCAGTACCTCGGTGCCGGAGTCGAGCAGGTCCCCGGCGATCTCGTTCTCCATCATGCGGACCGGTCGGTGGGCCGCGAAGGAGGCCGGGGTGGCGTGGGTGATGCGGGTGTCCGAGACCAGACCGGCCGCTCTTCCGCTTCGACGCGCCTTCTCCAGTATCGTTTCGGCGGGATTCCCGTCGCCGTCCAGGCCGATCATTCCCGGGCGGGACTTTCTTCCGGTGGCAATCTGCGTTCCGGAAGCCGCCGAATCCGTAACGAGAAAACCCTCGGGGCTCGTGAGCGCAAGACCCGTGGTGCCGTCACGCATGATCCGCTCGATGGAAAGCTCCCTGTCCTTCATCGCCGGCTTCGCGGCGTACCGGGCATAAGTGAGCGCCAGGCCGATCTGTTGCGGCCCCATCCCGTCCCCAATCAGCAGTATGAGATTGCGGACCTCTCCATCCGGACGAGCGCATGAAAGGGACACGATGAACAGAAGCAAAAGGGCCGGGCAAAGAAGTTGCGCCCACACGGGCCCGATTTGCTCAGGCTTATTCATTCCAGCTCCTCCAGGTGAACATTCTCCGACGGGACGAGCCTCCTGATCTCCGCGTTGGTTATCGGAATGATTTCACGGTGCCGGTCGGGCGAAAGGCCGAGAAATGTCGCGAATAAAATCTGTAAAATATCGCCGTGCGATACGAGCAGGATCGTGCTTCCGGAAAACTCCCGTTCGCACGCGCGTATCGCCGCAAGCGCCCTTTTTCGGACCGCGGCGGGAGACTCGACGCCGGCCGCTTCATTATCGGGATTCCCCCGGTCGGCCTTCCAGACCTCGGCGTACAGCCTGTCATCACCCCTGTCGAATTCCCCGAAAAAACGCTCCCTCAGCAGCGGCGTGAGCTTGATGTGCTCCACCCTTATGCATTCGGCGATCGTTTCCGCGGTCTGCCGGGCGCGCAGAAAATCTGAGGAATACACTACGACACGTCGGATTGCGGGAAAGAAATTGAGCGCTGCCTCTCGCGCCTGGCGCTCTCCCTCGGGGGTGAGGCCGCACGAATCGAGGCCGTCCACCGGGGAACTGCAGATAAAGCGCCCGATATTCGCTTCGCTCTGGCCATGGCGCATGATAAAGTATTCGTTGGCCAGATGAAGACCGCGGTGCGGGTGCCGATTGTTATCGCCCTTCCCGGTCTTCATATTGAATGGTAAAAGCGGATTTTTTCAACGATGAATACCTGCCCTTCTCGTCCGCGACCGTCACCTGCACCTCGAATCGTACGGGAGTACAACAGAAATGGTCCGCCCGTGCCGGATCGTCACGCCTGTCCCTGTGGAAACCGTCAAGCAGGCTTCCCAGCAATGAAAAGCCCGATACGCGCTTCTTCTCAATATCGATTCGTTCCGCCGGGAAACTTCGACCCGACACCGGGTCGAAGAACAGGACGTTCACGTTCGCTTTTGTTACCGGGCGCGTAACGAGCAGGCTGAAACAGACCGTATCTCCCTGAAAATAGACGTGGTTGAAGAGGTCCCTGTTGGTGCCTTTTTTCCGGAATGGTCTGAGCGTATAGACAAGCGACTCGTCACCGACGGTGCCGTCCGGCTCGAGACGCGAACCGAGCGAGATTTCACGCACGGCCAGATCGGGCGGCGAGCAGAAGAGTGTCGCCCCTGAAACGAAAACGATCACACCAACCAGCGTGCGGACGATACGGCGGCTGACGACGACATTATTCATTAATATCGATTCTCCACCATCCCTTAAGCGCGAGATCGTCGTCGCGAAAAAACGAATACCTGGCGAAATACCCGGCGATCCGCGCGCGAAAATCGCGTCCCGGCTCGACGCCTTCCGCGACTGAAAGCATATCGGGGAAAGCCGCCCCTGTCCTCTCGCGGGAGAAGCGTCCGTCCAGCGGCCGGTATCGGGTGAATATATATAAAAACAGAGGTTCGAATATTCTGACGGCTTTCTCTATCTCCGCGGGCGTGGGGTTCGGCACGTTGAGACAGGCGGTGAAATGATCGAACTCGACGAACGGATAGAGGGTTGCCGATACCGGGAACACATCCGCCATGTCCATCCGACGGTGTATTTCCATCGTCGCCTCACGATAACCGGTGTCATCGAAGGTCGCATAGGTATGGAAATACTGGTCGGAATCGGTGTAGGTGGAATCGACCAGCCGGATGGGAGTGGAATCGATTTCGGGTTCCGTGCTCTTCTCCACGGGGACGAGCCGGGACTTGAAATAAACCCGATCGGTATAATATGCCGGATAAAAGTCGGTGCCCCCCTTCTCGATGATCTCGTCCGCGCCGCCTCCGTAACGCAGATCAATGCGGAAAAGATGAACAAAATCCATAAGGGCGCCTTCGACCCGGCGGGCGAACTGCAGGCTGTGCTGGTGAGCCGCCGAGACCGGACCGACGATAAAACGGTGGCCGCCCAGATACTCCGGTATAAAACCGCCGATATCGGCAAGAACGCCCGCGGCAAGCCCGGGATCGATCTCCTTGACCGGCAGACGGGGAATCCCTATCCTGCCGTTCAGGAGTACAAACTCGTTCTTGATGATATTGATATGAACGGCGCCGGTGTCGTTCGTCGCCGCTCCGTCCATACCATCCAGAATGCCCTGTATCTTTTTGACCTGATTCATCATCTGAGCCGCTTGGAAGCGGATATATTCCGAGCCTGTATGCCCCGTGCGCGCCAGGAAAGCAAATAAAAAACCAGTGCCCCCCCGAATTCCCTTGACAAACGTCCTTTCAGGCTCTTAAATAATCTGGCCTGTCGTGCAATTCCGTACCATCGGCCTTCGAAAGCGGGAACGGGCGACCGGCGGGCCTTCACCGGAAATTTGCATAGCGGGTGTCGGATCTAAAAACAAGGGATCCCAGAGTTACAGGTATGAACACATTAATAAACGTCGGTGTCTCCCAGACGGGAGCATCCTCCAGTCCGACCGTATTGAGGACGATACTGGGAAGTTGCGTCGGCATATGCATATACGACAGGATGAAAAAAGTCGGGGGGATGGCGCATATACTGCTGCCCAACAATCCCGGAGACGGCAATCCTGAAAAATACGCCGACAGCGCCATTCCCCTGCTCGTCGCCCGGTTGATGAAAGACGGTGCCAGGAAGGAATTTCTTTCCGCAAAGCTGGCGGGAGGGGCCGCGATGTTCAAATTCAACGCGAGCGTAACGCTGGGACAGATCGGCGAGAGAAACGTCGAGGAAAGCAAAAAGGTACTCGAAAAAAACGGTATCCCGGTTCTCGAGGAGGACACTGGCGGCAACACGGGAAGGGTCATCGATTTCTTTCTCGAAGACGGTCGGCTGAAGGTGAAAGCCGGAGGGCAGGAAAAACTCTATTATAAAGTATAACCATATAGCGGAGTAAACTCATGCATGCGCATATACAGCAAAGAATACAGGGAATCATCAACAATCTCGACCAGCTTCCCTCCATCCCGGACGTGGCCAGCAAGGTCCTCACCATGGTCAACGATCCTGATGTGGCATTCAAGGCCATAGCCGACGAGATATCGAAGGACCAGGCGATCACCACCAATATCCTGAAGCTCTGCAATTCCGCTTACTTCAGCAAGGGGAAGGAAATATCTTCCATCGATCGGGCGATCGTAACGCTCGGTATCAAGGAGGTGAAGGACATCGTCGTTGTCGCCGCGACACGGGAAGTCCTGAACAAGCTGATCGTGGGATACGACCTCGCACGCGGCGAGCTGTGGAAACACGGAATAGCGGTGGCGGTGCTGTCCAAAAAAATCGCCGTTTTAAAAAACAAAAAGAGCATCGCGGACATCGCATTCACCGGCGGCATCATCCACGATGTCGGCAAAACGGTCCTCGCCCTCTTCGTGCAGAACACCTTCAAGGATATCCTCGAACTGGCACAGGCCAGGCAGATCCAGTTCTCCGCGGCCGAAAAGGAAATAATGGGCTTCGACCACCAGGAGATCGGGGAAAACATACTCAACAAGTGGAAATTCCCCGAGGTCCTCAAGTCAATCGTCCGTTATCACCACCAGCCCGACAAGGCGCCGGCGGAGTTCCTGCCCATCGTCTCGATTGTGCATATCGCAAACACGCTCTGCCTTATGGCGGGGGTCGGAATCGGGGCCGACGGACTCTATCATGAACTGAGCGACACGGCCATAAAGGCGCTGGGCCTCAGCAACCGCGAGATGGAAGAGCTTTACGGCGACATGCCCCAGGTTCTTAACCAGGCCTCCGGCATACTCTGAGGAGTTCGCTTCCATGTTCCTCATAAAGGCATGCCCTTCCTGCGGGACGGGATTGCGTTTTCCCATCGACAAGGGTAAGATACGCGTACGCTGCGCCTGCGGACACGATTTCATCGCCGATCCCGACAATCCCGGCCTGTATACGGACGCCCGGTTCGACGTCAGACACGAAAAAACAGGAAAGCGGACCACCTCGCGCCGTTTCAGGGATTTTTTCGGACGAGTGGACATCGGGAAAACCCGGGGGGCGATCATAACCGGCCTGCTTGCCGTCAAGTACAAGCTTCAGAACTTCCGCCTTCTCCCCGCGGCGGAACAGCGCCGGATAACGGCAATCGTCGCCATCATCCTCCTCGCGCTCGTTCTCCTCGGATATCTGCTCTTCGGCAGAAGCGCAGTTCCGGAGGGCGAGGGCATATTCCTGTGATCCCTTTCGTAAATTCCACCGCCGACTACCACCGCCACCATATGGAATCACTCGGCTGGGAACTGACCGTGTGCAACATGCTCCAGCAATCGTCGAGTCCGTGCAGACGGATACTCGTGAATGACGGCACCTATGGATCGCATCTCGAAGCATACCTGTCACGATACATCGACTGGAACGGCGTCCACCGGGTGCTTGAGGTCGGCGGGGGGTACGGGTACGTAATGCGGGACCTCGTATCGGCGCACCCGCACCTGGACGCGGTAATGCTCGACATCTCACCATTCTTGCTCGATCGGCAGCGGGAAACGCTGGGAGAGAACAGGGCCCGATTCCTGCTCCAGGACTTCCTCGATCTCGATGCGGGACTGCTTTCCGGGTTCGACCTGGCCATCCTCAATGAAAACATCGGCGATTTCCCGGCCCTCTGCAACCTCACAGCGGAGGCCCTCGACGGTTCCGGCGGCGGAGACGAGATGGAGACGGCCCGGCGCCTCATCCGGGACTACGGCCTAGATCGTCCGGACGGACCCTTCGTATTCAACCTGGGTGCGGCGCTGGCGGTGGAGAAACTGTGTGGTGCACGAATACGGACTCTTTTCATAAGCGAGCACAGCTGCGAAGCGGCCGTACCGTCGGCATACCGGCCGTTCATCAATATCCCCGCTCCGCGCTCCCCCGAGAAGATACGGTTAAAGGGTCACGACGAGTATACCATTAAATTTTCCCATCTCGAGCGGATTGCACGCGCCGGTGGGTACGAATGCCTGCGCGGGCCGTATGCGGATTTTTTACGCATCGAGTGGACTGACGAGGTGCGCTTCATCATGACCTCGGGCTCGGCGAAGGATCGCCACGAAGCCATCCGCCAGTTCATCGAGGACCTGTACCGGTACGAGTACCTGCTCCTGTTGAGAAGAGAATGATGCCCGAGCGCTAGCCGAGCTCGGCCGCGCGCATCATAAGGTGGCGATAATACCTGGACTTCACATGGTTGCCCTTTTCGATCTCATCGATCTTCTTTTTCAGCTCATCCTTCTTCAGCCTGTTTATTTTTTTGTTTTTCGCCGGGGCAGCCTTGTTTTCTTCCGCCATTTATTCCTCCTCGAATTCAGTGATATCCGCGACGCCTCGCGTCAGGCGTTGAGGGCCTCGAGCGCTTCCTTGAATTTTGGCACCGCGCGCTGGATAACGTTTTCGGAAACGCAATAGGCTATTCTGAAATATCCGGCACCCCCGAAACCCGATCCGGGGACGGTGAGCACGTTGAACTTCTGAAGATGGCCAACGAAGGCCACGTCGTCGGGGATGGGCGATTTGCAGAAGATGTAGAACGCGCCCTCCGGTTTGACGAAATCGAATCCGGCAAACTTGAGGCCTTCCATAAGGAGATCGCGCCGCTTTTTGTAGATGTTCACGTTGACCGACACGCCGGTGAGTTTCGCCACGGCGCGCTGCATGAGCGCCGGGGCGTTGACGAAACCGAGTATTCGCGTCGAGAGGATGAGTCCCGACAGCAGCACGTCGGCCTCAACACATCCGGGATGCACGGCTATGTATCCGATGCGTTCGCCCGCCACCGAAAGCGTCTTGGAATACGATGTCACCACAATCGCCTGGGTGCAGTGCTTGAGTATGCTCGAAACGCGAAGGCCGTCGTAGACGATCTCCCGGTAGGGCTCGTCGGACACCAGGTAAACGATCCGGCCCGTCGATTCCATATGCTCCTTTATGAGCGCGCCGAGGGCCTTTATGTCCTCCTCGGGATAAACGCGTCCCGTGGGATTGTTCGGCGAATTGATGAGCACCGCTCTTGTCTTTTCATTCAGCGCGGAGCGGATGTTGGCGATGTTGAGCGAAAAATCGGGGTTCGTGTCGGCGAGAACGATCTGGCCCCGGTGGTTGTCGATATACGTGCCGTACTCCACGAAGTAAGGCCGCGGCACGACCACCTCGTCTCCCGGATTGAGAATCGTCTTGAAGATGACGTTGAGGGCTCCCGCCGCGCCGCAACTCGTGATAACATGCCTGCCCTGGAGATCGACACCCTGCTCCTTCGAGACGCGCACCGCGATCGCCTCGCGCACGCCGTCGAACCCGGCGTTCGGCATGTAGCCATGCGCCCCGCGCTCGTTTTTTTCGATAAGGGCTTTCAGTGTGTCGGTAAACTCTACCGGAGGGCTCAGGTCGGGATTTCCCAGGCTGAAATCGAAGACATTTTCCTCGCCGAACTGCGCCTTGAGCCTGAGCCCCTCCTCGAACATCTTCCGGATCCATGAAGATCTGCTCACCGATTCACTGATCTTAGCTGCTACGGGCATGGCGCACCTCTCGATCGATAGTGTGTTCCGATCAGCAGACCCGTTTTTCAGGCTTTAATCAAGCACTTTTCTTCTTGAAAATAATCACCGCCGCCGCATACTGCGCTAAAACAGAGATTCGAGGCCTCCATGAACATCAACAATGGTACATCAAGATTCGGTCTACCGCCGATTTCGCGGTTCGTATTCGGCCTTGCGGGAATAATCGTCGGTTTTATCGTCCTCAGGCTGCTTGTTGCCGGGTTTACCGTCTCGGACTCCTCGATGAATCCGGATTACAAGAGCGGAGACAGGGTGTACGCCCTTAAAATCGGAACGCCGCGAACCGGCGATGTCGTACTGGTTGAAAGCCCGATCGAACCCGGAAAACATTTGTTGAAAAGGATCGCGGCCGTTGAGGGCGATGTCGTGGAGCTCCGCAACGGGATTATTTATATAAATAACGAGCGCGCGCGGTTCAAATGGAAGACGGTTTCGACCGATAATAGAGTATTCCCGATGAGCTTCTCCGGGCGCGACAACATGACCGCGGTCAAGGTCGAGCGGCACGCGTTTTTCCTGCTCGGCGACAACCTCGATTACAGTTTTGACAGTCGAGAGTTCGGGCCGGTCACGGATAGAAGCATTGTCGGAAGGGTGATATACAGACACTGAAAGACCCGCTATCCTGAATGAAAACCACACTGAGAGAGAAACTGCGCTGGATCGCCGATGTGCTGGAAACGCTCCGCAAGGAGCGCGTGTCGCGGCTGCTCTTTTTCCTCCTGGCCACCGTCACGGTTTTCGGAACGGCGGTTTATTATTTCGAGTTCCATGAGCCGGGGGCCCTCATCAAGACGATCGGCGACGGCATCTGGTGGGGTTTCGTCACCATCGCCACGGTTGGCTACGGCGACAAGTTCCCGATCACCTGGCCCGGAAGGGTCCTCGCCGTACTCATGATGGGAAGCGGTATGATCCTCACCATCATCATCTCCGGCACCATCGCGTCGATCCTCGTGGAACGAAAAATGAAGGAGGGCAAGGGATTGCAGAAAATAAACCTGAGCGACCACCTTATCATATGCGGATGGAACCAGAACGCCGTACGGATACTCCACGGCCTGCAGGCGATCTGCGACAAGAACAAAAGGAAAGTCGACGCCGTGCTCGTCAACGACCTCGATATCGACGCCCTCAACGAACTGCAGTTCACCTACGCATCGAAGTTTTTATCGATAGAATTCGTGCGCGGTAACTTCACCCACGAGCAAACCCTCGAAAACGCCAACATCCGCAAGGCGCGCTCCATCCTGCTGCTCGCCGACGAATCGGGGCAGAACTCGCTCAACAACGCGGACGAGCGGGTGGTGCTCGCGGCGTACACCGTCAACAACCTGAACCCGGGCGCTCGCATAAGCGCCGAGATCATCAATCCCCAGAACGAGCAGTACCTCAAGCGTACGAGCGTGGAGAGCGTCGTGGTCAACGGTGAGTTCAACAGTTTCCTGCTCATCAACTCGGCCATGCACCCCGGCGTTCCGCAGGCGCTCAGGGAGCTGATGTCGTTCAACCTGGGGCGCGGCGTCACCTCGCATCCGATCCCGTCGCAGTACGTGGGCAAAAACTTCCAGGACCTCTTCGGTTTTCTCCGGGACCGCGACGGAGGCCTCTTGATCGGTATTATTTCTGAATCCAGGAAACTCTCCATCGACGATTTTCTTTCCGAAGATCCGTCTTCAATCGACGATTTCATCAAAAGGAAATTCGCCGAATCACAGCTCGACTACTTCGCGGACACGGGCGGCAAGCTCAATGTCATGGTCAATCCGGGATGGAAATATGTGATCCAGGAAAACGACCGCGCGCTGGTGATCGACGGGACGAAGGTGAAAGAATGACCGAGTTCGAAAAATTCAGGGACATCGTCATACTCAGGGGTATTTCCGAGGCCGAGGCACGGATACTGTTCGATTACTGCAAGCGCGCCGTGTTCGAGAAGGGCGACCTCATCATGGAAGAGGGCGAGGAACGCAACAGCATGTTCTTCTTCATCGAGGGAGAGGCCGTCGTTTCCAATGTCATCACAATGAAGGTCTCGAACGAACGCGGGTACAGCGAAGTGGAGAAGTCCCTCGTCCGCCTGCGGGCCGATCAGGTCGGCCTCATGGGCGAGATGTCGGTATTTGAGGAGCAGCCCCGTTCGGCAACCGTCAAGGCGTTCGAGACCTGCGTCCTGTATGAAATCGACAAGGGCGATTTCAACGAATTCCTGAACACGCACCCCGAGATCGGGGTAAGGATCCTCGGCAATATCGCGGGAATTCTGTGCGCGCGTATACGCGGAGGCAACCGCGATATTCTGAAGCTTACCACCGCGCTCAGCATCGCGCTGTCGCGATAGGGCCCGCTTACCTGGCTTCAGCCTTTTCCGGCGGATCTATTACGGGCTTCTCCCGCGAGCTGTCGGTGATGATGCGGCCGAGCCTCTCATCCTCTTCCCTCTCGCGCTGCCTCTTCCTCGTTGTCGCGAGCCTGGCCGCGGCAATGTCGATCTCCCGTTTCACCCATTCCATGTTTTCAATCTCACGGGCCCTCACGAGGCCGTCAAGCGAACCGCCTCGCCCCGCCTCGCCGAGGTAAACGGCCGCCCAGAAGCGGGACTCGGGATCGCGGCTCTTCAGGCCCTCCTCCAGGAACGCCGAGTTTTTATCGACGTCATCGCCCAGCATTATCAGCGCAAATGCACCCGCAAGCCGTACACGCTCCACGGAGGATGTCGTCGCGATGTCGCGCAGGCGCGTCGAGTGGACCCGGTTCCCGGAAAGCGCCGCCGTCCGGATCGCCTCGAACAGCACGCCTTCGTCTGCGGACGAGAGGGCCTCGCCAACGACACCCTCCGCTCCGGCCGGCTTCAGGAAACTCAGCGCGAACAGGATGGACCGTTTAACCTCCGGACTTTCTTCCCGGCCGTACCGCGCCACGAGGTGAGGGACGGCGCGATCATCACGAAGCCGCCCCAGGGCCTCCGCCGCGACTGAACGGATACGGACATGCCGCCGTGCTGCGGAGTCGGCGTCGCGCCCGCTGTTCAGGTTCTCTACCAGGTAAAAAAAAGCGGCCCTGTTCCCGGCGAAGCCCAGGTGAAGCATGGCATCAATTCTTTGCTCGTAAGACCCGGCACGCAGTGATTCGATATACGGATTATCCGAGGCTCCGGCATCGACCGTTACCGCCAACGTCACGGCAAACAAATATGCGCATAACACGAACCGAGCGATCCTCATCAGACGTATCCTCGATGTGAAGTATGTATTCACTCTACAGCCGAAGTTTTTAATTGACAAGCCATTTTCATCTGTTTATCTTTCTTATCATCAGCATTCTCTTTTTGATCAGAGTCATTGCTTTTCCGGGTGTCATTGCGAGCCCCGGCCTTATCGGGGCGTGGCAATCTCATAAATCATCTGGTTTTCCAGTGAAAACGTGCTTCCTTTTGAGATCGCCACGTCGGCCTGCGGCCTCCTCGCGATGACATTTTTATCAGTTATGCAACCAGTCTATGTATTATTGCCGGAGGGCGCGGGAAAATTTCCACACCCATATCCGCATAAGATCCCGCGCATCCGGTCAGGCCGTTACTCAAATATTTCCGCGCTCCCGATTTCATGACGGGAGCGCCGGAGGAAAGTTATCAAATGAAAGCGATCATTATGGCCGGTGGAGAAGGGACGCGGCTTCGGCCGCTCACCAGCAACCGCCCCAAGCCGATGATACCCATAATCAACAAGCCGGTCATAGAGCACACCGTCAACCTGCTCAGGAAGAAGGGTATCACAGATATAGTCATAAGCCTTTTCTACAGGCCCGAGAACGTGCAGAATTATTTCGGAGACGGCTCCGAGTGGGACGTCAATATAACCTACTCCATCGAGGAATCGCCCCTGGGGACCGCCGGCGGCGTCAAGCTTGCGGCGGGTAATACGCGCGATACGATCATCGTTCTCAGCGGAGACGGCATTATTGACTTCGATATAGACAAAATCCTCCGCTTCCATCGCGAGAAGCGGTCCCCGTTTACGATCGTGCTCACCAGGGTGACCGAACCGACCGAGTACGGCATTGTAATCACGAAAGAGGACGGCCGTATCGACAAATTTCTCGAAAAGCCCGCCTGGAGTGAAGTCTTCAGCGATACCGTGAACACCGGCATGTACGTCATCGAACCCCACATACTCAAGCGCTTTATCCCCGAGGACACTAAATACGATTTTTCCACGGACCTCTTCCCCACTCTACAGGAAAAGGATATCCCGCTGTACGGGTACGTCGCCGACGGCTACTGGTGCGACGTGGGCACGCTCAATTCATACCGCGATGTCCACCGGGCGATACTCGACGGTCTCGTCAATATCGAATTCCCCGGAAAAAAAATCGGCGAGAACGTATGGGTCGGGCGCAACGTCGAAATTTCTCCCGACGCGGTCATCCATGGCCCGGTCGTGCTGGGAAATTTCGTAAGGATCAAGGCCGGGGCGGAGATATCGGAGTTCAGCGTCATCGGCGACAGCTGCGTAATCGACGAGGGTGCGTCCGTCAGGAGAAGCATAATCCTCCACAACACGATTATCGGATCGAAGAGCGAGCTCCGCGGTGTTGTAATCGGAAAGCGCTGCGTCATTGAAAGCGGCGTCGCCATCTACGAAGGAGCGGTCATAAGCGACGACTGCGAAATCGGCAGCGGCTCGGAAATTCCACCGGGAATCCGCGTATGGCCGGAAAAAATCGTCGAACAGGGCACGCGTCTCACCACCGATCTCATATGGGGACAGACCGAGAAGAAGGTGCTTTTCGGAACCGATGGCATCCTCGGCTCGTTCAACACAAAAATCACGCCTGAATTCAGCGCAAAGCTCGGTTCGGCCCTGGGGGCCTTCCTCGGAAAGAACGCCATAGTGATAATAAGCCGTGATACGACCGCAGCCGCACGCCTCATCAAGCGCGCCCTGACGGCGGGCCTCCTCTCCATGGGAGTGGAGGTCTACGACATGGAGATCGAATCCATACCCATCAACCGCTATTCAACGCGCTTCATCAGCGCCGATATGGGTATCTACGTTCAGATATCGCCCATGACCGGACTTCAGTTCGTTCAGATCAAGATATTCAACAAGCTGGGCTTTCAGATATCCGTGGCCGAAGAGAAGAAAATCGAGAACATCTTTTTCCGAGGGGATTACCCGCGAAAGGACGCCTTCGAGGTCGGCAAGCTGGTTTACCCCATACACCATCTCGAGTCGTACATGGCGAATGTGAAGAAATACGTCAATCACGACATGCTCGCAAGGAAAAAGTTCAGCGTCATCGTCGACTGTTTCAACGGGGCGACATCCTATATCTTCCCCGACCTGCTCGTGAGCCTCGGTTGCAGCGTTTCGGTGCTCCGGGGACAGATAAAGGAGACCCCGGGCGAGGAGGAGCTCAGGGTCGAGACACGCAAGGCGCTGGAGGGGATCGTCGACATGGCCCGCGCGAACCGCGAGATCGGCGTCATCATCGGCCCGCACGGCGAGCACCTCACCATCATCGACGAGCGGGGGAACGCGCTTTCCGCTGACGACACGAGCGCGCTCCTCGCGCTGTATTATATGAAATACCGCGGCGAAAAGACGATCAACATCCCGATAGTGTCGCCCTCGGTGATCGAGAAGATCGGTCACGCCTACGGGGCGACGGTGCTGCGCACCAGCACCAAGATACGCGCCCCGCAGGACACTACCGACATATTTCAGTCGGGAGCGTCCGGGCGATACCCCTATCTCGAGATGGCCTACGATCCCATGATCGCGGCCCTCATCATACTCGAATACGTCGCCATGGAGGACCGCCCGCTGCACGAGCTCAGGGAGCGCCTGCCGCGCGGGAACATAAAAAGCACATCGCTGCCGTGCAGCATGGAGGAGAAGGCCTCCGTCATGCGGATGCTTTCCTCGCTGTCGCTTCCCGAGGGAACCAGGCTGGAGATGATTGACGGCATACGGATAACACGGGAGAACGCCTGGGTACTCATACTCCCGGACGCGACACTGCCGCTCATACACTTTTACGCCGACGGCGATTCAATCGACGGACGGGATGTCATACTGGAGGAGTTCATCCTCATGGTCAAAAAATTCAAGAAATGACAGGGAACCGGTGACAGCGATGTACGAGATCAACAGGGAGCGTCTGCAGAATACATTTATAGACCTGGTAAAAATACCCTCACCGTCATGGAAAGAGAAGCCCGTAATCGAATACCTCACCTCCATCTTCGATGAGCTGGGGGTTGCCTGGTCGCTCCATCCATGCGGCCAGTCGCACAACCTGCTGGCCCGGATTGAAGGTGAGCCGGGACGCAGGAAACTTCTTTTCTCATGTCATATGGATACCGTGGTTCCATGTGAGAACATCGTTCCGATCGTAAAGGGCGACAGGATAACCACCGACGGCAACACGGTCCTCGGCGGGGACGACAAGGCGGCGATCGCGGCGTTCATCGAGGCCATGCGCGTTCTCAAGGAAACGGGGGAACGGCACGGCCCGCTCGAATTCCTCTTTTCGTGCGCGGAGGAGATCGGGCTTTACGGCATCAAGGGATTCGACCTTTCGCTTATCCGCGCGGATTACGCGTTCGTTTTCGACAGCGGCGGTGATATCGGCGGCATCGTGCTGGAGGCCCCGACACAGCTGACCATGGAATTCTTCGTGAAGGGGAAGGCCGCCCATGCGGGCATGGAGCCCGAGAAGGGCATAAGCGCCATCCGCGTTCTCTCGGAAATCATCACGCGCATTCCCCATGGAAGAATCGACAAAGACACGACCTCGAACGCCGGGATCATAAGCGGCGGCAAGGCCACCAATATCGTCGCGGAAAGCGCTTACTGCAAACTGGAGATTCGTTCGATCAAACCGGCGAAGCTTCGCGCTATTGAAGCACGCATCAGGAAAACGGCAACCGGGACCGCCGCCCGCCTTGGAGCGAAAATAAGGATAACGCGAAACCTCGAGTACACCGGGTTTTCCCTTAAGGAGGACAGCCCCGTGGTGAAGCTGGCGGCCTCGGCGGTGCGGAAGATCGGGAAAACGCCGCGCTATGAAAGCTCCGGCGGCGGCAGCGACACCAACATCATTAATCGCGGGGGGATAAAGGCCGTGAACCTCGCCATAGGCATGCGGGCGGTCCACACGACGAAAGAATTCATCCATATGCGCGACATCGCCGCCGGTGCGCGTCTGGTGCTCGCGCTCATCGGATCCGCCTGATATCTCAGCGACCGCACCCCAGCTTTACCACGAAATAGGCACCGCAGATAAGCGTCAGCGGCAGCGTGAGGAAATAGGTGAGCAGGTCGCGCGAGGTAACGGCGCTCGCGTGAATGACCTTCTTGCCGAAATAAGAATAATGATAGTGCTGCGGGTCCTGGGATCTCCGGTAAATCCTTACCGAAACGCGTCCCTTTATAAAAAGCATGAGAAAGAAAATAAGCCCCGATTCGATGAAGAGCATGCGGTCGAGGTTGAGCGCCTTCACCTCGGCGGGACTTATGAGGACCAGCACGGCAAGAAAAATACCGATGAAGATGTTGGTTATCGCGGTGGTAAGAAATCCCTTAAAATACCGGTCCTGTTTCTTCGAAATGTAACTTATCAGAAAATAGACGTGCGTCAGGAAGGATATCTGCAGTATGGTGATAAAAAAGAGCGCTATCATTCGCTGAACGGTTATTCATCCGGGATCCGTTATATCTTGACATCCGGCTAGAGTATAGGAATACTACCTGGAAAGTCAAGCAAAAGGGACCGCTTCCCTTATTCAATCGGACCACCGTGAGTGCGACAAACCTTTTCAACCTTTTACACGCGGCCGCGGACTCGAAACCGGATTCGCCGTTTTTTTATCATGGCGGGCGGACGATCAGTTACGCGCGTGCCCTGTCCGCGACGGAAAGACTCTCCGGTGCGTTCGATAGACGGGGGCTCGGGCGCGGAGACCGGGTGCTCATCCAGCTTGGCAACTCTCCAGAATTCATATACAGCTTTCTCGCCCTCGTCAGGCTCGGTGCGGTCGCCGTACCGGTGAATCCCGCCGCCAGGCGGTACGAAATGCGCGGATACATCGAGCTCAGCGAGCCGCGCGCGCTTATCACCACCTCCGACAGGCTCGACGACCTTCGCGACAGGGCCTTATCATTACTCCCGGAAAGCGCGGTTCTGCAGGCCGACAGGGCCGAAGAATTCGTCTCTCTTTCCGAGCCGCGGGCTCCATACCGATGCACCGGTGGCGCCGTCAACGTGGCGGATGACGAACCGGCCGCCATCATCTATACGTCAGCCATGGACGGTTGCCCGCTCGGTGCGCTGATAACCCACAGGGGCATCTTCGAGACGGCGCGCGCCTCCGCCGATATCTTCGCCCGCCGGGACGACGTATTCATCACCGCCCTGCCGCTCTTTCACGCCTTCGGTCTCACCTCATCGCTCTTCATCCCGCTGTTCAACATGGCCCCGCTTCATCTGCTCGGCCGCTTTTCACCAAAGGCCGTCATGGCGGCACTCAACGCCGGAGCCACGGTGCTCGCCGGCGTACCGGCCATGTACAACATACTGGCCTCCGCGTTCCCGAAAGGCGCCCGCTTCCCCGGAATGCGGACATGGATTTCAGGCGGGGAGGCCATATCGACGCTGACACTCGCCACGATGATGGAGCGTTTCGGTATCGACATTCGACAGGGGTACGGGCTCACCGAAGCCTCTCCAATCGTAACATGGAATATGCCGGGCCGGCCTAACCGATACGGGTCCATCGGGGTCCCGATGCCATATAACCAGGTAAGAATTGTCCATGATTGCAGGGACTGCCCCCCGGGCCAGACGGGCGAGATTCTGGTGAAAGGGGTAAACGTCATACCGGGCTATTTCCGGCGCCCGGACGCCACCGCCGCTCATATCATCGACGGCTGGCTTTATACCGGGGATACGGGTTATTGTGGTGTTGACGGCTATTTATACATAAACGGGCGAACCAAGAATATGATCATCCGCAGGGGATTTAATGTCTACCCTCGCGAGGTGGAAGCGCTCATGTTAAACCATCCCTCGATCGAAAACGTCCGGATTTCAGGACACTCCTCCCTGAATTCCGACAACTCCTTCACTGAATCCCTGGCGGCGGAAATAACGATAAAAAAAGACCGGAAGCTAAACCTGGACGAAATCCGCGCCTGGTGCCGCGAAAATATTTCTTCCTACAAGATACCGGATACCTTCGAGCTTCAATAGTAAGTCATCAGGCCTTAAACGCGCGGCGACCGGAGCAAAAAAATGCACCCGGGAAAAAAAGAGAGGTATTCGTGGAGAATACCTCGCGCAAATTTAGCGGAATATTTGGAAGGAAATTAAAGTGTACCAGGAATATCCCAGCTCACTGCATGTTATTAAGCACATACCATGCCAAGAAGGTAAAATATTCAGATATATTGCGATATTATCGGCCCGGGAACCCCAATCGATCGATTTTAATATCCAATAGAATTATAATGTTAAAGTGATTATACAATTATCATCGTAAAACTCACACAGGAACAGCGGCTTGACAGAAAACAGGACTAAAACGAGGAAATTTGTGTCCTGTATTCAGAACAGATGTGCTGAATACAGGACATTTTTCTACTTCTTGAAGTACTTTTCCGCGGCTTCAGCGTTCAATTTCTTCACGGTTTCGATCACAAATGGATCGTATGAATCCTTGCAATAAACCCAAATGGTTATAATCGGACTTACGCGAACCTGGCCCACGTTGTTATACTTAACCTCGAACGCCATATCCGACCCGTGAACGCCGTTATCGGAGAAAAAGTAATTTACCCTTTCAAGCCCCCTGACGTCGGGATCGTACCCGGAGACGCGAAAGCCGTTCCTCATTTTAATGATGTTCGACGGCTTTTCGAGCAAAACGCGCAGATAGGCAACCCCCTCGGGATTGGGGCTCACCAGCCCGCTCTTGCCGTTCACGATGTCGTCTTTCATCTGCCGGAACTGGACTTCAGAGTAAATCGTTTCAGGCTTCGGCGTGATGTCGATAACACCGCTATCCACGTTCCACACGCAGGCAAAATCAACCTTGCCGTCGACATTACTGTCGGTGATGAGGACCACCTGGCGCGCCCCCACCTTGAACTTTCCGATTATGACGTTGCTCACCTTGCCGATGGACTGGTATATCGCGTAATCATCGTTGGTGGCCGGAATCGGCAACTGCTTGATATTGGCCATGGTGACCAGATCGTTGTGAATATACTTTCCGCTGGCGATGTTGTGCTGCAGCGGTTTCCTGCCGGACTGGGCTCCGGCATCAACAAAGACACCGCATGCCATTACGACAGCGAGCAGGATGACGATTGATATTCTCTTCACCTTCAAAACTTCCTCCCCCATTGTCCGTAATCCCCGACCATGGACCGCGGTCCGCTCATCATACGGTCGTTTGGAATCACACAACCGTTAGTATTTTGAAACTGCATTATCTCCAATAACGCGTAAGTAGGCTAATAAACGCCGGGGGAAATGGCAACCATAATATCGTATTGTGGTAGCATATTTTAAGTATCCACCCGGAAAACCATCGAGCGTAAAGGAAAAGGGCGCGGCCTCCCGGCACGCGCCCCCCCTTCCCAATCGGAATTTCAGGCTATTCCTGGCCGGTATCAAGATCGAGCGATTTCTGGCCGCCCCGGGCGTGAACAATCAGCTTGTTCCCCTGGATTTCAAGCTTTCCATCATTGTCCAGGTTTTTCCGCCAGAGTACCGGCCCTTCCGCCGACGCACAGTAAACATAATCCCCGGAGGCGATATAAATCCGGTCATCCCTGCGTACGGGAGGATTAATCACCTTCCCTTCCCAGAGCACGCTGCCGTTTTTGATAAAGTATATCTCATACCTGGTGATAAGGAGGCGTCCATCGGGCTTCGGCTTCTCCCTTTCCATCTTCACTATTTCCGCGATCTGCCGGATGACCTCGCGGGGCCGCTCTTCCACCGCGATCAGCTCGCTCTTCTCATCCTTGAAGTCCTCGACCTTGAACGCCTGGACCTCCTTCCGCGAGACGACGACGTCTCCACCCGCTTCCTCTATGACCTTAACCACGGCGACCTCGAGACTCTCACCCGACTCCCTGGCGAGGATTTCGTCCACCCGCTTCGTGGCCTTTTTTACGTCATTCTCGGTGACAACGACCTTCTCCTTCTCCTCGACCGCCGGCGCACCTTCCATGATTTTCTCAATTGAATTCTCGAGCTTCTCGACCCTCTTTATGACCTTCACCCTGCCGTCATACACCTTTATCCGCGTGGTCTTCATGGTGTCGGCCTCGACGGTGAATTTGGTCCCCCGCACGCCCGCTACCGCGGTAGGCGTCTTCACCAGAAAGCTCTCTTCCTTCATGAGTTTTTTGGGCTTGCACAGCATCTTTCCGACGTCCAGACCGAGTGCCGTGTTCTCGACCGCGCCCTTTCTCATGAGCTGGGAGATGAGCACCTTCGAATTCTCCTTGATCCTGATTATCGAATCACCGATCTTCAGGTCGCACGAGGACTGCCCCGCGGTAACGAGACGGTCGTTCTCTTTTATTATCGCGCCTATATCTATCGACGCGTCGTTTATCTTTACGTCCCCGATAAAAAACATCACCGTCGCATATTCGTCAGCGGCCTTCGAGCACCCCATCCATAACGAGGCCACGGCGATCAGGCATATCATCGTCAATCTTTTCATAACATCCCCCCTTGGAAACCATTACGGGGCGGCGACAGCCCCCGAATATATGATGTAATACTGTCCCTTTTTCTCAAAAATGCAAGTAAATCGTCTTTTTTTAGGATCGTGTTGCCGTGATCGCCTATAATTCTTTGACAATACGCCCCCGCCCGGCAAGCTTATCGGGTGGAAAGAGTAATGAATCGCAATGAGAAAAGTACCGGCATTCTCCTCGGCGCAATAATCGGAGACGCACTGTGCTCCCCCCTGGAAGGATTGAGCCCGGGCCACCTCCGTTCGACGCTGGGCCGAATTACGGGCTACATGGATCCGGAGCCCGCGCTCAGGGGGAAGCTGGACCGCTGGAAAAAGCCGGCGCTGTATACATCCCTCTCACAGATGGCCCTGCTCGTCCTAATGGCCGGCAAAACGGCCCGGGGCCTGGATACGGAACGCCTCATGGAAATAGTGAGGGAGTCCCCCCCTGTAGAAGGAAGCGCGTTCGGCATTTTCAGGCATCCGGGACGGGCGGAACGCGCCCTGCTCGAAAGGGCCGCGGGCGGGAAGGCGGATATCGTTTCCATAAGCTGCGCCCGAACGGCCGCGATAATCGCCCCTGCCGCGGCGGTCGCCGATCTACGTGAAGGCGGCGCTCCGCGCGGCCTCGACGCGGCGCTGCTGTTCAACCGGGACCTGCCTTCAGTCACCGCAGTGCTCGTATTCGTCGAGATACTTCGCAACCTCCTGCCGGAAGACGGTCTTCCCGCCCCCTGCCGGCTTTTCGACCTGGCCGTTGCCGCCGCCGAAAGCGTGGCCGCCCGAATCGACACGCGATCCGATCTTGTGTTGGAGGCGGGAGCCAATCCCGAGACGATGCTTCGTTCCACCGGTAATTTCCGCGAACTGTTCGGCGAACTCGGCCGGCGGCGCGGGCGCGATGACGTCGTGTCGATCATATGCGCGGCGGTGAACCGCCACGTCAAAAGCCCCGTCACCCGCGCGACGGTGGACGCCCCTCTCTCCCTCGTGCCATACGCACTGGCGCTGTGCGGCGACCATCACGCGGCGGCCGGTGAAATCCCGTTCGCCGCCGCGAACGAGGGGGGCGCGTGCGGAATTCTGGGCTCCCTGTGTGGAGCGCTCGCGGGCGCGGCCGCCGGGACCTCATGGATTCCCGACGAACTGATTGAAGGGCTGGTCAATCGCCGCAGGCTGCTCGACTTCGTTGAAGCGCTCGTCCGCGGCAGGGACACGGAGGAAAAGTCCCGGGAATTCCTTGCCGCCGAGGCACCGCTCACCCGGAAGGAAATCGAGGAATACATCGCGCGGAACCGTCACCACCCGATCACCGCCAAAAAAAAGGCGACACGAAAAGATGCCGAGCGCGACCTGTCCCGTCACGTGGTCGAAAGCTGGACTAAAGTCGACAGGGCCAGATGGAAGAAGGAGAAGCGACGCGCCGAAGACGGGGACTGACGCTCAGGAATTCAGCTTGCGGTGGACCTCGGTAATGAGCGACAGGGCCTCCGGCACGATATATCCCAGCATCTTTTCCTTATACTCAGGTTCGGTAAGCCATCGCCCGGCCGCCGTTACGATCGGAACGAACCGGTTGCCGCGCACGGCGAAGATACCGCCGCTGCACGATACCAGCTTTCTGCGGTGACGTCCCTTTACGCCCGTACAGAAACCCACCGAAAAAATCCGGTCGTCGAGAAAGATCGGACCGGCGAAATGGACCGACAGGTCCACGGTTACCCCGCCCTGCCATACCGTAAGAAATCCCGCCCATGCGAGGGTCTCATCGAGTATGGCGATGATCGCGCCGGGATGCACCCGGCTTGCCGAGATGGTGTTCATTTCAGTGCACTGCATCGATCCGCTCTCGCCCTCGTGCAGGCACTCCGTATAGATGCGGCCCGCTTTCGTCTCCCTGAATTCGAAAACCCTGCGCGTATGCATCGACTGGTAACGGTCCCTGAAAATTATCTTGTCGGAAAAAACGGGAATGGTAAACGAGCTCTCGGCCTTCACCGGTTCCGCCAGCAGCGCCTCCATCCTTCCGTACCGGGGCTCGACGGCCTCCTCCGAAACAGTCCGGACTACGGCGCGAAGGTACGGCTGTCCTCCACCGATTTTGATGATTGAGCCGTCCCAGGAACCACCGGCACCCTTGATCTCGACCGTCACGCCGTCACCCACCTCGAGACGGTCACCCCCGAACCTGAAATCGGCCCGCCACTCCTGCTCGAACAGGGAGGGATCGGCCAGATCGGCAAGCTCAAGAACCGATGTCATGCCGACTCCGCCATGGGGTATGCCCGGCCACCCTTCATGACGCTCATGGATTGTCATTGCAGCGCGGGCCCCCTCGGAACTCCGCTCCCACCCGGAAAAAAGATAGCCCCGCGGGCCGCAGAAATAGCAGCCCTCATGCCGGTTTGGTAAATGACCGGTCATTTTTTTCCGCCCCGGGAGCGCTTCATGCGCCTTCCCGCCCTGAAACGCGCTTTGGATTCGGCGCTCCAGTTGCCCGTTCCCTCGCGGGGAGCCAGCGGGGTGCATCCTTCGGCGGGAAAGAACCTGATTTCGCGTCCTTCTTCCTGTCTCTTCACCATTCCCCGGGATTCGAGGAAACGAAGCGTGAGGGCCACCCAGCCGCGCGCCATCTCGTGCTTGAACCGCCCCTCACCCGCATACAGCTCCTGGATTATCCCGTCTGCCGTTACACCCCCGCCGCTGCCGGCCACGATCCCGCAGACCTGCGCGGTTCGCTGCCGCCGGAAATCGATGATGTCGCGTATGCGCTTTTTCGGATTATAAACCGGGCTCCCGTGCGCCGCGAGCACCAGGTCGAGCCTCGGGAGCTCGAGCATGCGCTCCAGTGAGGCAATATATGCCTCGAGGTCGGAATTGGGAGGTCCGAGCCAGGTGGTGATCGAGCGCAGCACGTTGTCCCCGGTGAAAAGCACACCCCTCTCGCGGTTATAGAGCGATATATGGTCCGATGCATGCCCCGGCGAAGGGAAGACGTTCCATTTCTCCCCGTTGATCTCGAGATCGGAATTCTCGGGTATGATTTCGTCGGGATCGGGAACGAAGTTGAGGCCATAAAGATGATCATAAAAGCGGTGGAAAAAGGCCTGCTCCAGCGCGTACCGCACCCTGCCGGCACGGCTCCGCCGCACCAGCAGGTCGGCCGCGTCGTCGGCGTCATAGGAGCGGTAGAAACTTGCTTTGGATGTGATGATCTCAGCCGTGCGGCCCGTCAGCACCACCCGGAGCCCGAGCTCTTCGCGAATCGATCGCAGCCCGGAAAAATGATCGGGATGCGCGTGGCTGGCCAGGATCCGCCGCACGGAGAAAGACCTGCCTTCAGATCTGAACCGCTCTTCGATCGCATGGACCTCGCGTACCAGGTGACGCACCGCTCCCCGGTTTCCATAGCCGGCGTCGAAGATCAGGCCATCGGAGCCGGCCAGCACGTAGATGTTTATTTCGGGCTTGAAAGCGCCGAAGGCGCCCCTTTCCTTGATGACGAATATGTCCGGGAATATTTCGTTCATGGTGATGCATTCCGCAAACCGGCGCGGAGCCAAATTCCAACCTGCGTATACCGAAACCGTCATATTGGCAAGTATTATTGAAACAAAAATTGCCCGAAGACCGCCCGGAAGCCATAATAATGATGAAAAATGTTGACAATTTGGACACATTAGGCATTTACCGGTATTGTGTTAAAAGAAATACAGCCTGACGGGAACTCCCCCGCACTGACCTACAGAGGAACCTGATGAAATTCGCAGAATTCAATCTTCACCCCGACGTATTGCGCGGGATCGATGACGCCGCGTTCACGGACTGCACGCCGGTCCAGGAAATGACCCTCGACAAGACCCTCAAGGGTATCGACGTATACGTCCAGTCTCAGACGGGTACCGGGAAAACGGCGGCCTTTCTCATTACCATTTTTCATCTTTTTCTTACCAGCGACCGCTACAAGAACAGGAAGGCGCTCATTATCGTGCCGACGAGGGAACTGGCGGTGCAGGTCGAAAAAGAAGCAAAGCTGCTGGGAAAGCACTGCCGATTCAAGGTCGGCAGCTTTTTCGGCGGCATCGGCTACGACAAACAGGAAAAACTGCTCCAGGACAATCTTAACGTCTACGTGGGCACGCCGGGTCGGCTCATCGACTTCTATAAATCCGGCAAACTCGATCTGAAGGCCTTCGACATCCTGGTGATCGACGAAGCCGACCGCATGTTCGACATGGGCTTCATCCCCGACATCCGGTACATGGCCAAGAAGATGCCGCCTCCGACCGAACGCCTTACCATGCTCTACTCGGCCACGCTCAGCCAGCGGGTCAAGCAGCTCGCATGGGAATACATGAACGACCCGGCCGAAATCGAAATTCAGCCCGAGAACGTGACGGTCGAAACCATTTCGCAGAAGATGTACCACGTTTCACGCGAGGAAAAATTCAGCCTTCTCCTGGGGCTCATGCGCAAAGAGGAGCCGAAGAGCGTGCTCATCTTCACCAACACCAAAAAGATGGCGGAGATCGTCTCGCGCAGGCTCGCGGTAAACGGCTATCCCAACGAGTACATAAGCGGGGACCTCCCGCAGAAAAAACGGCTCAAGATAATCGAGAACATAAAGTCCGGCCGAACCACGCTTCTGGTGGCCACCGACGTCGCCGCCCGCGGCCTGCACATCGATGATCTCGACATGGTGGTCAACTATGACCTCCCCGACGACTGCGAAAACTACGTCCACCGCATAGGTCGCACGGCCCGGGCCGGGAAGTCCGGCAAGGCCGTATCGCTCGCCTGCGAGACCTTCGTGTTCAATCTCGAAGCCATCGAAAAATTCATCGGGATGAAAATTCCGACCGAATGGGAATACGAAGACCTCCTGGTCCGGAATATCAAGGAAGCGGGCCCTCCCCCGAGAAGCGCGGAGGGCGGAAGGCGTGAGCGGAGTGATCGCGGCGGGAGAGGGTCGGGCGCCAGGCATTCCCGTGGCGGCGTCAGAAGGGACGATCGCAGAGAACGCCGGCCTCAGAGGCCGGCGGCGGCGCAGCAGACCCCTCCGGCCCCTGCGCCCGAACAGAAAGCCGCGACGGAACCGAAACCTCAACGGCAGCGTCAGCCGGACCGCAAATCGTCGGGAGAACGCCGGCCCCGGCAGGACAGACGCCCCGCGCAGACGGCCGCGGGGCAGGGACAGCGGAAGCAGGACCCGCGCCGCGACGGCGACAGACGGCAGCGTGACAACCGGCGTCCCGGAGGCGGTTCGCAGGGGCTTCCCGGTCGCCTTCCGGCCAGCGCCACGCCTGAAGAACGTCTGGCATACTACAGCCAGAAATACGGCGAGGACTTCATGCTCGGTGAAGGCGGCAAGAAATCATCGAAAAAGAAAGGCGTCACCGGAGCCATCAAGAAACTGGTGGACCTGTTCAAGATCAAGAGCTGACCTGAAGTGCCGGGAAAAGCCGTGCGGCAGCACGGCTTTTTTATTTGCCGAACAGCCTGACAAAATCCCCGTACCCTTCTTTCGCGAGGTCATCCCTGGGCACAAACCGGAGCGCGGCCGAGTTCATGCAGTATCGAAGACCCGTGGGTGCCGGACCGTCATCGAACACATGCCCCAGATGTGAGTCTCCGTGTTTGCTTCGCACCTCCGTCCTCGACATAAAAAGGGACCGATCGGCCCGCTCGACGATGTTGGCTGCAACGAGCGGTTTTGTAAAACTCGGCCATCCCGTCCCGGAATCGTACTTGTCCTTCGAGCTGAACAGCGGCTCTCCGCTGACGATATCGACATAGATTCCATCACGCTTCTCGTCCCAGTATTCGTTCTGGAACGGACGTTCAGTCCCGTCTTTCCGCGTAACCTCGTACTGCAACGGAGTCAGCTTCTTCTTGATCTCTTCTTCAGGCGGTTTTTGATATACGGGTGCCGCCTGTGCCGGTTCTCCCTGGTCATCTTTACCCCACGTGGTGCGAATGAAGAGGTCCCGGCCGGAAAAATGACGGTAATATTTATAACGCTGGGCGTTCTTTTTATGATAATCCTGATGATACTCCTCCGCCGGATAGAACCTGGCGGAGGGCAGGATCTCCGTTACGATCGGCCCGTTAAGCCGCCCCGATCGCGCAAGCTCATCCCTCGATCTCTCGGCGATCCTTTTCTGCTCTTCACTATGATAGAATATCGCCGTTCGATACTGCGTCCCGCGGTCGACGAACTGGCCTCCCGCGTCGGTCGGGTCGATCTGTCTCCAGAATGCCTCGAGAAGCTTTTCGTAAGCTATTTTCGAGGGATCGAATCGTATTTGCACCGCCTCAAGATGACCGCTTGTTCCCGAAGTGACGTCCTCATAGGTGGGATTCTCAAGCGTGCCTCCGGTGTATCCCGAAACCACATCCCTGACGCCATCCATCCGTTCGAACGGCGACACCATGCACCAGAAACATCCGCCGGCGAAGGTTGCCAGCTCTTCATTCTTCCTTGAGGCAATGCTGACCGCCGCGAAAATAATTAAAAGTAAAGGTATGCTGTATTTTAACCACTGAAGGTCCATTGTTTCCTCCATTTTTAAGAATATAATAATATAATGAAATTCAGAGGAAAAAACAACGGTTAACGCATCATACGGTGCCGGCATATGGTCCGGAGCCGACCCATGGTATTTCCTGAAGAGTACCGCTTTTTGGCCACCGTTGAGAGCTACATCCGCCTCGGACGACCCTGGAGATACTCGCGACATCCCAATCACTTCTTTGAATGGGCGCACTGGTAAAGCTATGTGTTAATGGGAATCAACACCCCCTACGGCTGGATTACGCTCATCGGGCCGGCCGTCATGCTTTTCTTCCTGTTTTTCATTACCGGCATACCCCACACCGATAAACAGGCCATAGCCTCACGCGGCGACGATTATCGTGATTACCAGTGGACGATCAGCATGTTTTGCCCCTGGCCCCCGAAGGGATAGTAACGGCCTTCTCCCGCTTATCGTGAGAGCTTTGCCGCTATCTGCGCCACATGACGCCCCTGGAAGCGCGCGCCGGCCAGCTCGTTCTCGCTGGGCATGCGCTCGCCTTTGCCCCCGGCGATGGTCGAAGCCCCGTACGGGGAACCGCCCGACATCTCGTCAATTCTCGTCAGTCCCTCGAAGGCATACGGCAGGCCGACGATGATCATGCCCTGATGCAGCAGCGTGGTATGAAAGCTCAGTATGGTCGACTCCTGCCCGCCATGCTGTGTCGCCGAGCTCGTGAAGACACTGCCGATTTTCCCCACCAGGGCGCCCTTGGACCAGAGGGGGCCGGTCGAATCGAGAAACGCGCGCATCTGGGCGCACATGTTACCGAACCTCGTCGGGGTTCCGAATATGATCGCGTCCGCCTTCTCCAGATCGTCGAGAGTAGCGACAGGAATTCCGGCGAAGGGCTTCTGCGCGGCGGCGATCCCGGCCTGCTCCAGCACCCCGGCCGGCAGCGTCTCGGGAACCCTGAGCAGAACCGGCTCTGCCCCCTTCACGTCACGCACTCCTTCCGCGACGGCCGTCGCGAGACGATAGATGTGGCCGTAGGCTGAATAAAAAATGATTGGTATTTTCATGGGCGATCCCTCTTTTTTCATTGATGATACGCTATAATAGTATAAGCATAGACAGGCGCATGGTCAACGATTCAAACGCCCGATGGTCACGGCGTAACTCTCCAACACACACAGCAGAGGTCATGCATGAACGATGATAACAGATCCGGTAAACTGTCCCGCAGGGGATTTCTTTCATTCTTAGGCGGGACGGCGGCGACCCTGGCCGCATCCGGGCTTCTGGGGCGGTTCTTCGGCAATAACGCCCTGGCGAAGGAATCGGGAATTTCCGGCAAATCAGAAGGTATCAAAGTTGCGGTTAAGGACAATGGCAGGAGGATTCTCCTTAAAAACGGCTTCATCGCCGACGGTACGGGGTCCCCGGGCTTCAAGGGCGACCTGATGATAAACGGAGATACGATCGAGGAGATAGCCCCCGGGGGAATCGAATTCACCGGCGAAACGATGGACTGCGAGGGGCTGGTCGTCGCCCCCGGTTTCATCGACATGCATTCGCACATGGACTGGGTTCTTCCCGCCGAAGGGCATGACGAGCTCAAAACGCCTTTTACCGCACAGGGCGTCACCACTTTCGTCGCCGGGAATTGCGGGTTCGGGGTGGCCGCTTATATGAAGAACTCGCCTCACCGGGAGCTGATCGAAAAGCGCATCATGGACCGCATATTCTCGGTCGAGTGGGACACCTACGGCCAGTTCTTCGATCGCGTAAAACGCCGGTCGCACACCCATAACATGGCGGTGCTTGCCGGCAGCGGCACCACCCGCATGTCGATGCGCGGAATGAAGAGCGACCCGTTCTCGCCCGACGAAATGAAGCTCTACCGCGGTCTTCTCGAGGAGGCGCTCGACCAGGGCGCCCGCGGAGTGTCGTACGGACTCCAGTACGAGCCGGACATCTTCACGACGATGGACGAGCTGAAGGAAATCGCGCGCCTGGTGAAAAGCAGGGACGCGGTTATCACCGTGCACATGAAGGCCTACTCGGCGCTCTCCCCGTCTTATCCGGTCCGTCCCTTCGGAAGGGCGCACAACCTCCTTGCCATAGACGACATGCTTTCGGTCGCGAAGGAGACCGGCGTGAAAATGCAGCTGTCACACCTGATCTTTGTCGGCGAGAAGTCCTGGAAGACCTGCTCCGAGGCCCTCGAACTCGTCGACGGAGCGCGCAAGAGCGGCCTCGACGTTCAGTTCGACACCTACGCCTATCACTGCGGCGTATCGGTCATCAACGTATTCCTGCCGCAGTGGTTCCTGGCCCGCCTCCCCGAGAACTACGAGAGCGGTTCGGCCCGACGAAAACTCCGCATGGAGATGTACATCGTCCGGAAACTCCTCGGCTTCGGCTACCGCGACATCCAGGTAACCAACGCCATCGATCCGGAACTCGTTCAGTATAACGGCATGTTCGTCGACGAGATCGCGAAAGCGCGCAGGATGGACGAGCTCGATTGCCTGCTGGACATATCGAAACGCACGAAGGGCGCGGCACGGGTGCTCAACCACCGTTACAGCAAACTCGAAAACGTTCACGACATGATCCGCCATCCCGCCGCGCTTTTCATGACCGACGCATGGGTCACGCCGGCCGGAGTTCAGAACCCCGGCGCGTTCGGCAATTTTCCGCTGTTGCTCCAGTACGCGCGCGACCACAAGCTGGTGCCCATGGAGGACGCGGTGCGCAAGATGACGGGAGCCTCGGCCGACCGCTTCAGGCTCGAGAAACGGGGGTATCTCAAAAAGGACTTCGCCGCCGACATTACGATTTTCAACTGGAACACCATAAAGGACAACACCACGCGCGAACGGAGCGACGCACCGCCAACGGGCATCGAGGGGGTTTTCGTAAATGGGAAACGCGTGCTCACGAACGGCAGGGTTGACGCGTCCGTGAAGGCCGGCGTAGTCATATAAGATGCACCGCCGGCGGCCTGATGGCCGCCGGCCGCCTTTCGCATTTTTCATGCAAAACATGCTCCCCGTCACCGCCTGCCGGAAACGCATGGCGCGGGCCGGTGTTTATCCTCTGTATATCGGAATTATATCTGTTGACATATCGTATATCCGGATGTAAAAAGCCGGCGTTGCGATCATCCATTAACAGGGGGGCACGCGATGAAGGGAATTTTTGCCGCGCTATTCACCTGCATGCTTGCGTTTGTATCGGTCGACCTGTACGCGCAATGCGCCAGCGGTGACTGCATGAACGGCCAGGGGGCCATGAAGCTCAAAGACGGGCGCCACTATACGGGGCAGTGGAAAAACGGGAAGCCGCATGGAGAGGGCACGCTCACCTTTCCGGACAAGGCGCAGTACAAAGGCCAGTTCGTCAACGGCAGGATGGAGGGCCAGGCATCCATGCGCTATCCCGATGGCAAGGTATACACCGGCACGTTCAGGGACGAGAAGCCGAACGGCCAGGGCAGCATGAAGCTTCGCAACGGTCAGAAGTACGAGGGCGAATGGAAGGACGGGAAGCCCCACGGCAAGGGAATGATGACCAATCCCGACGGGAGCCTGCAGAAGGGCCGCTGGCAGGACGGGGATTACAAGGGCGAGGAGATGGAGCCCGAAAAGAAGCGAGACCACGATAAAAAGAAAAAGAAATTCAAGCTGAAACTCTGACCGCTGCCCCATCCCGATCCCGATTTTTTCCGTCCATAACGGCGGCGGAGGCTGTTCCGGCTAATGCCGGAACGCCCGCTGCCCCGTGTATACCATGGCAACCTTCGGTACGGCCTCGTTGCAGGCAACGATCGACTCGAAGTCGCGCTCGGACCCTCCCGGCTGCACGATGGAACTTATGCCCTGTGCTATCCCCACGTCGACGCCGTCGCGGAACGGAAAGAATGCGTCCGACACCATCGCCGCACCGATAAGGCCGCCGCGCGAGGCACGTGTCTCCTCGTCTATCGCCTCCAGGTCGTTTTTTTTACGCTCGCCCTTCGCCACGTCCAGCTCGAACTGCTTGTATGATACGCCGTGCCGCTCGAAGCACAGCAGGTCGGCGTATTTGGTGTAGGCCTTGTACACGGCTATCTCGGCGACACCCACCCGGTCCTGCTCGCCGGTGCCGATCCCGACCGTCACGCCGTTCTTTACGTAGAGCACCGAGTTCGAGGTAACCCCCTGCTCGACGAACCAGCCGAAGAGCAGGTCCTCGTACTCTTTCTCCGAGGGCAGGCGCTCTATCGCGTACTTCAGGCCCTTGTATTCCGCGGCCGCGGGCTTGAGGTCCTCGCGCGAGCTGACAATATTCAGCGGCGACTGCTGAACGATGATGCCGCCGTCGATGAGTGATTTGAAATCGACGAAGCGCATGGTGCGGTATTTTTCGAGCCTGTCCATGCGGTCTATGCGGATGATGCGCAAATTCCTGCGCTTCTTCAGAATTTCAACGGCCCCGTCGGCGTAATCGGGCGCGACCACAACCTCCATGTATTCGCGCGCGATGAGCTCGGCCGTATCGCGGTCCAGCGTCCGGTTGAGCGCCGCGCATCCGCCGAAGGCCGCGATGCGGTCCGCGCGGAATGCCCGGTTGAACGCCTCGGCGAGGCTGAATCCGAACGCGACGCCGCAGGGATTGTTGTGCTTGACGATCACCGCGGCGGGTTTCCCGGAGAGGTATTTCAATATGTTGAGCGAGTTGTCGATGTCGGTGAGATTTATCTTGCCGGGGTGCTTGCCCGGCTGTATCATCATGGACTCGTCAATGCCACTCGCGAGCGCGTTACCGGGCGTGATGAAGGTGCATCCACCCAGGGTCAGATTGCCGTTCACCAGTTCGTACATGGCGGCCTCCTGCCCGGGGTTCTCCCCGTAGCGCAGGCCCTTTTCCACGAGCGCGCCGCCGTCCTCGAGCTTCCACGCGCGCTTCCTGTACTCCATCGTCTGATCGCCGAAGCGTATCGTCATCGTATCGGGGAAATGATCGTCCATAATGGTTTTATAAGCCTGTTTCAAATCCATCGGTCCCTCTGATTTTTCTGGATATCGAATCCGGACGCCGGGTCAGGGAAAACATACATCCCGTCCGGAATGTCATATAATCTTTTACCGGGCCGTTTTCATGTCAACGAGAAATTTCAGGGCCCGCGACTTCCCGTGCCGTTATCGCTGAAATTTGATTGCGCGATCCCGCATTATTGTGCAGACTTCAGTGACGCCTCTACGCGTACGGAAGGGATCACAGATGACGAACGGAACGACCACGCGGACACCGGGGGGAACCGAACCGTCCGGCGTTGTCGCGGTAATCGGCGCCGGATCGTGGGGCACGGCAGTTGCCGCCCTTATCGCGGAAAATCACCCGGGGCTTCGTGTGCGGCTCTGGGCGTACGAGAAACAGGTGGCGCACTCCATCAACAGGCGTTCAGAAAACACGCTCTATCTTCCCGGCACCGTGCTGCCGCCGAATATCAGCGCCACGCACGGCCTGCGGGAGTGCTGCCAGGACGCGCGGATCGTCATCATCGCCACGCCGTCGAAGGCCGTATACGAAACCTGCAGGAAGTCCGCCGCGTACCTGTCCCCCGAAGCCCACGTGGGTTTCCTCTCCAAGGGCTTCTGCAAGACCCAGGGTAAGATGCTTACGATTTCGGAGACGATCGCCGTCGCCCTTCCGCGCGTCGGAGACCGGATAGCCGCGATCTCCGGCCCCACGCACGCAGAGGAGGTAAGCGCCCGCTTCCACAGCTGCATAAGCGTAGGCAGCGCGAACGAACAGACGCGCCGCGCCTTCACCCGCCTGCTCTCCTGCTCATTCCTGCAGTGCCGCGAAACCGACGACATTCGCGGTGTGGAGCTCGGGGGTACGCTGAAAAACCCGGCGGCGATCGCGGCCGGCATGATCAGCGTTATGCCGGACTGCGGCGACAATCTCGCCGGCGCGCTCATCGCCGAATCGATGAAGGAGATGCTCCGCCTGGGAACGGCGCTGGGGGGACGCGAGGAAACCCTTCTTGACATATCCGGGCTCGGAGACCTGGTGGCGACCGCGCTGAGCGCACACAGCCGCAACCGCCGCTTCGGGAAGGACATCGCCGCCAGGATAACGAAAGGTGGGCGGCCGCTCGGCCTCCTCGACCGCATACTGCTTTATTTCCGCCCCGGCCGCGTCATGGAGCGCATGACGGAGCGGCTGCATTATCTTGCCGAGGGCGCCTACGCGATAGAACCGCTCATCGAGATCGCCGGGCGCGCGGGCGTGGCGGTGCCCCTGTACCGCTCGCTGTACGAGGTCCTGCTCAACCGCAAGCATCCGTCGCTGCTCGTCGAGACCATCAAGGACCCGCGACGCTTCGAGGAGCTTTATGCGCGCGCCGGCTTTCAGCCCATCCTCAGCGGCAGGGACATCCGGCACCAGTCCGGAACCCTGTTTAAAAAGCCCGTGCTCGATGCGCTGGCCCGCAAACTCGATACGCCGGGGAGACATGCTTTTACCGGAGACATCTCCGGCGCACGAACCGCGGCAATGGAAAAAGCCCCCGCTCTCTTCGACCGCATCGCCGACAGGTACAGCCGTTTGTTTGCCGCGTGCGCGTTCAGTTTGCTGAATCTGGTCGCATTGGTCTCACGGTTCACCGGTACGCGCGGGCTCCCCGCTCCCGTAGTCCGCGCCGGGGGCGGCGGCGCACGGCGCGCGCGCAACGCGTCCGGCATCACGCCTGTTTATGTCATGCCCCTCAACGATCGCGCGATGGTGATCCAGGCGGTGCTTGCGATGCGACGTTCAGGAATGCCGAGCCCGAGGTTCTGGGTGGACGAACAGCCGGTTCGCGGGGCTTTCATCGAGCGGATGTTGCGCGGCTGCGGCGGCTTTCCCGCCTCCTATGACAGAGCCGCCGATCCGGTCTATCGCGAGGTGCTGGCGGCGTATCTCTCTTTCATGGTCTCCCATGGAATTCCCGTTCTCCTGCTTGTGCCGACGGGTGACGCGGGGGCTGTCGACGATTCGCATACGGACACCGCGGCCTTTCTGCTCCAGACCATCATTGACACGCGGGAGCCGCTCGAGTTTTTTCCCCTATCGGCGCTTCCGGCCGGAACGGGCGGGGAAACCGGGGGAATTGAATTGTGGACAGGGGAACCGCTCTCGTCCTCCGTCGAGCCCGAGGCCGGACCGTTGATCAAGGAGCTGACCCGAAGGATGAAACCCTCGTAGCGATACGGCCTGGGCTCCTACCGGCTCACGAAAATACTACCGACGCGTTCCCACAGACCGCCCACCCCGAAAAGCGATACCAGGATCAGCAGGGCACCGGTCATGATGGAGACGGTAAACGGGTCGGCAAAGATGAGCACGCCGAGGGCGCCGGCGAAGATGATGCGGCTCGCGGACACCAGCGAGCCCGTCGCCGCCTCGATATACCGGTAACCGATGGTGATGAAAACCTGCCCGGCGGCCGCCGCGACCCCCGACAGCAACAGGTGGACGGTGACGATCCCCCGGGGCAGCACGCAATCCTCCAGCAGGAACACTCCGCTCATGAGACAGCCGAAAAGCATCAGGTAAAAGACGATGACCTCGCTCGAATCGAACTTGCGCGCCTCCCTGAGAAAAGGGATACCGAAACCCGCCACCAGGCCCGACAGGAGCGCGAGCAGATCGCCGGGATTGATGCTCTCGAAATCGGGCGCGACGATAAGATAGACGCCGGCCAGCGTGACGAGGAGATAAAAAATATTCCGTAGCCGGGTTTTCTCGCCGTTGATGAAAGGGGCGACGAGAAAAACGAAGGCCGGATAGGTCATGTTGAGCATGTTGGCATTGGTGACCGTCGTCCGCTCGAGCCCGGCGAAGAAGAGCATCACCGCCGTCACATTGAACACGGCGCGCAGCACGACGTGCCGGAGGTTGTTCGGCCTGAACGACTTGTGCGTAAAAACCATGTAGAGACCCGCGACAAGCGTGCCGATCGCGAAGCGCACGAAGGTGATCTCGATCCCTCCGATGGCGGAATTGCTGGTGACCATTTTGCCGAAGACGGTGGAAAGCGCGAAGGTGAATTCGGCAAGCAGGAGCAGGAGAATACCCTTATACATTGGTCGGTGATCGCACGCGTCGCGCTCTCCGCCCGGCCCCGGCGACGGGCCGGAGGGGTCGCTACGCCCCCCCCTGTCTGATCTCGTCGTGGAGCCGCACTATGCGTTCCCGTAATTCGTTCATGATAAGCTCGAGCTTCTCCGCGCTGTGCCCGGCCGTGGGAATCTCGGGACCGATTTTAACGGTCACGCCCGCCGGACGGATAAACAGGGACTCGGGCCTCAGAATTCCGTACGCTCCCTCGATATAAATGGGGACGATGGGTACGCCCGTTCTGACGCACAGATGGAACAGGCCTTTTTTAAACGGCAACAGCTCCCCGGTCCTGCTGCGCGTCCCCTCCGGGAATATCGTTATGCGGCTGCCGCCTTTGACCTTTTCCGCCGCCGCGTCCATGCTTTTAATCGCCTTCTCCCTGTGGCCGCGATCGATCGAGATGTAACCGTTGAGCTTCATATGCCAGCCCATAAACGGCACCTTGAAAAGGATCGCCTTGGCCACCCAGCCGAACCGTACCGGAATCACCTTGTTCAGTATGAAGATATCGAAGTGGCTGGAGTGATTCGAAGCGAAGATCTGCACACGGTCGAGGGCGATGTTTTCGATTCCCTCCACCCGCACCTTTATCCGGCAGAACCATAATATCGATGCCGACCAGGCGCGCATGCAGAAATGCGCCACGCGCCCGTCCGGACTGTACACGATCGAGCTGATCGATATCGTCCCCCAGAAAACGGTATCGACGGCGATAAAGACCCAGCAAAAAAAGGAATTGAAGAGGTTCCCGATGAATGCCATGATGCCACCTGCCAGGGAAAAATGCCCCGGCACCTGCCGGTGCCCGGATTTTCTGTCGATCCGGATTGCCGGGGAAAGGGAAGATATGCGCCGTGCCGGATATCTGTCAATGACAATTTACCGGCCGCAGGTCGCGCTTTACGATCGAAACATGAGGGGAACCACGGAACCGCACGGCCCGCGGCGAATGGGTGTTCGATGAATAACGGAAAAAGGAAATCCGTTGCCGTGGTCGGCGCGGGGGCGTCCGGCATGATGGCGGCCTGGCACGCCGCAGCCGGCGGCGCGCGGGTGACGCTTTTCGAAAAGCAGAAAATGCTCGGCCGGAAGGTCCGCGCCACCGGGAACGGGCGCTGTAACATCACGAACAGGAATATCGACGTATCATTCTACCACGGGCGCAATCCGCAGATCGTGCGAAACGTCTTCGGACGCTTCGGGCTCGATGAAACGATCGGTTTTTTCCGGCGCATCGGCATTCCCTTCGTGGAGATGGAAGGAGGCAGGCTGTACCCCGCCTCGCTGCAGGCTTCCACCGTGACACAGATATTCGAATACGAGCTGCAAAAACTGAAGGTCGACATACGCCTCCACCGTAAAATAGAGCGAATCGAAGAGCACGGCGGGATTCTCCGTTTACGCACGGCAGGATTCGAAGAAGAGGCGTTCGACGCGGTGGTACTCGCCGCCGGGGGGTGCGCGTACCCCCAGCTCGGCGCCTCGCGCTCCGGCTATGAGCTCGCGGCGGCCCTGGGACACACCGTGCATGAACCGTTTCCGGCCATCCTTCCCATCAACATAACGCTCAAGGCGCTGCACCGCCTGGAGGGAATAAAACGCGACTGCTCGGTCTCGGTAATGCGCTCGGGAAGGCTCGCCGACCGCGCAACGGGCGAACTCCTTTTCACCAAATACGGCATTTCCGGTCCGGCGGCGCTCGAGATATCGCGCATGGTCAACGAATCGATCGGCTCGGGCGAAATCCCGGAGATTGCCATCGATTTCTTTCCCGAAACCGATCCCGGCGCGCTCGACGCGCTGCTTTCGGAACTCTGGAGCGACGGCGAGCGCCCGGTATCCCTGAGTCTTCGCGGCCTGCTCCGGGACCGCCTGTGCGACACGCTCCTCAGGATCGCCGGGGTCGATCCGGCCTCGGCCGTAAGGGGGGTTTCCGCAAACCAGAGGAAAGCTGTCATCGGGGTTCTCAAGAATTTACGACTGCTTCCGGGAGAGGTGCGATCGTTCAACGACGCGGTGGTCGCCGCCGGTGGGGTCGACGTCGGCGACGTCCAGCCGTCAACGCTGGAGTCGAGGCGGGTCAGGAATCTCTATATCAGCGGGGAATTGCTCGATATCGACGGAGACAGCGGCGGGTACAATCTGCAGTTCGCCTGGAGCACCGGCGCCCTCGCCGGAACGGCCGCATCCTCCTGAAGACGCGCGCATAACGTCGATCAGAACATCGTCATAAAGCCCTCGATTGCCGCGACCACGCCGCACACCGCCTTGAGCCTCTCCTCGGACTCGAATACCGCCGTTACCGTATAAGAAACAAATTTACCGCCCGAGCTCGGACGACTTTCGACGACGGCCGACAGACCGTGCTCGTGCAGTGCGTTCCTCAAGGTTTCCATGAGATGAGGCGAAAACCGATAAATGGCCTTGAATGTTATCTCGGTGGGGAAATCAGGAAGCTCGCGCCCCGGTTCTTCATGATGATGTTCGGCCATAAATCCTCCCGAACTCCCTCAGGCCCCGGCCCGCCCCGACGATGAAGGGCGCTTCCCCGAAGCCGAGCCTCTCATCCGAACGGGCAGCGAACCCTCATGCCCGAGGAGCAGCTCCTTGATGCCCGGTCCGCCGGAGAACCGCCCGACGCCGCCGTCGGACCTGAGCACCCTGTGGCAGGGGATGAAAACCGGAAAATCGTTTTTCGCCATGCAGTTGCCCGCGAAACGGGCCCCCGCCCCGAACCCGGCCCGGCGAGCCAGTTCGGCGTAGCTGATCGTCCGCCCGAACGGCACCTTGAGCAGTGCGCGATATACCGCCCTTTCCGATTCCGTGTAGCCCGAAAGGTCCATTGGCGGAAGCGGGGCCTTCACCCCGTGGACATATCCGTCAAGGTATTCGAGCGCGGCGCGTATCGGCGCGTTTCGCCTGCGGGGGATATCGCGTGCCAGGGCCTTCTCGTCTATCCCGTCCTCAAAAGCGGCGAGTCGAAGCGCCACTTCGTCGGCGAAAATATAGAAGGGACCGGAGGGAAGATCGAATACTTCATGACAGATCCCGTTCAGACGCGAGAGCCGCGCGTATGCCATGGTGATATCAGCGTGTTTATCCATCGAGCGCCTCCATTGCCGTTGTGCGGTCCTTCTCGAGCTGTGCCACGAGCTCCTTCACCGACGCAAAGCGGACCTCCTCGCGCAGGCGTTCGACGAATTCCACCTCGAGGACCCTGCCATAGAGGTCGGAGTCGAAATCGAAAATGTTGACCTCGATGGTCCGCTGGATACCGTCGAAGGTGGGATTGGTTCCGATATTCAGCATGCCCTTGAACGATCGTTCGTCCTCCAGCCGGACCCGTACCGCGTACACGCCGTCGCCCGGGATCACCTTGTCGCGGTCTTCCGGCACGATGTTGGCGGTGGGAAATCCTATTTTCGCACCGCGCCCGGCCCCCGGCGCGACGTTTCCGCGCAAACCGTAATTCCTTCCCAGGAGCGCGGAGGCGAGCTTTACGTTGCCGTCCTCTATCTCGGTGCGAATCCAGGTCGACGATACCGGTCTGGAGTAAAAGTTCTTCGGCTCCACCCGCGTAACGCCGAAACCCCGCGTTTTCGAGAGTTCACGTAAAAAATCGATTGTTCCCTCGCGGTTTTTACCGAAGGCGTGGTCGTACCCGACCACGATATCGATCACGCCTATCTTCTTCAAGACGATCTCGTTAAAAAATCCGGCGGCGTTCATTTCCGCCATATCGTGCGTGAAGTCCAGGAGCACGACGTTTTCGATGCCGCAATCGCCGATGGCGCGCAGCTTTTCGTCGGTCGTCGTAAGTATCTTCGGCGGCGTCAACGGGGTGAGCACCTTGCGCGGGTGCGTATTAAAGGTAATGACAATCGCATCACCTCCCTTCTGCCGTGCGATGTTGAGCACCGTCGAGAAAATCCTCCGGTGTCCCAGGTGCGCGCCGTCAAAACTCCCCAGGGTGACAACGGGGTTCTTGAAATAACCCTTCTCCGCGGGAATACCACGCAGTATATCCATTATATGCCTTTAATCTTCCGCTGAATTTCCAGCGCGTCGAGAAGCACGATCGCCGCCATCGCCTCCACCACCGGAACGATCCGCGGCACGATACACGGGTCGTGCCGGCCTTCCACCGCGATGGAACGGTTGTTACCGCCGGCATCGATCGTTTCCTGTTCGCGTAATATCGACGGCGTGGGCTTAACCGCAACGCGCACGACGATCTCATGGCCGGTGGTAATCCCGCCGAGTATTCCTCCGGCGTTATTCGAAAGAAAGGCGCCGTCGCGCATGCGGTCGTTGTTTACGCTTCCCCGTAAACGCGCCGATTCGAAACCCGCGCCTATCTCCACCCCCTTTACCGCTCCGATGGAAAAAAGCGCCATCGCGAGACGCGCGTCGATCTTGTAAAAAACCGGGTCGCCCAGTCCGGCAGGAAGACCCCTCACCACAAGTTTCACTACGCCGCCCACCGAATCTTTCTCCGCGCGCGCGCGGATGACCGCCTCCTCCATCAGCTTCGCCGCGGAGGGATCGGCCGCGCGGACCGGGTTGCTCTCGATGAAACCGAGGTCCTCGGTCTCCCCACGGATGCCCGCGATCTCCTGGGCGAAGGCGATGACGGAGACGCCGCGCTCCGCGAGGAGCTTTTTGGCGACGGCCCCGGCGGCCACCCTTCCCGCCGTCTCCCTTCCCGACGAACGGCCGCCGCCGCGGTGATCGCGGACGCCGTACTTCCGCCAGAAGGTGAAATCGGCATGGCCGGGTCGGAAGACGTCGCGGATCGCCTCGTATTTCGATGGATCCTGGTCTTTATTGTATATCAGCATGCATATCGGCGCCCCGGTGGTCCTGCCCTCGAACACGCCAGAGAGGATGTGCACGCGGTCTTCCTCCGCGCGCGGCGTCGTAACCACGCTCTGTCCCGGGCGCCGCCGGTCGAGCTCGCGCTGAATATCGCCCTCCGACAGCTCCACCATCGGAGGCACGCCGTCGAGCACCGCGCCGACGGCGGGACCGTGGCTTTCGCCGAACGTCGTCACACGCAACACCTCTCCGAACGAGCTCGGGGAGCCCATGCGCAGGAGCATGGACTCGGCGACCCGGTCCATCACCACGAGGTGCGCGTCGTTTTCGTTTTCGGACGTTACGGTGAATACGATATCGGCCAGGTGCTCCGTGGCCTCGTAGAGGCGGCGGACCCTCTCCTGGTATTCGGACAGACCGTCCGCGCAAGAAAGGAAGGGCGGGAGACCGATTTTCTGCAGGCGCTCCCAAAGGAAGTGAATCGGCGCCTTGATGAGCACCACGATGGAACCCGAAACAAGCAGCCCCCGCGATCCGGGATCGAGCATGGTGCCGCCACCGGTTGCGACCACGCACCAGTCGCGCGCGGCGATATCGGCCGCCGCGCGGGCCTCCCGGGCGCGGAAGGAGGCTTCACCCTCGTGCGAGCATATCTCCCGGCAGCTTCGCCGCTCGCCGGTCTCGCCGAAGTAGATATCTTCAAGATGGGAATCGGTCTCGACAAAGGGAAGGCCGGTGCTTTCGGCAAGCAGCCGTCCGATGGTGCTCTTCCCGGAGCATTTTGGTCCTGTCAGTATGATCTTCATGGATGAATAGAATCCTCACACGGCCTATAAGGCCTAAAAGAGCCGGGTGCTGTCAAGAAGGATCGTGACGGGGCCCCAGTTGACCAGGTTCACCATCATCTCCGCCCCGAACACCCCCTGTTCCACGACCGGGTGGAGCGTACGGCAGCGGGTGACGAAACGGTCGAACATCTCCCGGGCCGGACCGGGCGGCATCGCCCCGGAATAGGATGGACGCCTTCCCTTTCGCGCGTCACCGTACAGCGTGAACTGCGAGACAAGAAGAAGCCCGCCCCCGGTTTCCGACAGCGTCTGGTTCATCACTCCCGCTCCGTCGTCGAAAATCCTCAGGCCCAGGAGCTTGCCGGCGATATATTCGATATCCGCATCGGTGTCGTCACGATGGATACCGACCAGCGCGAGCATGCCGCTGCCGATGGAGGCGACCGTCGCACCGTCAAGCTCAACGCCGGCCTGCGATACTCGCTGAACTACCGCTCTCATGGAGAATGGCGAACCGGGGATGGTTAAACCGGGAACCGGGGGGACCGGCTATTTAAGCTTCTGGCTCAGCACGTTCTCCGGCTGAACGCCTATCATCCGTTCCGCCTCGTTGCCATCGGCAAAGAGTATCAGCGTGGGGATCGAGCTGATGCCGTACTTCTGCGCGATCTGCGGATTCTCATCGGTGTTGAGCTTGGTTATCTTCGCGCTGATGGTCCCGGACTGCGCGAGCCGCTCCAGGATGGGGGTCTGCATCCTGCATGGACCGCACCACGGGGCCCAGAAATCCACCAGCACCTTGCCGGGGGCTTCAAGGACCTCCTTGTTGAAATTGCCGTCGTTTACCTCAAGGATACCAGCCATATCTCCTCCTCTTTCATCACCGCAACTCAGCTTTTGATAACCGATCGCGCGGCGTGTGTCAATACAATTTGGACGCGCCGGGGCAAATATTCCCTTTCATATTTACCGCGCCGGTCCGATAATAAAAGCAGGCGCCCCATGTCCCGTCCCGGGCACCATGACGGCCCGCGACATTTTACAGCGAGGATTCACACCATGAAACGATTCATCGAGGGATTCCTGGCGATATGCGTTCTGGCGGCCTGCGCATCGCTTTATGCCCAGACGGCCCCCGCCCGGCGCACGCCGCCACCCCCGGCCAGGGAGGCTCCGGCCGCGAAAGAACCCGTCAAAACAACGGCCAGATCAATTGATGGATTCAACAAAACCAAATGGGGAGATTCGCTGAATTCGGTGAAGAACAACGTGCTGGGCAAGATTACCTACACCGATGAAAAGAAAATCATCACCTCCAGGGACGGAGACATCGAGTATCTTTATGGATTCTTTGTCCGTGAGGCCGCTCCCGCGGCGGATAGCGGTGATACAGCGGCCGCCGCGACCGAGCCCCGACTCTACTACGTGGCCGTACGCTTCCCCTACCTGGCAATGGACGAGGTAAACCGGCGCATCCAGGATCAGTACGGGCCGTTTACGGGCGAGACGCTTAAAGACAATCAGGGGGCCAGGATCTGGGACTCGGAAAAAACCGCGATCGTCATGTGGGTGGACAAGTACGAGAAGAAACCATACAGTCGAAAGATCACCTATGTGGGCAAGGAACTGGCGAAGGAAGTCAACAAGTACCAGGAAGAGGTGTTCAGCCGCAGTGAGATCGAAATACTGAAGCGGCTTCAGCCCTGACCGGGCTGGATGACACCCGGGGGTCGGCCTCAATGGCGAACGCGAGCCGATTCCCGACAGCCTGATGGAAGGCGGATCAACACGATCCGCCTTTCGTATTTTTTTAAAAGTGCGTCACAAACACCGGGACGGTCCCCATCCCCTCGGAAAGTCCGTCGAGCGCCTTTCCGATAACGGTGCCGATTTTGGCGAACGAGTCGATCTCCCCCGCCATCCCGCAACCCGGTGTTTCCGATGTAACGATGAGGTCACCCGGCCGTATCGGTCTGCTGCGAGCGTCCACCTTGCAGAGCACCCTGCCGGCAAGCGACACCGGGTACACCTTTCTGGAGTCGCCCGTGTTGTCGATCACCAGCGTCGGATTCCCGGATACAATCCCGACGACCGAACGCATATAGGCGCCGCTCGAGCGTGACAGCACGCCACCCCCGACCGTGCTTACCGTGAGGATGTCACCCGGGGAGATGTAATCGATATCGTCGACCTCGAACATCTCGACGATGTTCACCGGGAACGACCCCTCCCTGCTGCGGTTGTGAATCCTCATCCTGCCGTGGAACTCGGACGAGCCCTTCACCAGGAGCGCCTCTCCGTTGCCCACCAGGTTTACCGTGTCGTCGTAGTCGCCGATCGAACCGTAACCGTCGGCGACCAGCGAATAGCCGTGCTCGCTCGAGAACACCCCGCCCGCGCCGAACCGGGAAACACCGAGCACTCCGCAACCGTGCGGCCCGGCCCCGCCATTGCCCTGCGATTGCCCCCGCACGCCGGCGAACGCTCCGTGCCCGAGGACGCCCCATGCGCGTTGTGCGCCATCGGGATTCCCCGTCGATATGCCGATCATACCGGCCGATCCATCGCCGGGTGATTCGTTCCTGGCGTATATAACGGCCGACGAATCGGGCGGCGGCGTTATGCCGGTGAATGACTCGCTGCGTTTGTCGGTTACGCTTATCGTCCCGGCATGGCTCGAAAACGCGTGCACCAGCGGTGCATAGTTATGCGTATGGGGAAGCGGTTCCCTGGGGTCCGACAGCCGTGCGTCGTCGGACTGGAGGACCGCCCCTTTTTTGATCTCCCCGTTTCCGGCGAGGAGCACGATCCCGGGCGCGCTCTCGGTCGCGTTTTTAAGACGCCGATCGCTCCCCTGCACCACGACCCCCTCGCGGTCCTCTCCGTCCTCGGCGAGCTCCACAATTCCCTTCGCCATCGTCGTCGCGTTCTTGAGACGCCGGTCGTTAGCCTGTACGACAACTCCTCCGGCATCCTCTCCGTCCTCGGCGAGCTCGACAATGCCCTTCGCCGTCGTGGTGGCGTCCTTCAAACGTCGGTCACTCCCCTGCACCGCGGCGAGGGCCCCGGCCTCGCCGTCCTTCGCGAACCGCAGTATACCCTTCGCCGTCTCGCTCGCGTCTTTCAGGCGCCGATCGCTCCCCTGCACCACAACGCCGGCACGATCCTCTCCGTCCTCGGCGAGCTCCACAATTCCCTTCGCCATTGTCGACGCGTCCCTCAATCGGCGGTCGCTCCCCTGCACCGCGACCCCGTCGGCGGTCTCGCCGTCCTCGGCAAGCTCCACGATACCCCTGTTGATGGTCGTGCCGTCGCGGAGGCGCCGGTCATTGCCCTGCACCACGCACTCCGGATTGTTCTCACCGTCAGCGGCAAGACGGCATATACCGTGGGAAGTCGTGGTCGCCTTCTTGAGACGGCTGTCGGCGCCCCTGACCACGCTCATCTCCGAATAAACCGCGTCGGGACAGAGACGCACGATACCGTAGGAGTTTTCCGTGGCTTCGGCGAGTCGCGAATCGCTCGCCTGCACCGCGATACCCGGTTTGTTTTCCCTGTCGTACGCGAGCCGCACAACGCCGGGACGCATCTCCGAAGCGGGTTTGAACCTTGAATCGGACGACTGCACGGCGAAACCCGGCCGGCCGTCACCGTCCTCGGCGAGCTGGACTATACCCTTGAATACGGTCGTTGCGTCACGCAGGCGCCGGTCGCTCCCCTGCACAACGGTGCCGATCGAATCGCCGCCGTCGCGCGCCAGCCGCACCACTCCCGCCTGGAAGATTGATGCCTGCGGAGTCAGCTCGCCGATGTTGTGCGTATGGGCGATCTCGAACGGAGCGGCGCTCACCGCAAAACCCGCCAGTCGCGCGCCGAAGGTTCTGGCCTCGAGCGAAACCGTGCTCATCTCGACCCGCACGTAACGCGCCGGGGTTACGGCCGCCTCGTGGAAATAGGTGGTGGCCGGCTGCGCGCTAAAATATTTTTCCTCAAAGAGCGGGGCCCACACGGTACGGTCTGTGCTGGCCTCGACATAAAAGTTCTCCGGAAAACCGTGGGGTGTCACGCCGGCCGAGGCGAGCCATATTCCGTTTACCTGCAATACTCTGCCG
>CAZVEG010000006.1:0-62776 GCA_964625625.1 uncultured Leptospirales bacterium | reverse complement strand
CCGGATCGCCGGGCGCGGCCTCCCGCTTCACCTCCAGCACCTGGTTCTCGCGCGAACCGTCGCGGTACACGGTCACGCCCTTGCACCCCATGGCATAGGCCAGCCGGTAGACCTTATCGATGTCGCCGACCGTCGCCTCTTTCGGGAAGTTGACGGTCTTCGATACCGCGTTGTCGACGAACCGCTGGAATGCCGCCTGGGCCTTCACGTGGCTCTCCGGCGCTATGTCGTGAGCGGTGACGAAAACGCCGCGGACATCACCGGGCACCTCGTCGATATGCGCGGCGGTACCCTCGGCGGCCACGCGTTTCATGATTTCCTCGGAGTAGAATCCCTTTTCGCGCGCGACCCTCTCGAAGAGGGGGTTGACCTCCACCAGCGCGCTGTTGTCCATGACGTTGCGCACGAACGCCAGCGCGAAGATCGGCTCGATGCCGCTGGTGGTGTCGGCGATGATGCTGATGGTTCCGGTCGGCGCGATCGTCGTCGTGGTCGCGTTCCGCAGCGGCGGCTCGCCCCGTTCGACGAATTCCGAACGGGCGAAATTCGGGAAGGCGCCGCGCTCCGCCGCGAGCGCGCGCGAGGCTTTTTTCGATTCCTCCTGGATGGCCGACATCACGCCCTCGGCGATATCGATCGCCTCGTCTGAATCGTACGGAACGCCGAGCCGGACGAGCATATCGGCGAAACCCATGATCCCGAGTCCGATCTTCCTGTTGGAGAGCGTCATCTCGCGTATCTCGGGCAGGGGATATTTGTTCCGGTCGATCACGTTGTCGAGGAAATGCACGGCATCGTGCGTGAGGGCGGCAAGTTTCGCATAATCGATCGAGTATGCCTCGCCGTCCTTCGCGAGAACCCGCGCAAGGTTGATCGACCCGAGGTTGCACGACTCGTAGGGCAGAAGCGGCTGCTCGCCGCAGGGGTTGGTGCTCTCGATTTTTCCCACCTTTTTAACGGGATTGTCATCGTTGATGCGATCGATGAACACGATGCCCGGCTCGCCGTTCCGCCACGCCTTTCTGACGATGAGATCGAACACGCTCCTGGCCTTCAGCCGCGCGACGGCCCCGCCCGTCCGGGGGTTGATGAGGTCGTATTCCCCGTCGCCCTCCACCGCGCGCATGAAATCGTCGGTGAGTGCCACCGAGCAGTTGAAGTTGGTAAGCACGCTGCCGTCTTCCTTCGCCGAAATGAACTCGAGGATGTCGGGATGGTCGACCGCGAGTATCGCCATGTTGGCGCCCCGCCTGGTTCCGCCCTGTTTTACGGTTTCCGTCGCCGCGTTGAAGATGTTCATGAAAGAAACCGGACCGCTGGAAACGCCGGTCGTCGAGCGCACCATGTCGTTTTTGGGGCGCAGGCGCGAGAACGAAAAGCCGGTTCCGCCGCCGCTCTTGTGGATGAGGGCCATATTCTTTATGGCGTCGAAGATATCCTCCATGGAATCGCCGACGGGAAGCACGAAGCAGGCGGCCAGCTGCCCCAGCGGCCTGCCGGCGTTCATGAGCGTGGGGCTGTTCGGCATGAATTCGAGCGAGGCCATCATCTCGTAGAACCTGGTCGCCGTCGCACCCACCTCATCCCGCGATTTGCCGTAATTGAAATCGGCGGAGGCGATGAATTTCGCGATGCGCTCGAACATTCCCGCCGGCGTCTCGACGACGCGCCCCTCCTCGTCCCTGGCCAGATAGCGCTTTTCCAGCACCACCGCCGCGTTGCCCGACAGTGCGGGTACCACGCCCGAGGATATGATAATTTCGTTCCAATCGGACTCTGTCTTGTTCGTGACGACGGACACGAGGGGCCTCCACTGAGAAAATGGTGTACTTCCGAAGGGGAATCAATATCTGTCAGACTTGTTGCGTAACCGAAAAAATGTCATCACGAGAAGGCCGCAGGCCGACGTGGCGATCTCAAAAGGCAACAAGTTTTTACTGAAAAACCAAATGTTTCATGAGATTGCCACACCCCGATAAAGCCGGGACTCGCAATGACACCCAGTAAAGCAACAACTCTGTTATATACAGGGACGGCCGGCCGCGCCTCAGAGCGCCCCGACCATCTCGCGAAAGCGCCGGAAAAGATAGCGCGAGTCGTGCGGACCGGGACTCGCCTCCGGATGGTACTGCACGCAGAACATCGGAAGCCGCCGGTGCCTGAGTCCCTCGACGGTGTTGTCGTTAAGGTTGACATGGGTGATCTCGACGTCGTCCATGCCTTTCATCGACTCGAGGTCCACGGCGAAGCCGTGGTTCTGGGAGGTTATCTCCACCCGGCCCGTTTCAAGATTTTTTACCGGCTGGTTCGCGCCGCGATGACCGAACTTGAGCTTGTAGGTACGGCCGCCCAGACCGAGCGCCATGAGCTGGTGTCCCAGGCAGATGCCGAAGCAGGGGATCTCCTCCTTAACGATATCGCGCACCAGCGTTTTCGCGTATTCCACGGCATCGGGGTCCCCGGGGCCGTTTGAAAGGAATACGCCCTTCGTCCCGTCGGCGATCGCTTTTTTGAGCGGGGTGTTCCCCGGGTAAACGGTTATGGAAAAACCTTCCTCGTCGAGCAGGCGCAGGATGTTCGTCTTGACGCCGAAATCGTAGACGGCGATGTGCGGCCGTTCCGGGCCGACCCCGCCGAACTCATAGGGCCGATCGCAGAAGACCCTGGAGGCGAGGTCGAGCCCGTCCATCTTCGGATGCGCCATCAGCCGCTCGAGCGCGGCCTTCCGGTCAAGAAAGATACCGGCGCGCATGGCGCCCTTGTCGCGGATATGGCGCGTCAGGCGCCGGGTGTCCACCCCCTCCATGGCCGCGATTCCGGCCTGCTTCAGGTATTCCGCGAGCGACATCGACGCGCGGAAGTTGGAGTAGGTTTTGCTGTATTCCTTTACGACGAACCCGGCGACCTGTATCTTCTCCGATTCGACATCTTCGGCATTTACCCCGTAGTTGCCGATCATCGGATAGGTCATGGCCACGATCTGGCCGCAGTACGAGGGGTCTGTGAGCACCTCCTGGTAGCCGCTCATGGAGGTGTTGAACACGACCTCCCCCAGGCTTTCAAGCTCGGCCCCGAAGATGGTTCCGGGGAATTCCGTCCCGTCTTCCAGTATAAGATATGCTTGTGACGGCATGTGTTTCCTCATTGTCGATTGCGCCTGTGTGCCAATAAAACGGCACCACCGTGATGTCAAATATAATACATCGCGCGCCGGATGACAACCGTGTAAAATAGGGCGTACATAAAAAGCCCGACCGGTCCCGGTCCTTCATGATCGCCCGCGGGGGATGTTTTTCAGTGCCGGTACGACATGCCCAGCATCATAATCCCTTCGCCGCCCGGCAACTCCCGCATCTGGAGAAACGGCACGAGGGAGATCCGGTCATCGGTCGTTTCGCGGTTGTAGACGTCGTAGCCCGAGCGCATGAAAAACGCGGCGGCGATGTCCGCGAGCTTCAGCGCGCCCAGGGCCGCGAGCAGCACCCTTCCCTTTTCGGTGTCGTCGAAATAATACGCCGAATACGCGCCCAGCGACATCTCTGAAACGAAAAAGCCCCATCCGGAGAGCCGGCGCCCCTTGTAGAACTGCCCGCCACCGGGAACGACGGCCGAGCAGAGCGCCGCGAAGGCGTCGCGGTCCTCGAAGAAGGGCGGCAAAACCCCCGAGCGCGAGAACTGCACCGCAAGCTGGTCGAAATACGCGGCGCTCACGGTGAGCGGAGACGACGCCCACAGAAACGCCTGCATCCGCTGCATGTCGCGCGTCTTGTCGGCATCGCGTTCCCAGGGGAAAAAATGGGCGGAGAAGCCCGTCAGCAACGAAGGAAGCGCGAACTGGAGGGCGAGCGCGGAACCGGAAACCGCAAGCCCCGTCGCGTCGGCCTTCGGGTCTTTGAATCCGAGGTAGCCGGTTGCCAGGAAAGCTCCGTACACGGGCAGGCAGGCGTTACCGCCGGGATTGACGACACACGCACCTTCAATATAACGCTTGCGCGGATCGGTGTCCTTTAACAGCGTCGAGCCCGCGCCGTACCGGGCGATCGTATTCTCAGATATCCTCTTTTCGTAGCGGCCCGTGTTCCCGGCAATGTCGGGGAAGATGGGGATGACGATCTTCGAATCCACTCCCGGTCCCGCCCCGGGTATCCTTACGACGGACTCGTACCGCCCCGTCACGAGCACTTCGATCGCCCCGTGATCCCGCGTGGGGCGGGTTCCCACGCCGAGCCCGTGCCACTGCCCCGCGCCGATGAGATAGCGCTCTGAATCGAGACGGGCCATTACCGGCGCGCTCACCGGAAGTCCCCCGTGCAGCGAGACCGCCGTTCTGGCGAGTTTAAGGGGGATGTTCGCCAACAACCGGCCCCCGAGGCGCGCCGTCAGATCAAGCTTGCGGAGCTCCTCGCGGCGCGGGACGACCCTCATGCTCGCTCCGTACGCCTCGCCCATGCGAGAAAGCGAGACCACCACGTAGAGGTCCACGTCGAGAAGGCGCGCCGCCCGTTCGTAAAATTCATCGTCTTGAACGCCCTGCGCACCCCTGTAGGCCCATCGCAGCTGGTGCTCCTCGACCGGGAGAAATCGGCCGCAGCGGTCGAACGCGTCGCGGAGCGCGGCCGCGGATTCGATGCCGAGCGCGCCCAGCGCGGGATCGGCCGCGGGAAGCACGAAAATCGCGACTCCTCCCGACGGGGGATTGACCCGTATCTCAGCGGCGCCGGCCATGGCCCCCGGAAGCGCGGCAAGCGCGATGAAGGCCGACAGAATCGGCGCGACAAGCTTCTTTATATGCTGAATTGCATGCATTGTCATAACAGTCCGACCGCGATCAGAACCTGTATGTCATGCGGACACCGGGCGCGATCTCGCTCCCGTCGAAAAGCAGTTCGGGCGCGAGGGAAAAGCGTTCTTCTATTACCCGGCCCGCACTGATGGAATGCCCGATCGAAAGCACATGCGCCACCTCGACGATTTTCACGACGCCGAGAGTACCGAGATACATCCGGAGCCTTCCGGCATCACCCCTGGATGTATGGTACGAGTCGGTTGCCGGGTCGTAACGCCGGGCGGATGAGTATTCGCGCAGTGCCGAGTAGACCAGGACGTTATTGAGATGGAAATAGAGATAGCCCCACATCCGGTGGCCCTTGTAAAAGTGCCCCCCTCCCCCCGAGACCGCCGAAAGAAAAACCGCCGTCGGGTTTCCGCCGACCACCGGCTGCGTTCCCTGGTAAAGAGACGCGTCGCGCAGATACCGGTGCGCGAACGCGTCCACGAACAGCGGAAGCCCCCCGACGCACAGCATGTACAGGCCGAAGTTGTAACGCGCCGCGGTTTCGCGCGGCACGTCGCGTTTTTCGCTTCGAAGATCTTCGGGACGGCGAAGCAGCCCGCTCGCCTCCAGATAAAGCCATGGCGCGGCATTCGCGGCCCAGAGGGCGAGCCCCTCGAAGTCCCCGTAATGATAGTACCCGAGCGGCGCCATGAGCGGCATCGATGCGCTCGCCGGAACGCTGAAAAGAGCGGCGAGGAGCGCGTCGGAGTAGCCCGGATGCCGGAAAACGGACTCCTCCTTGCGTGCCCGGTGCAGGCCGGCCATTCGCTCCGCCTCGTCTCGAAACCCTGTCAGGATATAGTCCCCGGCCATCGGCTCAGTTGTACCGATGGCGGTCACGCGTCCGTCCGCGTCTATCCGGATCCTTCCCGCCGTTTCGACCGGGCGCACCGTACCATCCTCCCGGGGCGTGCGCACCGGCCGGAAGAGATCGTACTCACCGGCACTCATGCGAACGTCGGCCGGAACGGCAAACCCGGTCCGGCCGTCACCGGCCAGCGGTACCGAAAGCGTGAAACGGGAGAGCATTCCGGCCACCGCCCGTACGGCGTGTTCCTCGCAGACCAGTGGCCACTCCCTCGCGGCGAGCACGGCCGGGCCCTGGACGATTTCGGCGCGATAACGGTACAGCAGTTTTCCGAAATATGGCGCGTCGATGCCGTACGCCTCGATTTCGACCGCGAGCATACTTCCGCGATCATCGACCCTGCCGCGCAGCAGAAGCGATACCCCGGCCGTACGCGCGAACCTGAGAAGGCAGGCCTCGGCATCGCACCCGTAGCGCGACAGCTGGTCGGCGAGCAGCGCCCGGTCTATCTGCTCGAACGCCCCGGAGGAGCGCAGGGACGCGGCGAGCCGTTCGGCAAGAATCCCGGCCACCTGCGTGGCGCGCGGTGAGCTCGCCTCTATACCCGCCATCGCGGCGATCGGCCGCGCGGCGAATGCCGGAGCGCCGCCCAGTACGAGCGGAAACAGGATGAATGCCGGCAGCAGTTTCGCACCGAGCCCCGGGCGTGATAGCTTTATTACAGGCCGCATAACCGCACGAATACTAGCCGCGCACGGGTCGAGCGCAAGCACTTTAACGGAAAACGACCGGGCCCCGGGGTCGTGCAATGAAAAAATCCGCTTTACTTGCCGCCGTTTCGCCGGTCATACTGGCTCCCGATGTCCCTCCGCGCATCACGCGTACCGGCGGAGGCGGACAGGGAGGCAGCGAATGGATTCCATAGTAAGCATGCGGCGTTTCCGCTCCGCCGGTGATTTCCTCGCCCGTTTCGCCGGTCTTTTCCGGAGACCTTCGTTTATCTCCACCCTGCTTAAAACCGACGGCGTCTTCAGGGAGAAAATTCTTCTCACCGTAACGCTCGCCAACAACTGCTTCGCCTGAATGAGCGTCCACTCCGCCGCGGGACGGCGACTCGGCCTCACCGATGGTCAGATCGAAGACCTCCTGATTCTCGACCCGCTGAAATTCGAGTACCGCGAATGGCTTGCCCTCAGGTACGCGCAGGATCGCGCCTTCCTCGACGGGGCGGAACCGGCCGGGGAGCATGTCAGGGAGTACAACAGGCATTATACCGAGGCCGAACGCGCGCGCGTGGACAAGCTGATCAGGGCCATGCAGTTCGCCAACTACTGGAACAACACCTTCCGGGGAAAGGCCTGGAGAGAGGAGCGCGAGGGTCTCGCGGTATCCTGCGGCGTCGGGGCCCCGCGCCCACCCGCCTGACGGGCCCGGCCCGCTGATTCGCATAACCGGTCCGCTCCCCGCCGAAAAACTGTTTGGCAAAAACCGCCATCTCTCATATCATCGTCCCGGGCCACGGCGTCGCGCACTCCGGACGCACACAATGTGCCTTGAAATCCCCAAGTGAGGTATTCCCGATGAAGCAACACGGAAAACGGACCGCGCCTTCCGGGAAGGCTCCGGTCGAACGACTCATCCTGCCGTTCCAGGAATTTTTTGAAGCCGAGGCCTCGGGCGGCATTCTCCTGCTGGCCTGCACGGTTATAGCGCTTCTGCTCGCCAATTCCCCCCTTGCGGAAACCTTCGGCGCCCTCTGGCAGATCCCGCTCACCATCGGCCCCGGGTCGGTGGCGATCTCCAAACCGCTGTCGCTCTGGATCAACGACGGGCTCATGGCGATCTTCTTTTTCGTCGTCGGACTCGAGATCAAGCGCGAGGTCCTCACCGGTGAGCTCGCCTCGCCGCGCCAGGCGGCGCTTCCCATCGCCGGCGCGATCGGCGGCATGCTGGTCCCCGCGCTCATCTATGCCGCCTTCAACCTCGGCACGGACGGAATACGCGGCTGGGGAATCCCGATGGCGACCGACATCGCCTTCGCGATCGGCATCCTTTCCCTTATGGGGAAACGCGCGCCACTTTCTCTCAAGGTCTTCCTGACGGCTCTCGCGATCGTCGACGACATGGGGGCGGTGCTCGTCATCGCGATCTTCTACACATCCGAGATCTCCGCCCTCGGCCTGGCGGCGGGGGCCGGGTTTCTCATCCTCCTCGTCGCGGCAAACCGTCTGGGCGTGCGCGGGACCCTCGTCTATGCGCTCCTCGGGGTCGGACTCTGGGTTGCCTTTCTCAAATCGGGCATCCACGCTACCATCGCCGGGGTGCTGCTCGCCATGACCATCCCCTCCTCGACCCGCATCACCGGCAGGGACTTCGTCGAGAGCTGCCGCCTGTTCATCGGGGAATTCGAATCGTCGGATACCACCGCAGGAGGGGCGATCGGAAACGACCGGCAGCGCGCCGCGGTACAGGCGATCGAGACCGCGTGCCACCAGGTCGAATCGCCGATGCAACGACTCGAGCACGCGCTCCATCCCCTGGTCGCCTTCTTTATCATGCCCGTTTTCGCGCTCGCGAACGCCGGGGTATCGCTCGGCGACAGTGCCGCGGCGGCGCTTTCCAACAGTGTCGCGATCGGTGTCGCGGCCGGGCTTTTCGTCGGGAAGCCCGCCGGGATACTGTTGTTCTCATGGCTCTCGGTGAGGATGGGGATCGCGGCGATGCCCGCGGGAACCACCTGGCGCCAGTTCCTCGCGGTGGGCTGCTTCGCGGGAATCGGCTTTACCATGTCGCTTTTCATCGCCGCGCTCGCCTTCGGCGGGAGCGGGGAGCTCGATATGGCCAAAATCGGGATTCTCGGAGCGTCGACCCTGGCCGCCCTCGCCGGATGGCTGTTGCTCGGAACCATGCCGGGGAAGCGCTGACGGATTTCAATCCGGGAGGCGGCCTCCGCCGGCCGCCTCCCGGCGTCATCTCCCGGAAATCCGTCACGGCCCGGCGACCGTCAGGCGTCTGCCGCACTCCATCCTGCGAAACATTATTTCGAATATAATGAATAAATCGAAACTATGTTTTCTGTTTGACAAACCCTCCCCGATCCACCATCCTGCCCCTTAAAGCAAGAGGCCGCGTACGGCCGGGGAGGAGACGATGAGCGAAAACCACGAAAAACAATTCAGTGAAATGCTGGAGCGCGACCGCCATCTCGCCGCGATGGTATACGAGCGCACCCGGGCATTCGGCGGCGACGTCGCACTGCGGTATAAACGGGATGGAGAGTGGCGCTCGATCAGCTGGCGCGATCTGGGCGAAAAGATGCGCGCGGTATCCGCGGCGCTCGTCGACATGGGGATCCGCCCCGGTGATTCCGTGGGCATTTTCTCCGGCAACAGGCCCGAATGGCACGTCGCCGACCTAGCGACGCTCGGGGTACGCGGGATCTCGGTTCCGATTTACGCGACCAATTCCGCGCGGGAGGCCGAGTATATCGTGCGCGACGCCGGGATCTCGGTGCTGTTCGTCGGCAACCGCGAGCAGTACGAAAAGGCCGTCTCCTGCATGGGTGAGGGCTCACCGCTGAAACGGGTCGTCGTATTCGACGGCGACGTGGCCGTGGACCACGAAAAGGGCGCGATGCTCTTCGACGAGCTGGTCGGGCACGGGCGCGCTCTCGCAAACGACGCGGAGGTCGACAATCGGCTTGCGGCGGCGACATTCGACGACCTGGCGACGATCATCTACACCTCGGGCACGACCGGCGACCCCAAGGGTGTCATGCTCACTCATAAAAACTTTTTCGCGATGATGTACGCCACGGGCCGCTATTACCAGCGGCCGTCCAGGGGCGGGCATTCACTGTGTTTTCTCCCCCTCTCGCACGTGTTCGAGCGCGCGTGGAGCTACGGCGTCTTTCAGTACGGCATGGTCAACAGCTATTGCCCCGACCCCAAGCTCATACTCGAGTATTTCTCCGAGGCGCGCCCCATGTACATGACCAGCGTGCCGCGCCTGTGGGAGAAGATATACGCCACGATCTTCGAGCGGCTCCAGTCCGCGTCTCCGCGCAAGAGGAAGCTTTTCGGGTGGGCCGTCGAAACCGGCAAACGGTACGGGACCCTTCGCGCTTCCGGCGCGGGCGTACCCGCGGGCCTCGCCCTGCGTCATTTCTTCGCCGACCGGCTCGTGCTCAAGAAACTCCGGGCGCTTGTCGGGGGGCGGCCCGTTTCATTCAACGTCGGCGGCGCGGCGTTCTCTGCCGAGATCAACGAGTTCTTCAACGGCGTCGACATAACGCTCGCCCAGGGCTACGGCCTCACCGAGGCGTTTCCGATATCGGTGTCGAGCCCGGAGGTGGGAATCAAATTCGGCGCGTGCGGGAAGATCGTGCCCCTCATGCAGGTGAGGATTTCGGACGAGGGAGAGATCCAGGTGAAAGGCCCGGCGGTCATGAGCGGCTATTACAACAAGCCGGAGGCCACGGAAGCCGTGTTCACGCCGGACGGATGGTTCAGGACCGGCGACGTCGGGCATGTGGACGCCGACGGGTACGTGCGCATCACCGAGCGCATCAAGGACCTCATCATCACCTCCGGAGGGAAAAACATAGCCCCCCAGCAGATCGAGACGCTCGTCGGCGAGGACCTGTACATAGAGCAGATCGCCGTGATCGGTGACGGGAGGAATTACATCTCCGCGCTCGTCGTCCCGTCGTTCGAGGCGCTCGAGCCGTACGCACGCTCGGCGGGCATCTCTTTCAATCTCCCGGCCGATCTCATCTCGATGCCCGAAATCGTCGATTTCTACCGTCGCAGGATCGACGAGCGCACCCGGGACCTCGGCCAGGTCGAGAAGATCAAGCGCTTCACCCTGATCGCCACACCCTTCACCCAGGAGAACGGCGAAATCACACCGACGATGAAGATCAGAAGAAAAGTGATTGAGAAGAAATACGGTGATGTTATAGGTGCGATGTACCGCGACGCGGAGCGGGGATGATCGGCCCCTCGGGGAAACGGCATAAACATGAAAGACAGGACGGATAAAATCCCGGATCACGCAGGAAGGGCCGCGGCGGAGATACCCCGTCGGCTCCGGGAGCGGCTCTACCCGGTGGTGCTGGACCTCTTCTCCAAAAACGATTTTTACCGGGTGAACCTGCGCGAGATATCGCGCGAATCCGGCCTGTCAACCAGCACCATCTACCGGTATTTCAGCTCGAAAGAGGAGCTTCTCTTCACCATCCTCAACGAGAAGCTCTCCGAGATCCGCGAACTGGTCCGGGTCCACATACAGGGGCTCGAGAGCACCAAGGAGATCGTGCGGAAAATCCTCTGGGTCACCATGGATTTCTACGACCGCAATCCCGGCGTCGCCATCACCTCGTTCATCACGGTGCCGATGCGCACCTGGATGCGCGAGGAGTCCTTCATCCGCGAGGACGAGCGCCGGGTGCTGGTGGACATCGTGACCTCGGCCCGCAGGCGCGGGGACATCGACCTCTCGCTGGAGGTGCGCGAGATCTTCGACGTCTATTACATGATCTGCTACCGCGCCATCTACACCTGGTACTACCACGGCATGCGCTGGAAGCTCGTCGACACCATACCCGGTTTCTTCGACCGGATCTGGCGTATGCTCGCCCCGCCCGAAGGACACGAAAACGGCCAGGCAAAGAAGCGCCGGCGGGCCTGATCCCGCCGGATAAATTTTCTTCCATACCACCGCGTCCGTGCTATACTCACCGGCGATGGACGAACGCAGACTTCACATCCTCAACAATACGGCGTACGCCGGAGGGCCGGTCATCTACTGGATGAGCCGGGAACAGCGCGCGCGGGACAACTGGGCCCTCGTCTACGCTCGAAGCAGGGCGCTTGAATACCGGGCGGGGCTTCTGGTCTTCTTCTGTCTCTCCACCGCTTTTCTCGGTGCGCGGAAGGAACATTACGCATTCATGCTCGAGGGACTGCGGGAGGTCGAGGCGGACCTCCGCTCGCTCGGCATACCGTTCTTCCTGAAAACCGGCGACCCGATGACCGTCGCGCCGGCATTCATGACGAAGATGAAAGCCGGGCTGGTTGTGACCGATTTCGATCCGCTTCGGATCAAGCGGCGATGGCGGGAATCGCTGGCGGACGGGTTACGCGCCCCCGTGCACGAGATCGACGCCCACAACGTCGTGCCCTGCCGCGCGGCCTCGCCGAAACAGGAATACGGGGCCCACACCCTCAGGAAAAAATTGCAGCGGCTTCTGCCGGAGTTCCTCGTTCCGGTTCCGGCGCTTAAAAAATTTAATGGCCCCGGCGAGTGCGCGCCCGTGGACTGGGAGCGGGCATACCGGGAGGCCGGGATCGCCGGGGACGGAAGCGAGCGTTTCCGGATTAAAAGCGGGCCGCGCGGCGCGCTTCGCGCGATGCGCCGCTTTCTCGAAAGGGGGCTCGGCGATTATTCATGGGCACGCAACGATCCGTCGGCGGCCGGCCAGTCGGGGCTTTCTCCCTATCTTCATTTCGGCCAGCTCTCCGCCCAGCGCCTGGCCCTCGAGGCGTCGCGCTCCGCCTTCCGCGGCAGGGACGATTTCCTGGAACAGCTCGTCGTCCGCAGGGAGCTTTCGGACAACTACTGCCTGCACAACCCACACTACGACTCGTTCGAGGGGATCCCCGCCTGGGCGAGGAAGACGCTCGACAGGCACCGCGGCGACCGGCGCGAGTACGTCTACCGCGGGGACGAGCTCGAATTCGCGCGCACCCACGACCCGCTCTGGAACGCCGCGCAGACGGGACTGCTGAGATTCGGCACGATGCACGGCTACCTTCGCATGTACTGGGCCAAGAAAATCCTGGAGTGGAGCGCGTCACCGGAGGAGGCATACGAGACGGCCGTCTCTCTCAACGACCGCTACCAGCTCGACGGACGCGACCCCAACGGCTACGCCGGCATCGCCTGGAGCATCGGGGGAGCGCACGACCGGCCCTGGGCCGAGCGGCCGGTGTTCGGCATGATCCGTTACATGAGCTTCAACGGCTGCAAATCGAAGTTCAACATCCGCAGGTATATCGAATCGATCGAGAACGCCTGAGCCCGGCCTTACTTGATCTCGATCCTGTATGGATACAGGAAAAGCCAGGCCTCGTCGCTTCGATAGAGATCCTGAAGCGCGTTCCTTATCGGCTCGAGCGCGGCGATCGCGTCCCCGGCCGCGGTGGAGCCTATCATTTCGACGATCGAGGATTTGCGGGCCGGGAGATGGACCACGCGACAGCGGCGTTCGATACCGGCCATGCCCCTGGCGTATTCGATTGCGGCCACAAGCCCGCCGATTGAATCGACCAGGGCGCGCTCCTTGGCCCGGGTTCCCGCGAACACGCGGCCCTCGGCGACGGAGGGGATGAGGTCATTCGCTATACCCCGGCCCTTCGCCACCTTCTCGGTGAAACCCCGATAGGTGAAATCGACCGCCTTCTGCAACAGCTCACGCTCGCGTACCGAGAGCTCCCTCGACTCGTCGAAGATATCGGCGAACTCGCTCATCTTGATGATGTCCTTGTTGATGCCGAGCGTCGCATAGAGCCTGGTGAGATTCACCTTGCCCATAACGACCCCGATCGAGCCGGTAACCGTGCCGCCGCCGCTGAATATTTTATCGCCGGTACAGGCGATGTAATAGCCCCCTGACGCGGCGATGTTTCCGAACGAAAAGACCACCGGTTTGTCGTGCTTCTTTTTCATCTCGAGCAGCGCGTGCCACATGAAGTCCGAGGCCGTCGCCGAGCCGCCGCCGGAATTGACGCGGATGACGACGGCGCGCACCGACGGATCGCCGAAAACCTGCTCGAGCATCTTCCGAAAGGACTCGTCGCCGATCGCGTTCGGTCCGAACAGCCCGGAGCGGCTTCCCTCGCCCCTGATGATGGAGCCGGAGACGTGCACCACGGCGATCGCCGGGACCGGACCCCATTCCACCGTGCGCCGTTTCCGCGCGATGTATTCCTCGAGCTTCACGATCCTGTTCATGCCGGGCGCGTCGTCCGCCACCCTCTTTTCAAGTTCCGACGGGTAGGCGACCTCGTCGACGAAGCGCTCGCTTTTCGCATCGTCGGGGACCAGGAATCCGCGCGCGAAGAGCGACTCTATCGTCGCGCGGCCGAGCCCCCGATCCGCCCCGATATCGTCGAGGTACTGCGTATTGAGATCGGAAAGAAGCTCCGTCAGGTTTTCGCGGTGCGCCTCCGACATATGCTCGCGGGTGAACGGTTCGTTGAAGGACTTGTATTTCCCCTTCGATATCGACTCGAACCGCACACCGGCCTTGTCCATCAAACCCTTGAAAAAGTAGACCTCGGCGACGAGACCCGTTATCGCGAAGGGGCTGTTGGGGGCCAGGCACACCCGGTCGGCCGCGGCGGCGAGATAGTATTCCCGGTTGCCCGTGGATGCCAGGGCCGCGTATACCTTTTTACCGGATGCCCTGAAGCGCTTTACCGCCGCGCGTACCTCCTGTATCTGCGCGAAACCCAGCGGCATGCCGTCTATCTTCAGGATTACCGCGGCGATCGCCGGGTCGGCCGCCGCCTCGTCCAGGGCCGCGATCATGTCGTGGAAGGAGGGGCGTCGCCCGCCCAGTATCCGCTCCTCTTCAATCTCGTTCATGCTTTCGGCGAAACGTATGGCGAGCACGCCCTTTGCCGCCGCGACGGCTTCGCGGTATTTGGCCGAGGTGAGGGCGATCCCGTACGCCCCCGCGCGCGGGGCGCCATGAGCGCCCGCGGCGTTAAAATAATCCAGTATGAGCGTCGATCCGCGCGGACCCTCGAGATCGACGGGTACGAGAATGCCGCCGGAGATGTTTCGCCCGGGATTCGTCCCGACGAAGAGCATGATGTCGCGCGGAAGCCTGAGGTCCGCCGATACGTATAAACCGTCGCGATCGAAGCGCTGGCCGTAGCGTCGTGCGGCGTCCAGTGAGAGCGACAGCCTGTCTCCGTAAGGTCTCACCGAAACCGAATAGACCTCGCTTCCCGGTGTGGTTCCCGATCCGACGCGTGGCTCGTTCACATCGCGGAGCGCGTAAGCGATCGAGATGAAACGCGCCGGCCGCAGCACCGCCCCCGCCGTAAACGAGCGATACCGATCGTACCCCTCGCTGGCCCCGGCGCTGAACGAGTAGGCCCCGCCCAGACCGAAGACGTTGCCGAAGAAAAACCCCTTGGCGATCGTGGCGATATTCATATGCGCGCCGGTGAAGTCCCGCGTCGCCGGATCGTACAGGTCGGCAACGCGCAGGTAGGACAGGGTGAAACCCGCTATCGTGAGCGCCGCCAGATGGTCCGAACTGTTTCGGCCCTCGTAGCGGAGGAGCCTGTAGCCGAGGAACGGCGCGGAGCTGTCACCGGCGAACGCCGGGTTCACGAACTGGGCGTTGGCGAGGTTCGCATTGGCCGCCGAACCGCCCCGGCGGACGAGCGAAAGCGGATCCCCCGAAGGCTCCGCGCCGGCCGGGAACGCGCAAGCGAGCACCGCGGCAACGGCCGCCAGCCTACAGTATTTTAATGCCGATAACCGTAATGTCGTCATGGATCGCCTCGCCGAAACTTTCAGCCTTCTCGCGGATCATGCGTATCTTATCCTCGATTCCCGCTTCCCGCGCGCGGGACACGACCTCGAGCAGCCTGCTCTCGCAGAACTGCTCCTCGGTCCGCTCGTCGTAAAGCTCCACCAGCCCGTCCGTGTAAAGGATGAGCTCGTCTCCCCGGTTGAACGCGAAACGCGACGAGGAATAATTGGCGTCGGGATCGGCACCCAGGATCTTGGAGCGTCCCTCCAGCGTGGAGAGATCCTTCCGGCCCGAACGTACGAGCACCGGTGCGCAATGTCCCGCGTTTATGTACACCAGCTCGCGCGTGGACTTGTCGTAGACGCCGACGAAAAGCGTGATGAGGTCGACGCCATTGTAGCGACGGGTGAGGAAATGATTTATCTCCTCAACGGCCCTCTCGATGGTCTTCTTCTCCATCAGCATGGCGTTGATGATGCTGCTCGTCATTGACAGTATCATGGAAGCCGAAAGCCCGTGACCCGAAACGTCCGCGATCACCAGGGCGGTCCGGTTTCTGTCGACGGTGATGAAATCATAGTAATCGCCGGTGACCTTTATATAGGGCCGGTTGTAATAATGGATGGAGAGTCCCCTCTTCTCGGGCGCCCGTTCCGGGAAAAGTCTCAACTGGATCGACGATGCTATATCGAGCTCCCGCTCGAAGCTCCGTTGCGTTATATAATCGTTGAACAGCCGGTCATTCTCGATGAGCTGATATAACTGCATGGACACGGTCTGGAGATAACCGACCTCCTCGTCACTGAAGAAGACGTCACCCGCCTTGTCGCCGACCATCAGGGCTCCCCGGATCTCCCTGTCCCGGATGAGCGGTACGGCGATGAGCACATCCCGCTCAACCATGAACCGGTAGACGCTTTCCTCGACGGCGTCGTTGCGGATGAGCGTGTAGCACAGCATCGTCGTCGGGCTCTCGGAGAAGAAGCGGAAGAGCGACGAGTCCCTCGAGAGCGGCTCTGCGAAGCGCGCGAGGTCCGCCTGGAGGGTCCCCGGCCGGTCCTCGAAAAGGATGAGTCGCGGCGTCGGCGTTCCGGCAACCGAGACCACCTCGGCGAATATCTTCTCGAGCTTGGCGGCGAGCTCCGCCGGAGACGAAACGAGCTCCGCGATCGTCTGAAGGGATTCCGCGTACCGGTCGCGCCCGGCACCGAGCGTGTCGCGCAGCCAGTCGCCGGCCCGGTATTTCGCCTTGAGTAAAAGGATCATGCCCACGGCAAAGAGCGCGACCTCGAACAGCATCCCGGTGGAAAGGGCGGATACCCCGAGCAGATAATACAGGCCCCCCCCGCCCGCCGCGGCGATCGCGGCATTGAGGACGATCACCATCGCGCCCTTCCCGATATACGGCGCCACGTTGAAGAAATTGTTCTCGAGGAGCCTGTTTCCCACGCATAACGGAACTATGAGCATCAGGCCCGGGACCAGCGCCGGCGGGACCCGCAGTCCGGCGAACAGGCCGAGCGCGAAAAACAGCACGGGGGCGAGAAACCCGAAGATCATGCACGCCATGATGGTGACATTACGACGCAACAGGTAGCCGTTCCGGGCTTCCATTGTGGAAACGGCGAGGCTCCCGATGGCGAAGAGCGAGCACAGGATGAGGTAAACGGCGAGTATTCTGATTACGACGCCCTCCCCCGGCCCCGCGGGGAAGACGATCGAGGACAGAACGATCCCGGCACCGGGAACAAGGACTGTGGCCGCCGCGGTCGAACCGGTTTTCCGGTTGGTCAGGTTGAAGCCGATCACAACCCCGACGTACCCCAGCAGGATACCCGTAAGCACGTATGCCGGAACAAGCGTGGCGCGGGAGAAAAGGTCGACCATAAAAAAGCAGTGCAGGCACAGGGCGAAGCCGAACCAGACGAAAAGCCTCGCGAGCCGACGGTAGGGATGGATAATCCGGATGATGAACGCCCAGACAAACTGGATATCCGCGCAGGCGATGAGAAACATGAAAAACCACGGAGAAGCGGCACCGGGGAACACGGTCCCCGCCGGGCCGGCCATTGGCTGTCCGAGGGGCGTGAACTTCAGCGCCTCGAGGGAAAAAAACACATTGAGGAATACGAGTCCCGCCAGAAGGACGGTGTTCGCGAGGTACCGCGTCATATGCGATCCTCCATGCGCACCATGACAAGCAGGCTGTCGCTCGTACCGTCGACCACACTCTCGGAAAGCGCGCGGACGATATATGACCGAAGTCTGGAAAGCGGTGCCCCGTGGTTTCTCTCTATAAGGTCACCGTAGGAGGCAAGGTTCTCAACAAGCACGCCGTGGAAGGAATCGCAGCACAGAATCATGATGTCGCCGGGCTGCATGCGCAGGGACTGTGTCGCGCCCCTGCCCTCCCTGCGATGCGGATGAAGCCCCCCTCCCCTGCGATAGACCAGCGGTGCGGGATAACCATAACTCGAGAAAACGAACTCCCCGTTCCGACGCAAGGAACCGTGCATGATTATAAGATCCTGCGCATGAAGCCGCTTGGCCCGGATTATCCTCTTCATCCGGGTGAGCACGCCCGATGGGGACAGCCCCAGACGCGCGAAGCTCTGCAGCACGGAATGCACTCCCGGCATGAGAATGGATGTGCCGGCGATGTTCCCCTTTATCCTGTACGCGGAGATCCGCACGTCGTCATCGACGGCGTCGTTTTCAAAAACGTCATAGAATTCGCGGATCATGAGTGATGCTGTTTCGTGGTATATCCGGATCTCGAATTTTCCTATCACCGCGCCCGCCGCCGGGAGAAACTTCTTCTGCACCCTCGTCGCCAGGTCGTATTCCTTTTCCAGTTCCTTTTTTCTGACGATCTCGCCGAAGAAGAAGCGATTGACCGAGAGGATGGCGATCTTCGACGCGAATATCTTCAACAGCCTGATCTCGCCCGGAGAGAAGCGCCGGTGGTGCCCCCCCGTGACGATGAGGCCGAGGAACATGTCATGATAGTAGATGGGTACCACCACCTCGCCGCCCAGGCGGTCGAGTTCGGTGATGATCGAACCTTCGAAGTGTATGGAGGGATTCAGCTTGCTCCGTACGATGATGTCCTCGGGGCAGTTGATCACCCTGAAAAGCATGTTGTCTTTCGATATCCGGGCGTTGCGGATGATCTTGCGCCGCCTGTTCTTCTGATAAAAGATGTTGAACTCGTCCCTGTCGTGGTAGTAGAAGATGAGCATTCCCGTTCCGACGCTGATCAGGTCGAGAATCTGGTTGAAGGTCGTGCGGAGCACCTCGTCGAAGGACTCTATGTTGAGAATGGAATCGACCGTCTGGACGTAGAGATCGTTGTAGCGGATGGGGCTGATGTACGAGTCTATCATGGTGTGCAGATAGTTGACGACGGGCAGCAGCGAAAAGATCACGGCGAAAAAGAAAATCACCGAGAATATACCGTCCAGGCCGAGCGCGGCAAGCCCCCCCGCGACCGCGAGAAGCAGCGCCACGAACAGGAGGTTTACCCCGTAGGTCAGGGCGATGTTCTTGATCCTGTTTCTCATTCCCCGAGAAGCGAATCGATATCGCGCACAACGGATTCAACGATGTCACGCACCGCGCTCCTCCCGTCGAGGACGAGAAACCGCCCGTCGGCGATGGACAGATACGCCGCCCTGACCGACGCGAGGAAGTCCTCGCTCTCGAAAGCGTCCCTCCCGGTCAGAGCACCGTTCCTGGCAAGCACCCTGCGCAGGGCCTCCGCGGGGTCCAGGTCCACGAGATACACGCGATCGGGCTCGGGAAAGCCCATGGCCCTGTTCTCCTCGATCACACGGCCGGCGTCGAGGCCCAGGGCGCCCTGATACGCGGCGTTGGAGTAATAATAGCGATCCAGAAGGACCATCTTCCCGCTCTCGAGCGCGGGGCGAATGTTGGCCGCCACATCATCCTCCCTGTCACGGATAAAAAGACGCACCTGCTCCTCCGGTGCGGGCATCGCGTCTTTCCGTATCATCTCGCGTATGCTGCGGCCCCACCGCCCGTCCGAGGGTTCCCTGAGCCTGACCGCCGGGAACCCGGTTTTCGTGTAATGCCTGTACACGGCCTCGCAGATCGTCGTCTTTCCCGATCCGTCGATTCCCTCGAAAACTATGAAGACCGGGCGAACCCTCTTCATAGGATGTAATCGTCCCGCTTGCCCGACCCCCGTTCGAACTGTTCCCTGAAGCGCTCGAATCCGGGCCGGTCGAGAAGACCGAAAGTGAACTGCTTGCCCTGCTCCACCGCCGGCTGGTCATAGGGATTGATGCCGTAAAGGTAGCCGGCGTAAGCCGTCTGCATTTCGAAAAACACTATAAGCTCGCCGATGATCTCCGCGTCGAGGCGCGGCAGGATGATGGAAGCGTTCGGGCGGGAGGCCTCGCGCAGCACCAGCTCGGTGGCGGACTCTTCGAAGCGATTGAGCCCCCTGAGGCTCTTGCGCGATATATAGTCAACCTCTGGAATCCCCGGGTAGAAATCGGGGATCTCGACGTCGCAGCCGAACTCGTTCAACCTGAGGAAGGTTATGACCTTGTCGTTCGGACCCTCAAGGTAGAGCTGGAGCTGAGAATGCTGGTCGATGGTCCCCAGGGCCGGGACCGGCGTGAGCCCCGAGACGACGGGCCTGCCCTCGAGATCGCGGTTCTTTCCCAGGGACTCGGCCCACAGCTGGCGGTACCAGTCGGCGAAGAGGAAGAGCTTTCTCGTGTACGGCATAAGCACGTTTATTCGTTTGCCCCGGGCCCTGTCGAAGAGATAATGGAAAGCCGCGCACAGGAGCGGGGCGTTCCGGAAAAGGTCCATGCCGTAATAGCGCTCCGTCGCCGTCCGCGCGCCCGAGAGCAGGCTCCCGATATCGATTCCCATGAACGCGGCGGGAACGAGCCCCACGGCCGAGAGCACCGAGAATCGCCCGCCCACATTCTGCGGAACGGGGAAGGTAGCGAATCCCTCGTCGGCGGCGATCTTCCTGAGCACTCCCTTTTCGGGATCGGTTATCGCCACCACATGCTCGCGATAATTTTTACCGACCTTTTTCTTGAGCATGGAAAGAAGTATGGCGAAGTTCGCGTTCGTCTCGGTCGTGCCCCCGGACTTTGAGATGACGAGGAAGAGCGTTTCGCGAACGTCCATCACGTCGGCGGCCGCGAGGATCTCGAACGGATCGACATTGTCGAAGAAGTATACCTTTGTCCTCTTTTTCCGTTTCCGGTCGTCAAGTTCGTTGAGATAAAGATGCGAAAGCGCGTTCCTGAGCGCCTGCGCGCCGAGCGCCGAACCGCCGATCCCGATTACGGCCAGTGACGTGAAGCGGTCAGTCATTGATTTCCTGAACTTTTCTATCCGGCGCACGACCGTGTCATCATAGGGTATTTCGAGAAACCCGAGCCTGCCCTCGGCTTTCTCGCGCGCCATCCTGTTGAGGGCCTCGGAAGCCAGATCGCGCAAGCCCTCCAGGTCTTTCTGGGCGATGCCGTGTTCGGGGCCGATGGCCTCTTCCATAAAATAATTGTAATCGAAGCGTATCATGCGTTCCCTCCAGCGGACTTTTTGGCGAGGCCGGGTTCTATATGATCCAGAAACAAAACCGTCGCGCCGATCGTACCCAGGTTCAATGCCATGAATCCGAGCAGCGGCACGAGGCTCAGAACCCAGAAGGCGAGACCGACACCCATTGTCATGTAACGGAAGCGCCAGAGCGTCCCGAGCTTGTTTCTGAAAACGAAACGGCGCCGCTCGAGCGGAAAATCGAAAAATCCGAACCCGAAGAAAAACAGCGCTGACGCAAAACTCAAAATGGAATAAATCAGACCGCCCGCTACCGGAACCAGGTTCAGGAAGAGTATTAAAATGTTGAACACCACGAGCATGACGAGGAGCTTCACCGTGTTTGACGCCATTCTCGAAACGTCCCCGAGTATCAGGCGCGGCGTGAGCGATTCTTCGTGCGTTTTCCCGCCGAGGAGTTTCTCCACCCGGGCGGAGAGCGGATCGTTGAACGGCGCCGTGATGATGCTCCCCCCGATGGAATAGAACAGCACCAGAAAAACCGTAAACGCCGCGAGCAGAAACGGTGTTGCCATCCAGCGCAGAACGGCGAGATACCACGCATCGCCCTGTGGTATCAGCGAGGCCAGCGCGGGATATATGCACGTCCAGGAGAACCAGGCCAGCACGGAGAGCAGGGCTAAATTTATGAAGAACGGGATGATAAAATACCCCTTTAGCCCTTTCCGTTCACGCACAAGGCCGATCGCCCGGAAAGGGGCGAGAAATCCACTGGCGAAAAGCGCCAGGCCGGAGCCTTTTACTTTTTCATTCATGATCGGGACTTTCCTGTCATCCAACGGAAGTGTGGAACGGAATTATACACGTCGTTTTCCCGGATGTCAAACAAAATACGGGCGACCGGGCGGAGTCAGTGTCCGCGAGCGGCCGATTCGGCTCGCCGGAGACGGTTCATGATCGCTCTGCCAAGCCCCTGTTCCGGCACCGGTTCGGCGATGATGATGTCAAGCCCGCGCGAATCGAGCTCGTGAAGGCAGGAAAACAGCCGGGCCGCGGCCTCGCGGAGGTCACCCGAAGGGGACAGCACCTCGACGTGAGCAAACCCGGCGGTGTCGGGGTGTTCGCGAAAGGCGAGGAGGCCGGCGTTCCCGGCAATACGACCGGCAACGGAATCGCCCGCCGCGATGAGGACGGGCGTCCGCGGTGAATAATGCGAAAGCGTCTGCCCCGGCGCCCTGGGATTCCGGCTCGGGCCGCTCGCGTCATCGACCTCTCCGATAATTTTTTCGATCTCTTCGAGGGCCAGGCCCCCGGGACGCAGAAGTACCGCCCTCGCACCCTCTATCCGGATAATGGTGGATTCGAGCCCCACCGCGCATTCGCCGCCATCCAGTATCATGTCGACGGCGTCGCCGAGCTGGCCGACAACATGCCCGGCCCTGGTGGGACTGATATAGCCGAAGGGATTAGCGCTCGGCGCCGCTATCGGCTTCCCCGTCCGCTCGATCAACGAGAGGGCAACCGGGTGTGAGGGCATACGCACCGCTACCGTGGAAAGCCCCGCCGTCACGATGTCGGGAACGCCATCCTTTTTGTCGAAGACCAGTGTCAGCGGCCCCGGCCAGAAGCGTTCGATGAGCGAACGCGCCCGCTTCGGAACCGTCTTGGCGAGAATATCGAGCTCTCCCGCACGCGCGATATGCACGATGAGCGGGTCGAACGAGGGCCGGTTTTTGGCCTCGAATATACGGGCACACGCCACGGGATTGAACGCGTCGGCACCGAGGCCGTATACGGTCTCGGTCGGGAAGGCGACGATTCCCCCCGAACGGAGTATCGCGGCCGCCCTCTCGATGTTTTTCGCGTCAGCCTTCTCCGCGGTAGTCACGAAGCCACCATGAAGATGTGTATAATAATGGACAAAAATCCTTTCCCCTGCGATATACACCAGAGGTATACGGTATGTGAAAACAATCAAATCAATTCAGGGCACCATGGCAAAAAAACCGGTGAAGATACTTTTTCTTTCATATGTCTACCCTCCCAGAACCATCGGCGGCATACAGACCTACATGCGTGATCTGACCGCCCATGTCGCGGAGCAAAATCCTCACACCTACAGGATCATCAATCCCGGCGGATACGCGTTCCTCGCGCTCTTCATCCCCTATTCCATTTTCAAGGCCGTTGGACTTATCCGCCGGCACGGCATAACGCACCTGCACGTGGCGAGCGGCCCGCACTGCTTCCAGGCGCTGCTCATCAAAAAGCTCACCGGCGTAAAAGCCACCATCACCATCCACGGCCTCGACATCATGATCGAAACCCTGTGGCTTGACCGGATTATCGCGTTCTTCGCGCGCCGGCTCGACCGCGTCTTCTGCGTGAGCAACGCAACGAAGCGCGAGTGCGTCAGGCGCGGGGTACCGGCGGAGAAATGCGTCGTCATCTTCAACGGGGTCGATCCCGGGGTCTTTCCGCTCGACCGCCCACGGAAGGAATTGCGCGCCGGGCTCGGGCGGATGCTCGGCGTATCCCTCGACCACCGGAAGATCCTTGTCGCCAACGGCCGCCTTGTAAAACGCAAGGGCGTTGACTGGTTCGTCCGCTCGGTGGTTCCGCGGCTCGACCGCCGATGTCTCTTCCTGGTCTCCGGCGACGGACCCGAACGCGACGCGATCCGCGCATCGATCTCCGATTGCGGCCTCGGGGATCGGGTTATGCTCCTCGGCAGAACCAGCGACGAGCTTCTTCGCCTTCTCTACAACACGGCCGATTACTTCATCATGCCCAATATCCACGAGCCCGGCAACATGGAAGGCTTCGGGCTCGTCGTCCTGGAGGCCGCTTCCTGCGGCGCGACCGTCATCGCCTCTGACATCGAGGGCATCAGCGACGCCGTCGTTGACGGCGTCACCGGGTGGCTCGTGCCCGAGCGCGATGCCGACGCCTTCGCGCGCCATATAGCTAGGGCCCCGCTTCCCGGGCGGAAGGTGATCGGCGAGGTACGTAAGCGTTTCGACTGGAGGGTGATTGCGGCACAGTACATCGAGGCGCTTCGAAACGTGTAACATCACGGCGACTGACAGGTCATTGATAGAGAGCGCAATACGGATAAAACGGAGGTATGCCATGAGCAAGCGAACGGTTCTGTTCTCGGTTTTTATCTGCTCCGTGGCTTTAACGGCCGGCCCGGTGTTCGCCGCCGGCAATTTCGGCCTCGGTTTCGTGCTCGGGGACCCGTCGGGAATCGCCGCCAAGTATTTTTTGAGCGGCGATCACGCCATCGCCGCGGGGATCGGGGACGCCGCGGGCCACGGCTTCTATCTCAACGTGGACTATCTCATGCATTTCCGCGGGATCATCCCGGCACCCGGGACGGCGCTGTATCTCGGCGGCGGTGGCGCCTTTCATCATTATCACCGCGACCGGCATGGCAGGGTCTGGGATGACGAGGACGAGGAAAACCGCCTCGAAACACGCATGCCTTTCGGGGTAAATTATATATTCAAGCCCGTCCCGGTAGAGGTCTTCCTTGAGCTGGTGCCCGCGCTCGAGATCGTTCCCGACGTCGATTTCAAAATGCGCGCGGGCCTGGGCGCCCGTTATTACTTCTGACGGCGGCATCTCCTTGCGTCTTATACTGGTGCGACACGGCGAAACGACCTGGAACCGCGAGAACCGCGTCCAGGGAAGGAGCGATACACCGCTTTCAGAAACGGGAATCACCCAGGCCGAACGTCTCGCCGGAAGCATGGAAGGCGAGCGGATCGACCTCATAGTAAGCAGCCCTTTGCGGCGCGCGGCTGAGACCGCGTCGATCATAAACAGGCACATCGGGGCGCCCGTTGAGCTGGACGAGGACCTCATGGAGCTCGACCAGGGCATCTTCGAGGGGATGAGCTTTCAGGAGCTTTCGCGCGACCACGGAGAGTTCCTCAAGCGATGGGCCGCCGATCCCGCATCGGTGATCATGCCCGGAGGGGAATCGCTTTCCGCGCTCCAGGAACGCGCATGGGGGGCCGTGTGCCGCATCACCTCTTCGTGTGACTGTGCGCTCGCGGTATCACACAATTTCACCATCACCGCCATCCTCTGTAAAATCCTCGAAATCCCTCTTTCGGATTTCAGACGCATACGCCTGGAGAACGCGTCGAAAACGATCATCGAGGTCGGGGAAGGCACTTTTCGGGCGACCGTCATCAACGACACCGCGCACCTCGAATAAATCCCGAACGCTTTTTACTTTACTTCCGCCCGTTCTTCGCTAATTTTCGACCATGCACGCATACCGGTATCGTACCCTGCAGTAGACAGGCAAGACCGGCTGCGTCGTATGCGCGTGCTCCGCAAAAAACACACAGAGGATTCACATGATCGACACTCCATCACTCATCACCTTTATCGTCTATCTGACCCTGATGATGGCCGTCGGAGTCTATTTTTACCGGACAACGACGAATCTCGAGGACTACCTCCTCGGCGGACGGGGCCTGGGGCGCTGGGTCACCGCCTTCTCGGCCCAGGCCAGTGACATGAGCGGCTGGCTCATGATGGGCCTCCCCGGCGCCGTCTATCTCGGGGGCATGCCGGCGGCCTGGATCGCCATCGGGCTCTTCGTCGGGACGGCGCTGAACTGGCGCCTGGTCGCGGCGCGGCTCAGGGTGTACACGGAAATAACCGGCTCCCTTACGCTCGCGTCCTTCTTCGAGGAACGCTTCAAGGACCCCACGGGGCTGTTACGCACGATCACCGCGCTCATCACGCTCATATTTTTCACGATCTACGCTTCATCAGGGCTTGTGGCGTCGGGCAAACTGTTCGAATCCATGTTCCATATGGATTACACGCTTGCCGTATTTTCCGGCGGTGCCGTCATCATCGCCTACACATTCCTCGGAGGGTTCCTTGCCGTCTGCTACACCGACCTCATCCAGGGGGCGCTCATGATCATCGCGATAGTCGTGGTGCCCGCCATCGCGTGCCACTTCGCCGGCGGTCCGGTGGCCGTAATGACGGCGATGTCGGCGAAGGGAATCCCCTCGAGCCTTCTCGCGGGTGGGGGCCTCGGAATCACCGCAATCTTCTCGGCCGCGGCGTGGGGGCTGGGCTATTTCGGACAGCCGCACATCCTGGCGCGTTTCATGGGGATGCGATCCGGGTCGGAGGCGCCGGGAACCACGGCGATCGCGCTCGTATGGGTCGCGCTTTCGCTCGCCGGGGCAATCGCCGTCGGGCTCATCGGCATATCGCTCTTCGACGGTCTTTCCGGGGGCGACGAGGAAAAGGTCTTCATCCATATGATCAACACGGTGCTCGGGCCCTGGACACGCGGGATAATGCTCGCGGCGATCCTCTCCGCGATCATGTCGACGATCGATTCGCAGCTCCTCGTGTCGTCATCGACGCTCACCGAGGATTTCTATCAGAAATCCATCAAGCGCGAGGCCTCCGAGCGCGAAATGATGTTCGTCGGGCGCGCATCGGTCATCATCATCTCGATCATCGCCCTGCTCCTCGCGCTCAAACCCGGCAACACCATCCTCGGCCTTGTCGCCTACGCGTGGGCGGGATTCGGGGCGGCCTTCGGCCCGGTGGTGCTTGCCGCGCTCTTTTCCCGCGAGACGACCTGGCAGGCGGCCCTCGCCGGGATGCTGTCGGGAACGATCGTCCTTGTTATATGGAAGAGCCTCGGCCTCGGAGCGCAGCTTTATGAAATCGTACCCGGATTCGTCGCGAACGCCACCGCGATCATCATCGTGAACAGGATCACGCGCGGCGCGAATGAAGCGTCTCGACGCGACTTCGACGAGGTCGAATCGATCATACGGTCTTTTTCGTCTTGACGCCGGTGCCACGGACCATAGCCTGAAACCATGCGCGCCCGAGGGCGGCAGTAATCATTTCAAAGAGGAAGGCACACAATGAAACGCATTCTTTTCAGCCTCACCGCGCTCGTTTTCGTTCTCTCGTGCGGGCCGTCGGTCAATCCCCAGCTCAAGGCAAAAATCGACGGGCAGTTCGGCGCGGTATCGAAGCAGAATTTCGGTGCGGCGGGCAGGTTCATTAAACCGATGCCCTACGCGGTCGGGCAGTACGTTATACTCGGGACGACGGATTCGAGCGGAAACCGTACGATCAACCGCACCATGATCGCCGGGAAGGCGGACGGCGGATGGGTAATCGAGAGCGGCACGCTCAACTCCGCGGAGGAGACCGCGGTGCAGCTGTGCGTTCGCGGGCTCGAAAAGGCTGCGACGTCGGGAAACGCAGAGAGCGTCGAAATCGTATGGATCAAGATCAAGAACGAGAAAGGAGCCATCCAGCGCGTTGATGGGCCGGTCCTGGCCATGATGCGCTCGCTGTATAAAAACAATCTGTCCTCACTCAACGTAAAGGCGACCGCCTATGTAAACGGCGGGACGATATCGGTGCCGGCGGGAACCTTCGCCGCGACCAACAGGGTTGAGGCGGAGGCCACCTTCCTCGGAAAGACCTACCGCTCCACGGTATGGCATCATTCCGCCGTACCCATCAACGGCATGGTGAAATCGGTTTCGGACGACGGCAAGAACCAGACCGTTCTGCTCGGCTTCGGTCTCAGGGGCGCCGTATCGGAATTCTGAAGCGACAACTGTTTGTTATAGAAATGTCCGGACGCGAAACGCGCCCGGACGTTATTTTTCACTCGGCCCGTTTTTCCTTCCCCTGAATATAGCCCCATCGTTCAAGCAGTCTGTTGACGTCCCTGGACAGATATTTCTCGCTCGTCACTCCGCGCAGCCCCCGACCCAGCGGGTCATGCCAGTAATACAGCGCCCCGCCGGCCAGCGCGGCTACCTCGGGGATGGGTTCGAAAGCCGCTGCACCCGAGGAGGGATCAAGCCTGAACGAACCGGCCGCCCGTGGAAATAAGGGCAGCAGATAGCGCCCGGCAAGCAGAGTCACGGCACCCGGTGCCGACACCGTGCAGACGGCACCAGCCGGAACGGTCTGGAAGCGTATGCGCTCGCCCGGGGCGAGCGTGAAAGATACCTCCTTCCTGCTCAGCCTGTGATAAGCCGAACGGCCCCGCCCCGGGGATACCCGTTCCAGATCGTAGAAAAAGCCATCCACCACGCGCAGGCGTCCGCTGGCCGGAGATCCACCGGCCGCGATGTAATTGTCCGGCTGTCTGAACCGCTCCCGCGCCAGGACCTCCCTCATGCGGCGGGCCTCGTCCGGGCGTTCGGCCACGATGTTCCTCCGCTCGCCCGGATCGCTCTTCAGGTCGTACAGTTCGGCATATTCCTTCACGACGTCGCCGCCCCAGTGCAACGGGCGCACCCCGAAACCGTAAAACCGCTCCGCGTACTTATACCCGCGGGCGCGCACGGAATACATCATCCTGCCCTCGCTGTACACCGGCCGTTCACCGGCCTCGGCACGCTCCAGGATCGGCCGCATCGTTTTCCCCTGGAGACCTCCGTGGGCACCGATCCCCATGAAATCGAGTACCGTCGGCGCAATGTCCATATTGCGCACCTGGTTTTTAATCTTCATGTTTCTGTAGGCAAGATCACCGTGCGGCTTGATTATCAGCGGCACGCGCAGCTCCTCGTCGTACTGGGTCTGCCCGTGGGAATACAGGGCTTTGACGTCGGTATAGGGACTCATCTCCCTGTCCGGGCTGAAAATCTCTCCATGATCGGCGGTCACCACGATGATGGTGTTGTCATAAAGCCCCAGCCGCTTCAGCGCGGCGATCACCCTGCCAAGGTATTCATCGGTGTAGGCGACCTCGCCAAGATAGGCGCGAAACCACGGATGGAGCGCGGGAAAGCGCTTCCGCAGGGGCGCGAGGTAGCGCTCCGGAGGGATATACGCGTTATGCGGCGCGTTATAGTTCATGAACAGGAAGAAGCGCCGGGACGCGTTCTTTTCTATCCACTCGACGGCTTCCCCGGTAATATCGACCGTGTCCTCGACCGGGGTCTGATATTCCGACAGCTCGTCGAAATCCAGGTCCACGCCGATTCCGGTATAATCGATTATAAAGGCGTTGTTCCCGATCGATCGGGTGATATAGCCGCACTTTTTTAGAACGCTCGTTATGGGCCGCGTACCGCTCTTCCGGTAGAAATACTCCTTCTCGCCGTCGCTCACGGGCGGATAGAAGATGTTCACGCCGGTGCTTGAAGCCAGCGTTCCCGAAAGCATGCAGATGGTCGAGGGCCTGGTCCAGTTGGAGACGACGAAATGGTTGCCGAAGGCGATCCCGTCCCGGGCGAGCGCGTCAATGGATGGTGTAAGGCCATATCGCTTTTCGATGGCATCGACCGCGTCGGCCCGTAGCGAGTCTATGGAGATGAAAACGACGTTCGGCGGACGGGAGGAGATGGGTTTGCGCGCGAAGATCCGGGGATTGGCAAGGAAGACGTGCGCGGCTTTCTCCGAAGAACTGGAAAGCCGGATCTCGATGGATACGTCATCGAGCGAAATGTCGTCCAGGTCGACCGTAAAGTCCTTCCAGCCGCGTTCGGGGATATCGTTCACGCCGGACCTGAAAATCCTGTCGCGTCTTCCGGAGCGGAGCGTCGATATGGACAGCTCGCACCGCGCGTTCCTCACTCCCAGGCCCCCCAACGAGAAAACCATGGTCGCTCCGCGCGAGCCCGCGGTCAGCGGTATGAGGATACTGCACGGCGAGCGCCTTGTCGCTCCGAGGTACAGCGAACGCCGCACGCTCTGGAACATCTTCCCGGCGTCAATCTCGAAACCGACCTTCACCAGACGCGGGGAATCGACGCCGTACGGATTGCGATAAATCTTTTCGTACCGCAAAAGATCCGTATACTTGGCGGCGAAACCTTCGTCCTCAACCATCGCCACGTCGAAACCATCGATGAGATCGGCGGCAATCTCCTCACTGCGCACCCATCCCCATGCCGAACAACCCGACAGGAGCAAAGAGCAAAGAGCAAGCACCGCGAGCGACCCGCGGCTGTGACGGCGTTTTTTACTCTCGTACTTCACGGTCATTTATCCCGATACACGGCTTCCTAGCTGCGACATTTTACCCCCGCGCTTTTTTTCGGATACAAAAAAATCATCACGCCGCCAGATCGCCCTTTTGGGCCGTACCCCGGGATCCGGCATATGCCGGAACCGTCGACCGCGATCGTATCGATTATCACCCCGCTCCCGCGGCGGCGGGTGACCGCCCGCCTCACACCGTGGCCTTCGACCGGGCCCCGTGTAAGAGCGGAACCCGAAACTTCCGGTCACGACATCGCATGAAGGCTCCAAAAAAAGTATTGCATTTGAGCTTGCCCGGTTCGAGTATAGGATGCGCGGTCACGGTTTCAGAAAACCGGCTCCCCGCGGCAAGGAGAACCCCGATGAGCATCGATGAAAAGCAGATACTCCGTATCGCCGAACTCGCCCGGCTCGACCTGACGGAGCAGGAGAAGGAAGAGTACGCTCGTCAGCTCTCGGACATTCTGGCCTATGTCGAAAAAATCGGCGAGATGAACACCGCGGACGTCCGCCCGACCGATCATATCGTCGAGCTCAACAACGTCTTCCGCGAGGACCGGGCACGCGAATCAGACGGCGCATCCGCCCTGCGATCCATGGCACCACGATTCGAGGACGGACACGTCGTCGTGCCGATCATCATCGAGGGACAGGAATGACGCGCCTTTTCATCGGCCTCCCGATCGATGCGCGGATGCGTCTGGCCCTGAGGCCCGCGTATGATGCATTATCCGGACACGACCATATCCTCAAGCCGGTTCCCCCGGAGAATTATCACATCACCGTCAAGTTCCTCGGGGAGTGCGACGGCAACGTCGCCAATGCCATCGAAAGCACCTTCCTCGAGATCCCGGTGCCGGAGGGCGATATCCCGTTCACCCTCTCGGGGATGGGCGCCTTCCCGGACCTGAAAAAACCGACGGTTATCTGGGCCGGGCTCCGCCCCGAAGCCGACCTGATGGGGCAGCTTTTTAAAAATGTCGAGCGATTCGCCTCTAATTTCCGCTTCAAAGAAGAGAAACGCCAGTTCACTCCGCATCTCACCCTCGCACGCTTGAAGAACGGGCGGAAGATCACCGGGGATCTGTTGAAGTTCATAGAGAAAAACGCCGAAACCTTCTATGGTGATTCCTTCTTCACGCGCCTCGTACTTTACTCATCGAAGCTGACTCCGGATGGAGCAAGCTACACCGAACTCAAGTCCATATCGTTCTGATGAAACCCGGATTGCGATCGAGACCATGCTCCAATCTCCAGCTATCGGAGCATGGCCGGCCGCGACGGGATCCACGCGCTTTCAGCCGGGCAGGAAGATCCGTCCGGCAGGCTTTCCGGCATAGACCGATACGGGGTTGACGATGGCCGAGTGTAAACGATGCGGACGCTGCTGTCAGGACGTCAGACTTGCGGAGTCCCCCGACATGCTCGAGAGGGCCTATAAATACTGGAAAAAATCGCCTTCAATCGACCCCGGCTTCTCCGAAATATACCTTATCTTCCCGATGCTGCGATTCATCTACGAGGACCAGCGCGAAGACCTTCCGTATCATTACCGCTGCGTTCACTATGCTCACGATGAAAACGGGTTGCCTTCATGCTCGATCCATCCGATACGGCCGAGAATGTGCCGGGACTTTCCCTACTACGACGACGCCGAACACCTGGACCGGAGCGGGCCGGTAAGCCCCTATGAAGGCTGCGGCTATAATGACGTCGATTGACGAGGTCGGCAGGATTAGCCTTGACCACGCCAGAAGCATGGCGTATTGTTGTATATGATGAGTCCCGACCGGGGTACTTCACCGATCGAAAGGAGAACAAAGCTAAAATGCTGTTTCGAAAGCCCACCAGGGCGAAAGTGACGATCAAACTGTTTTCCGGTATCAACAGGGACCTCGGCCTTTCCGACTACGACCCCTCGCGCGGTATCGAGCTTGAGGTCCGCGAGGGCGTTCGCCTGAAGAAAGTGTTAAAGGGTCTCGGCATGCGTAAATTGATGCATAACGCCTATTTTCAAAACGGTGAGCGGGCCGGGCTATGGACCCGCCTGAGAAACGGAGACGAGATTTCATGCATCAAGCCCTCCGCCGGAGGCTGAAAGCCTCAAATCGTATCGTCGAGCTCTGAGGGCAGGTACTGCATTTTAATGTTTTCCATCGACCGGAACAGGTTTATCCTGGCGTCGGGATTAAGCCGTTCAAGTTCGTCGATGATCTTTCTCACATCCGATCGTTTCGACTGATCGGACCAGGGACATTCCCGTCCTATTGAAGAAAACCCCGCCACCGTCGTGTACTCGGAAACCTCCCGCTTTGTCAGCAGACCCAGGGGGCGTATGATGTCGAATTCGCCCCCGAACATGGGAAGCTTGAGCGGCATGGTGCTCAATCTGGCCTGGAAGACCATGTTCAGGAGAAGCGTTTCGATTACGTCATCCAGATGGTGCCCGAAAGCCAGGCGCGAGAATCCTCCCTCTTTCATCAAAGCGAAAAGAGCCTTCCTGCGGTACCACGAGCAGAAGAAACACCTGGAATCGCGAATGGAAAAATCGACCTCGCCCCCCGCGGTTCGCACAACCAGTTCCACATTCCGCTCGCGGCAGAACCCCTCGAGTGACCCGATATCCGTCTTAATACCCAGACCTTCCATATGAACATGCGCGGCGACTATATGATACGAAATCGGAAGGGCCCTGCGCCTCCCGGCAACCGCGTCGAGCAGGACGAGGGAATCGATACCACCCGAAAGGGCGACAAGGACCCTGTCCCCTTCCGCGATCATTCCATGCCGATTGATCGCCTTCCCGATCAGTTTTCTGAGGGTTTTTATCCGATATTCGGTTTTCATACAATTTCGCGCCCGGACAGTAAAATAATTGCACCGCCGACGGGCTTAATATAGAATAAGCACTTGAAAAATACAGGCGTATTTTTAGTATTATGCACCGAACGGCCCCCAACCGGAGCCTGGATGATTCGACCAGACGAAGAGAGGGGTACGGCATATGCCTTGAAATCGGATAATTCTCACTATATCCTTCACCGTACGTCACCTGTTTTTTAGTGCGTATTGAAGAAGGGGAACGGACTGATGGCACGAGCACTAATAGTTGACGACTCCAAATTCATGCGCAAGATAATCCGCGATACCCTTGAAGAAGGCGGACATGTCATACTCGCCGAGGCCGACAACGGCATCGACGGTATAGAGGAATACAGGAAATTGAGGCCCGATTTCGTCACCATGGACGTAACGATGACCGGGAAGGACGGCATACAGGCGGTTTTCGACATCCAGGAGATCGATCCCAATGCCAGGATAATAATAATATCCGCCATGAGCGAGACAACGCTGAAAATAAACGACCGGAACCTGCATGCTGACGCGTTTATAACCAAACCCTTTGAGAAGAAGAAACTGCTGGACACCATCGACAGAATTCTATGAGCGGACCGAACTATCTCAGACTGTACACCATTGACACTCCCGCGCAATCGGCTTTTCTCTTAAACGAGGGCAGAACTTATTTTTTCATTTCGAATTCAGACAAATACGCCCTCAAGGGGAACAATCTCATAATCGGCGCTACCGAGCTCATACTCAACAACCTGCTCGACATGAATCTCCCCCGGCTCGAAACCGCGCTGAGCGACCCCGATTCGAGAGTGAAGAAAATCCCCGCCGAGACCTTCCTTTCCTCACTCGACACCCATGCCGTCGCGCTGAATGTTTCGATGGTGATCGCCGAACAGGTCGTGCTCACCAACCAGATCATTAATGCCAACCTCGATAGCGTGCAGGGCGACGAAAAGAGAATAAAGGAGACCTCGATCGAATACTACCGGATAGTCGCGCGGCTGCGGCAGGAATACGAAAAACGGAAACTCCCCTGGCTCAAGATGCTGACCGAAAAATTCGAGACCACGCTCATCTGCAAGCGGGGCGAGGCCTTCGGCCGCACCGCCGCTCCGACCAGAATCACCACTCCCCTGGTAAATACGGAAACGACACTGGAGCTCCCCAAAGATGCCGTTATCTGCGAGGAGGGCTCCATGGGCGACGAGATGTATATACTCCAGTCAGGTACCGTGGACGTGCTGATTAACGGCACGCGGGTAACCTCGATCTCCGACCACGGATACGTTTTCGGCGAGATCGCGCTCCTGCTCGGCGAAAAACGCACGGCGACACTTAAGGCGAAGAGCGATGTGCTGCTTACCCGTCTGCGAAAAAGTGACCTGAAAAACATAAGCGGCGCGCAGGACAGCATTCTCCGGGCGCTGCTCACTTCGCTGGCACAGAAGCATTACTACAATGTGGAGAAAATCAAGGCGATCGGCGCCATGCTCATCGAAAAAGACCTGTCGGCAGGGCCGGGGGACAAGGGCAAACAACTCCTTGAAATCCAGCGCGCACAAAACGACCTCCTTTCGTTGAAAAAGGAGGTCTCTGGAGTTTACACGACGCGAAAGGCCGAATTTCTCGCGGAAATAGTGGAAGGCTTTTAGGCCTCCATGTCCGACGATACAAGATCCCCTTTCTTGAGGGACTTGAGCCAGGCGAGTTCGGCCTTCAGGTGGTTTTCGAGATACGTGAAAACGTGTATGTGGGATTTCTCCTCGGGGAGCTTCATTTCCTCGTCGACCTTGTCTTTTATGGCGACCAGCTTTTCCTTTACCGCCTCCATTCTGTCCTCGATAAACGCCTCCTTCTGCTCGGGCATCAGCGAGTTGTAGAACATCAGCACGATGTCAATATCGAAGTGGATCATGGTGTGGTCGAAATACTGCTTCAGCATCTTCTTGTAATACTTCCGACCGGCGGGCATTATCTGGTAGATATAGCGCTCGGGGTTGCCCCCCTCCTTTTCGGTGCCGACTCTCTTGACCCAGCCGTTGTCGACCGCTTTCTTTATTGCGTAATAGATCGAACCGAATTTGATGTCGACGTAATCCTCAAGACGTTCGACTATCTTCTTTTTGATTTCATAGCCGTACAGATTTTCCTCCATCAGGAGCCCCAGAATTGTTATTTCTATTTTCATATCAACCTCTCAGAGATAAAAAACACTAAAATTAAAATCATTGGTTTATTATATACATAACAATAACACTCAAGGCAATGATTAATTACATGGTATTACAATAAAAAACGCGTATTATATACTATTTTTTATAATAAAATGTAATACGGTTTACTATGTTAAATGCCCTTTAAAAAGCGGAGAAAGATTTTTTAGTTGATCAGCGCACGGTGCCCCGGGCCAGGACCGGGGACCGGCTCCTGATCCGGCCGACAAACAACACTATGAGTACAATTGTTATATAAATCGCCGCCACAGGGCCATTGATGCCGGCACGGAGCGTTAAAGGTGAAATTCAAAGCGACCGTGATCAGCTCAACTGCGGTTCGGTGGGACATGGTCCGTGCATGCACAATCGATGATTATCCGGATGTCGACCTCAGGAAGACACGCTCTTCAGGGCGGCCTTGACAAGTGGTTCGATCGGCAGCGACGGGTCGGCGCGGAGCAGCTCGTCCACGGCTCTGGCCGCACGACCTTCGTCGAACCCGAGAGCCGCGAGCGCCTCGATGGCCTCGTTCCTTGCCGACTGCTTCACACCGGCTTCGTTCGAAACGACTTCTATATTTTTGAGCCGCCGACCGAGCTCGAACACGAGCTTCTCTGCCTTGCTGCGCCCGATTCCCGGAACCCTCATGAGCGGCGCAAGATCGCCCGAACGCACCGCCCGGACCAGGTCCTCCGTGGTAATCCCCGAAAGTATTGAAAGCGCCATCGCCGGCCCAATCCCCGTAATCCCGATGAGAACGGCGAAAAGATCGCGCTCCCGCTGGGAGAAGAAACCGAACAGCCGAAACTGGTCCTCGCGATGATAGGTGTATACGAAAAGCGATACCTCCCGGTGTCCGACAAGGCGCTCGTACGTCGAGAGCGGGATGCTGCAGCGGTATCCCACGCCCCCCACGTCCACGATAGCCTCCGTCGGCCGGAGTTCCTCGATCATCCCTTTGATCCGCGCGATCACGACCTCACCCCGATGGAGCGTTCCGCATAGGCCGCACCGGCCCCGGATGACGCCAGGTAATGACAGGTAGCGACGGCCAGCGCGTCCGCCGCGTCGTCGGGTGAAGGCGGTTTTTTCATGCCGTACAGACTCCCCACCATGATCTGGACCTGGCGTTTGGTGGCCTTCCCGTGGCCGGTAACCGCGCGTTTGACCTGGAGCGGTGTGTATTCCGCGCATGGAAGCCCCCTCATACCGGCGGAGAGCAGCACGACGCCGATGCACTTGCCTACGTCCATGGCGGTTGTTGCGTTTTTGGCGAAATACAGCCGCTCCATCGCGAGCACGGCGGGTGCGTGATGCAGAATAATGTCGTCGAGCTCCCGGTGTATTTTAACGAGTCGATCGGAAAGGCTTTCTCCGGGCCCGGAAACGATCGCCCCGCAGCCCAGCAGTTTCAACCCGTCCTCGATAACCGCCCAGCCAAGCGTTCCGAAACCCGGGTCGATCCCGAGAATCCTCACTTGCCCTCGCTGATCCTTGTCATAATCGCGTCGGGGATCTCGTAGTTGGAGTACACGTTCTGAACGTCGTCCTGGTCCTCGAGCTGCTCGATGAGCCTCAGGCACTGCTCCGCCTTCTTTTCATCGAGCAGGATGGTGTTCTGCGGAATAAACGTTATCTCATGCAGGGCCAGTTTGTACTGCTTGGCCTGGACGAGATCGTTCACCTGCGCGAAACCCTCGGGCGAGGTGACGATCACGATATTACCGTCCTCGGTCTTGACGTCGTCCACGCCGTAATCGAGGACCATTTCGATGATTTCCTCTTCCGTTGCCTGCCCGCCTTCTACGATGATCATCCCCTTGCGGTCAAAGAGGTACGACACACAGCCCGTCTCGCCGAGATTCCCGCCGTTTCGGGAAAACGCGGTGCGGATCTCCGGGGTGGTGCGTTTCTTGTTGTCCGTGAGACAGTGAACCATGATGGCAACCCCTCCCGGACCATAGCCCTCATAGGCGATCTCTTCATAAACCACGCCCTCGAGCGTTCCGGTACCCTTCTTGATGGCGCGCTCGATATTGTCGGCCGGCATGTTGTTTTCCCTGGCCTTGAGCACCGCGGTGCGCAGGCGCGGGTTCGCGTTGATATCGTCCCCACCCATCCTTGCCGCGACCGTAATTTCTCTGATTATCTTGGTAAAAAGCGCCCCCCTCTTCGAGTCTACCGACGCCTTCTTCCTTCTGATGGTGGCCCATTTAGAATGTCCTGACATACGCTACCTCGGTTTTTTTCTTAACCATACGCTTCAGATAAACCCTCTCAATAACCCCTGCTAATTTTCAACTGTAATTTTACTATCCGCTCTCTCGCCCTCGAGGAGTTGTAATCGAACGCGATACACTCCCGGTAATACCTCATCGCATCATCGAGCCGCTCCAGCCGTTCGGAGCATTCCGCGATATTCCAGCGAACCTTCCCCGCATTGAGCTTCGAATAAGAATAAAGCCGTTCCCTCCGCTCCAGGCGGAGCCTGCTTTCCTCTTCCAGGAAGAATTCGTACTGGTTATAGGTGTCAAAATCCGGCTTTTTCATGAGCGAGGTTTTCACTCCCCGGATATCCGCGGACAGCTTCCCGATCTCCCGGTCCTTTTCCTCGAGGAGTTTCTTGATCCTGTCCTGGAAGACGATCGTTTCCCCGTAGAGCCGTATTGCCTTTTCGAAGTCGAGGTCCTTCATCGCCATGTCGGCGGTGTACTCGTATGCCTTTGATCGCCTGAATATCTCGTTTTCCGGCAGAAGCTCGAGCGCGCGCTCAAAGCTGCTACGCGCGAGTCCGAAATCGCCCGTACGCGTAAAGGCGAGATGCCCCAGCGCGAAATGGATGTACCCGTCACCGGGCTTTGCGGCGAGGTATTCCCGGTAATACCGCACCGTCTCAAGGTACCGTCCGATGTCCTCGTTGAGGTTGCCGATCATCAGGTACAGGCCGGGGTCATCCACCCCTTCGCCCCTCCACTGGAGATAACGCTCCAGATGAAATATCGCCCGCTTTTTTTCCGCGGTCCGGTAAAGCGCCACCCCCAGCCGGAGTGAATACTCATACTTCCGCGGATTGAGACCGTAAGCGGCCTCAAGAGCGTGCGCATACGCCCTTTCGTCACCACGTTTCTTATATACTCCCGCGATCTCCATTATTATTCCGTCGTCCTTTTCCGGCTCGAGCTCCTTGAATCTCAGGCACTGGCCGTAATGGTTGAGCGCCTCGTCCAGACGCTCCAGCCGGAAAAGGCTGCGTGCCGCGTCCAGATGCAGCGTATGCAGCTCGATGTTGCGTTCGATGAAGAATCCCTCCGCAACGCGATTGCGGAAGAGGTCGTTCATATTGACCCGCTCCTCGAGCTTTTTCGCGGTGATGAAATCGGTCGGGACGCGCTTGTTCTCCACCCTGGTGTCATAGATTGCGAGGAGCCGCTTGCGAATGGTTTCATAAGCCTTCGCATAGTCTCCTTTCGAGTACGACTCAATATAATCGGGAGGTGCGTCCTGAGCGTTGAGATGTACCAGGGGCGGGATAACGAGCAGCGCGGCCATCGTGACCACCGCGAGCAGAATCGCGCCGACGGGGGCATGTTCTTTCCAAACCTTTCTCATTTCGAATCGATCACCATTCATATACTAACTACTATCGGCCTCGGCCCGGCCCATCTTGACAGCCGGCCGGGGACCGGCCCGGTAGCGGTTTCTGTTGTAATACCTGTCGTTCATGGTGAAAATAAAAAATTTGGAAGCGGATAAAAAAATTCCCTTAATTTCATTGACAAACAGAAGGGGGTGCGTTTAATTGCATTCAACATTGAGAGAAACAATTCTCCGGTGGCTATAGAGAAGAGGAAACACCTGTTCCCATTCCGAACACAGAAGTTAAGCTCTTCATCGCCGATGGTACTGCATGGGTAACTGTGTGGGAGAGTAGGGCGCTGCCGGGGTTGCAATCATACAATACGATAAAAGAGCACCGAAAGGTGCTCTTTTCATTTGCGCCGGAAGAACCACCACCCGGTTTCCATTCCGTACCATACATTTCTCCAAAGCATTTAACCCCCTGTCACTGCCGATCGGCGCACGGACGCGGGCATAAAAATACGCCGCGGTTTGCGCGGCGTATTATAATTCGTCACTGATCTCAGATTCGCTTATTTCGTCGCGCCGCCCTCAACGCTCGACCGAAGGCCCTTGCGCTCGATCTGGTACACTATTTCGCAGTTATCGTCCTTGTCGTAAGTGGACCGAACGATCGTTCCGCCCTTCACAACGCCGCTGAATTCCTTCGCCACGGCGATACCGGTGGAAGCGTAGTCAGCCGCACCCGCGGCGCCTTCGAGACGCGCACCGACAAATTTTTCAATGATTCTCTTCTCCGCCATAATAAGGGCCGCTTCCTTCGCGGTTCCCTGGCGCTGGATCTTGTTGGTAAGCCCCGGCTTGGGAACGCCGACAGAGGTCACCCTGAAGATATCGGGTGTTACCCATCCTTCGGTCACGAATGTATCTCCCTTGACCTGCCCTCCCATCGACTGGCCGCCGCATGCGGTGAACGCGATACCGACGGCGAGAATCAGGGCCAATGTTACAACTTTTTTCATAGAAAATCCTCCTTGGAAATTTAAAGGGGTTTCCCCCAGTTTGATTGTAATATTCTTGACGTGGGCCAACGAACCCACCGCTCATCAAACGCGGCGTTCATTGCCCCTTAAAATAACAGCGTTCGAGGCCAAAGTCAATAGAAAAACCAACAATTTTGTCTGTGCTGGTTTTTTTTAAAAGTTAACATAAAATAAAAATTGTCGGCGTGCCGGCGGCACCGGGGCGCACCCTACTCCTCCGCAAGCTCTTTCAGAAACGCAAGCTCCAGGAGGACGCATAGAATGGCAAGGTTGAGAAGCAGCCACAGAAAGCCAAGCTCCTTGGTGGTCGCCCACACATACATCAGCGCGGCGCCGTTACCGGAGCCGAAACCCACGACGATGAGCCCGGCGTATCTGGCGATGAAATTGGCGATATCGTCGCGATAATATTCGCTGGCGACGACCCGCGTGCTTGCGAACCGCTCGCGGACAATCGGAAGAACCGCATAGAGGAGGACGAAAATCGCGCATGAGTTGAAAAAAAGATTATTGGCCGTGAAAGGGAGGGCCATGCCGAAAAGTGCGGCGAGCAGGAACACGAGCAAAAACCCGCCCGTTGAGTATTTTTCAGCGAGTTTGCCGAGGGCTCCGGATATATACGGCAATACGCTTGCAATCTCTTCCCGGGTATAGACGTCCTTGCTCGAGAGAAGGGTGACGTAGTAGCCGACGGAAAGAAGGAAGAGCACGAAAACGACGAAAACTATCAGAAGGTACAACATTCCACACCCCTCCGAACGCGAGATGGCCGACCGGAAACTATTATGTCACCCCATACCCGCCGATAGCAAGAATAATTTATTCCCTTATCGTCACCCTTCTTCCCCGTACCGCGAGCCTGCCCTCGCAGAACAGCCGTACCGATTCGGGCAGGATGATGTGCTCCTCTTTCAGTATTCTTGCCGCGAGACTGTCGGCGGTGTCCCCTGGAAGAACCGGCACAGCGGCCTGCATGATGATCGGGCCGGTATCCACCCCCTCGTCGATGAAATGAGTGGTACACCCGCTCAGCTTCACGCCGTAATCAAACGCCTGCTGCTGCGCATGCACACCCGGGAAAGCCGGCAGCAGCGCCGGATGAACATTGATGATGGCGCTCCTGAATTCTCCGATGATATACGGCGTCAGGAGCCTCATGTATCCCGCGGCGACGACCAGATCGGTTCCGTGCTCCCGGAGCAGGCGCACCACGACCTCCTCGTGAGACCTTCTGTCGGTATATGCTTTCGGATCCACAAAATATGATTTCATACCGAATTCATCCGCGATGGCGAAAGCCCCGGCATCCCGTCTGTCACAGATAAGGATCCCCGTCCGCGCGGGAATATGCCCGTCGCGGATCCTTCCCGCCACCGCCCTGAAGTTGGAGCCCCGGCCCGACGCCAGAAACGATACCACCTTTGTCTTCATTCGATTACCGGCCTGTTCCTAAATCATCATTCCCCGTAGAACGGCATCCGTGACCGGAATGCCCGACGGTACTTCACCCGCGGGCCGTCCTTTCCTGAACAGCACGATCCGGTCACCCTCCCCCGCGGGCCTGCCGTACCTGGCGGCGACCGATGCGAGGGCGCGGATGTCATCCTCCCCGACCACACCCCGCGCGTATATCACCGGCCCCTTGAAATCGGGGAGCAGGAGCACGTCCGCACCCGGCCCGTACTTTTCCAGTTCCGCGTTCTCCGCCTCGTTCCTGCCGACAATAAACTTCAGTGAGTCGCCCGCGCGGAGATGCCGGCCGACGGAAAGCAGGTACACGTCGGTCATGTCGAAATCAGGAACGAGGTCGAACAGATCGCGGACCCTCCGCGAGATCTGAACATCGGTGAAGAGACATCCGCCGGCCGGTGAAGCGTATTCGGCAATGCCCATCGCATCGGCCAGCTCCAGCTGGATCGAGCGTCCACGGCCGCTTATCCCCATCAGGCGGTCACGGTCCACGAGACCCTCACGCTCGACTGCCGTGGGAGGCAGAAGACGCGCCGAGAGCGGCCGGAGGAGCCGATCCCTGAGACCCGATTCGTTCTCGATGTGCCGGAGCATGTGTTTCATCTGCGACATCGGCCGCTGCCCCACGACCTCGCCCGTGGCGACGAAGGAAGCGCCCTCGGACTTCATGAGCTCTCCCGCCTTGCGCAGAAAATATATCTTGCAGTCGATGCACGGATTGCTGCGCTTCCCGTATCCGTGCGGTGGATTTTTAACCATCTCCATGTATTCCCGCCCGCAGCGAAAAAAGCGAAGCGGGATACCGTTGTCCCGTGCGATTTTCGCGGGGCGGTCATCCTCGGGATTGCAATCCGGCGCGTGAAAGGGGAGGAGGAACATCACTCCGCTCATCTCGACGCCCTGCTCCATCAGGAGTCTCCCCGCGAGCAGGCTGTCGAGCCCCCCCGAATAAAGGAGGATGCCCTTCGCGCCCGCCATCAGATCTCCCCGTGCTCGATGAGCTGTATGAGCACCGTCTCGCCGGCGCGCAGGTTGCCGGTTTCCTCGGGGATGATGATGAGGCAGTTTGCGTCACTCATGGACCTGAGTATGCCGGAGCCCTGCGGGCCGGTAGTCGAAACGCTGAAGTTTCCATCGAGCACGCTGAAAATGCCGCGTACGAAATGAGTGCGCCCCGTCTTTTTCCGAATGTCCTCGGCGAGAACGGCGCGCATCAGGGGCTTCTCGATACGGCGCGCCCCCATGGTTCGAAGAAGAGCCGGGCGCACAAACTGGATGAAGGATACCATCGTGGAAACCGGGTTTCCCGGCAGGCCGAAAAAAAGCGTAGTCCCCCTCCTGCCGAAGACGCAGGGTTTGCCGGGTTTCATCCGTATGGTTTCGACCATGATCTCCACACCGAGCTCCCCGAGAGCCTCGGTCACGAAATCGTAGCGTCCCATCGAGACTCCGCCCGTGGTGATGACCACGTCCGCCTCGAGGGCCGCTCGAAGCATCGAAACCGTGCCCTCCCTCGTGTCCGGCGCGATCCCCAGGTAGCGGGGGTTTCCGCCATATCTCCTGACCTCCGAGTGCAGGGTATACGCGTTACTGTTGCGTACCTGGCCGCTCTTCAGTTCCGCACCGAGATCGACGATTTCATCGCCCGTGGAGAGTATGGCCACCTCGGGCCGGCGGGAAACGGGGACAAAGGTATGATTGAGCGAGGCGAGCATGCCCGTTTCGGCCGGGCCCACGCGCACCCCGCGCGCCAGCACGACCGCGCCGCGGGACACATCCTCCCCGGCCCGCCGTATATTTTCCCCCATTTGAACCTCGCGAAGAACGAGGACGCTGCCGCCTTCCTCGGCGGTGTCCTCGAACTGGACTACGGAATCCGCGCCAAGGGGCACCGGAGCACCGGTCATAATGCGTATGGCGCTTCCCGTCGTCAGTCCGGGGATGCCGGTCGTAAGACCGGCCTTTATCTCGCCGCGCACGGGAAGCCGCGCGGGCCGTGCTCTCGTCGCACCGCGTGTGTCGGAAGACACGAGCGCGTACCCGTCCATCGCCGAATTGTCCACCGACGGGATGTCGACGGACGCGATAATGTCCCGGGCCAGGATCCGGCCGTGCGCGTCGAAAAGGGGGACCATCTCCGCGGGGAGGGGTCGCGCTTCGGCGAGTATAACCCCGAGCGCCTCTTCAACTGAAATCATCGACTCCCCGCGCGTCATTGAGCGTTCCGTTCCCCCACCGGAGGCCTCCGCACGGCCACCCGCCAGCCGCCGAGGAGCCTCTCCATCCTCGATCGTAGAATACCCATGGACTCCTTCTCGATCCTTTTGATCATGTAACTGGAAATGCCGGTCTCGCGCACCACTTCGCCGAGGCGCATTCCTCTTAGCGAATGAAGGGAGACAAGCTTGCGGTTGCGCTCGGGAAGGGCCTGTATGCAGTCATGAAGAGTGGAGATGACCTCACCCTCCATATACACGCTCTCGACGTCGCGATAAAAGCGCTCGTTGAGACAGACCTCTTCGAATATTATATCATCGAAGCACGCGTCCCGCTTGTTTTTTTTGCGCAGATAATCGTACGCGATATTTCGCGCCATCTTGAGCAGGTACCACTTCGTCGTCACCAGATGAGGATCGATCCCGATGCGCCGCTCCAGGATGCGCAGGAAAAGGTCGTGCACCAGCTCTTCCGACGCGTGCTCGTCTTTGATAATGTAGTAGATACGGGCGCTGAGCATGCGCGCATAGGTGGCATAGCACTGTGTAATGCTTTCATTAAATGATGCGGTGCTGTCACTCATTTCCATTAACCAATTGTTAAATTTTGTTCAAGCGGTTCAGGCGGACGTATGCCCGCTTTTACCGATCCGCCAGGCGAGAAGGGCGAACAGGGAGATGGCACCCGCGGAAAGGGCAATCCCTTCCCCGTATTCCCCGAAGACGATTTTGCCGATGGCGAAGAGGGAAAGATACACGAGAAAAATCCCGATTAACCAGTTGACCCCGAGCCCGAGCAGGGAGGGTGCGTCGTCCGGTATTCCGGCCCTGTCTCGAACCCGCTTCCATCCCGCCCCGCCGGGATGTACACGCCGGTAGAAAGCGGCCAGCGTACCCTCATCGGTCGGCCGCGAGAAAAAGGTCGCCGCCAGCCAGGTGACGGTGGTAAACGATACGATAAAATACAGGCTTTCGGGAAACACCACCCCGAGAGCATACCGGGCCAGAATGAACCCCGCGAACGGGGCTATCATGGCCGCGATCTCCGACCAGGCGTTTACGCGCCACCAGTACCAGCGCAGAATCAGGACGAGCCCGAGACCGGCGCCGCATTCGATGATGAACGCCCACGCACCCGATATGGATTTGATGACCAGAATGAGCAGGCTTGAAATGACCACCAGCGCGATCGTTGACAGCCGGGAGGCCACGACATAGTGGCGCTCGTGAGCGTCGCGGACGATGAACCTCCGGTAAAAATCGTTGATGAGATACGAGCTGCCCCAGTTGAGATGCGTGGAGATCGTCGACATGTAGGCCGCCAGAAAAGCCGCCACCACCAGGCCGAGGAGGCCGGGAGGAAGACAGTCCTTCATGGCGAGGATGAAACCGGTCTTTTTTTCATCGGCGGGGAGATCCGGATAGAGCACCAGGCTCGCGAGCGCCACGATGATCCACGGCCACGGCCTGAGCGCGTAGTGGGCTATGCTGAACCACATGGTCGCCAGAAGGGAATGACGCTCGTCGCGCGCCGCCATCATCTTCTGCGCCACATAGCCGCCCCCGCCGGGCTCGGCACCCGGATACCACGACGCCCACCACTGTACCGCCATGTGCGCGAGAATCGCGCTGAACGATATCGACAGGATCCCCTGTGCCGCGTAGCCCCCGGCCGGGCCCGTGCCGGGGAAAAAAGAAAAAACGTTCGCGGGAAGCGCCGCCTTCAAGCCCGCTATCCCGCCGACGGCGGGCATGTCGAGCACGCGCACGGCAAGGACGATACACCCCGTCATGGCGATGATGAACTGGAAGAAATCGGTGACCGCCACCCCCCACTGCCCGGCGACCGCGGAATAGGCGCCCACCAGGAACATGCAGGCCATCACCGCGAAGAGAATATACACGTCGTCAACCGAGAAAATCACGCCGAGGATCTCCGCGAGCGCGACGTTTACCCAGCCCATGATGACGCAGTTCATGAAGACGCCGAGATAAATCGCCTTGAATCCCCTCAGAAAGGCCGCGGGCCTGCCCGAATAACGGATTTCGATGAATTCGACGTCGGTCATGATCCCGGCGCGCCGCCAGAGCTTTGCGAAAAAGAATACCGTGAGTACGCTGCCGGCCACCATGTTCCACCACAGCCAGTTGCCGGCGATGCCCTTTTCGGCCACCAGCTCGGTCACCGCCAGCGGCGTGTCCGCGGCGAAAGTCGTGGCGACCATCGCCGTCCCGGCTACCCACCACGGAAGCCTTCGCCCCGAAAGGAAGAATTCCTCGGTGCTCCTTCCCGCCCGCCGGGAATAATACAGGCAGATTGCGAAACTGGCGGCGAAATACAGGATTATGATTCCGGTGTCAAACGCGTGGAGCATCGCCGAACTTCTCTGTCATGCTACTTGTTTTCCTTATAGTAGAGGTCGATATCGAAACCACCGAAGGAGGACTTGAAGGAGAGGTTGATGTTTTCATAAAACGTCTTGAGCGATATGGGATCTTCCTCGACCTCGGGCGGAGAAAGCCGCAATTCGTGGTTGAGAAACTGCATCTGATTGGCGAAGGTCCCGGAGATGAGGTTGGCGAGCTCGCCGGCCACATCGTTGTAGTATTTTTTCAGGGCCCGCGGGTTATCGTTCTGAACCATCCTCCTGGTGATCAGTCCCAGGGTCTTCTGCGGCAGGTTGATGACGAGCTCGCCGGAGATGGTACCCTCTATTTCGATCGCCACCTTCCGGTCGACCTCGGAGGACTGGGATTCGTACACCTCCTCGATCGTGGGATCGTTGAGGAAATTCTTGAAGATGTGGTCCACCGACCTCACGATAAAGCGGGAATACCGTTCGTAATTGCTCATAATCCAGCCGGACAGGTGCCTTTTTTTCGCACAGGGTAGTTTCCTAATTTATAGAAGAGACGGAGTGAAACACGCCACGGGATGCCCGGAACGCTCGGCAATGCTTATCGCACAAATGCGAATTTGCAAGTATTTTACGGCACATCTCCTTTTTTTTACAACCCGTTTCAGGCCTGCCGGCGGGTTAATCGACGTTCTCGGACCGTCCCTGAACATTTTTCGGATATGAATATTTAAAATTTTATTTCAAAAAAGTACCGTTGATTGGGCTGGCGGATATAACAAATCGGCCCGGCCATTCAGCGTGAACGCCGGCGCGGACTTATTAACAATTCATGATTTATTTACATTTTATCTTTTTCGTCAGTAAGTCGTTCCGTGAACGGATGACGGAGCCCGCAAGAGACATAAAACAATTTAAAAAAAAGATATTGCCTCGAAACCGCTGGAATATTCAGGTGTTACGCGCCGCCGTGTTAATTTCTTTCGGTTTTTCGCAAAATGAACCGCGTTCATCGCGCTTCAATTAATTTCTTTGAAATTAATTTAGTAAATTAATAATTTTCGGGCCGGAAATTGTGGATTATGTGGATAAGTTTGTGGATAACCCCTCTGGCGAATAATAAAGCATTTTTTAATATAAAAATAATACTATACCATATATATGAACATAATCATCGATATTGGATGATTTTCTCCATCCCCTCCATTCCCGGATCATGCAGCGGGGATGTACATAAACACATCCGCTGTGTGTACAACGGGGACCTCGTAAATGACGACTTTTAAGATGGATGATGGCGGGCTTACATTGAGGCGGCGTTTAAATCGTAAATCCGGCGGATACCCTTCATGGTGAGCATTTGATCGACGACCACCTCCCCCCTCAGCGCGGGCGCAAGCACCGTTCCCGAATACCCCCCGGTGAGGATCACCAGGAACTGTTTGCGGTATTCATCCCTTATCCGGGCGACCATACCCTCCACGCAGGAGAGCCAGCCGTAGAAGAAGCCGGATTTCAGCGCGTCCTCGGTGTTTCTCGCCACGAGCCTTTCAGGCTTTTCAAAGGCTATCCTGGGAAGCTGGGAGGCCTTCGACGAAAGCGCGTCGATGGTCACACCGATCCCGGGACCGATACTGCCGCCGTCGTAGAAACCATCGGCGTGAAGAACGCAGAACGTTATGGCGGTGCCGATATCGACGATTATGCAGTCCCGGGCGTATTCGTGGAATGCGGCTTCGGCGTTGACGATACGGTCTACCCCCAGGCGGGAGGGATCGTCATAGCGTATGCGTATGCTCAGGCGCGATCTGTGGCTTATCTCAAGAGCCCGCAGGCCGAAATAGCGGCCGGACATCTCATGATACGCCCGGTTGAGCTCGGGCACGACACTCGAGAAAACCACGCCCTTCACCTCCCCCGCGGCCTCGTCGTGATGCAGGAGGAACTGCCGGACAAGCGCCCCGGTTTCGTCCGCCGATGCGTCCCGGAGTGTTCTGTAACGATAAACCGCCGCGGGGAGATGTTCCTTCCCCGTGTAAACGCCGAGGACGGTGTTACTGTTGCCGATATCGAATCCCAGTATCATGACGACCGCCGCGCCGGTTATTTCGACTGGGCCGCTTTGTCCAGGCGGGTCTTCAGGCTGTAGTACGCGGCTTTGGCCTCGTCGCGGACATTGTGGTTCTTGTCGCTCATGGCCTTCTCGATCCCCGAAAGCGCCTCGTAATCGAATATCTTCTCGAGGGCCTTTACCGCTTCGAGACGAACATCGTAGTAGGGGTCGTCGAGGAGTTTATTGATGGCGCCGGCGCCCGTTTTTTCCCGGAGCAGGCCGAGCGAGCGGGCGGCCTCTATCCGTACGTTCTTATATTCGTCGGAGCACGCCTTCTTGATGAGCGGGACTCCCTCCCGGATCTTGAGCTGCCCCATCTGGCGGATCGTCTCGCGACGCGTGAACTCTCCCTCCGTCATGCGCTTGACGAGCAGCATGAAGGGCGCGTCATTGAGCGCCGCCTTTGCCTTGTCCGTCCCCATGCGCAGGAGCGCGTCCTGGGCGGCTTTCCTGACCTCGATATGATTGTCGACCAGCGCGCCGATGAGCGGATAGATGGCGGACTCGTCACCGATCTCTCCGAGCGAGCGAGCGCACTGCAGGCGCATCTGGTACGCCCTGTCCTCGAGCCCCTCCACGAGGTGCTTTATGGAATTGAGGTCCCGTATCGCGCCCATGGTCTTGACGGCCTCGAGGCGCACCATCGGCTTTTTGTCGTTGAGCGCGAGAAACAGGATTTTCGAGATTTCAAGGTCGGTGGTGGCCCCCCTGTCGGCGAGGAGGCGGAGCGCCTCGATTTTGTCGCGCTGGGAACCGGAGATGATGATCGCGCGCAGGTTTTCGGTTATGCCGGGCTGGCCGAGCTCGCCGAATTTGAGCGTCGCCACCGCGCGGACGCGCGGATCCGGATCGTCGAGCATCTTTCGGATCTCACCCAGCACGGCCTCGTCCCTCGCGCGTGCCAGCGCCAGGAAGGCCTGCAATCGTATCTCCGGCTTCCGATGCCTGAGGAGCCTGATGAGCCCGCCGGTGTCGTTCTTTTCAACCAGCCTGTCTATGTTCGGTGAGAAGATACCCATGCTCGCACACCATACCCTTCGATCTTCGGTCCTGCCACGGGGGTCGAGACCCTCATGATACGACAAAAGTCGATCAAAAGTCAATAATATATTTGACCGGCAATAATTATTTACCTGTCAGGGATGCCCATAAGCCGCGAGATGAAGCTGTCCGGAAAAAACCGGTCCACTCAACTGGACGAGCGTACTATCCGCAGCCGGACGTAGCTCAGGCCTTCATGCGGAAATCGCCGATGCGTTTGATCAGGCCGTCGCTCTCCATCCTGTTGAGGAGGGGGATGATGAATTTACGCGAGAACGAGGTGGCGTCTTTCGCCTCGGCAATGCCGATCTTGTCCTTCCCGTCGAAGAGTGTCATGACCTTCCGCTTCAGCTCCTCATACACTTCGCGATGCAGAACGATGTTGCCGTCGAGGCTCACGGCAAACCCGAGGCGGATGAGGTCGCCAAGGTGGCGTTTTTCGGCATCGTCGACGGACCTGTCGAGCTCTGCGCCTTCGATGCCCCGCCCGAGCAGCGTGTCGAGCACGGCCTTTTTTTCGTCCGGCAGGGCGTCCACGGTAATGGAGTCGCCGCCGAAGAAGCGCCCCTCCTTTTCAACGATGCGGTGGCGTTTAACGACGGACGGGAGGATCACCCTGCAGAGATCCAGGTCCAGGCCGGCCCTGTCGGCGATTTCCCTCAGGTTGGGCCCTATCGAGCCGGTTATGGCATCGGCCACCATTTCGAGCGCCTCGGAGTGAAAGGTGGATTCCAGAAGAAAATCCCCCACCCTGACGACCGCCCCTCGCTCGATGAGCGATTCAATCATCTTCTCGATGGCACGTTCGTTTTCCGGGAAGCCCGCGACTATCCACGACCAGGGCACCGCCCGCCGCACCGCGACGATATACTGGACGAATTCGTCCCGCGTGTATTTCGAGAAAATGGGGAGATGACGCCGTACGACGCGCCGTCCGCCGGCCGAGCGATAGTCGGGCAGCAGGACCTCCCCTCCGCCGATTATGCGATATCCCCCCGGGTGTGTTACTATGAAACGCTGCCCGGGATAGAAGAACCACGGCGCGTCGAACCTGACGCGGAGGACACGGTCTTCTTCGCCGCGGTCCTCCTCGTCCAGCAGGATGAGCTTGCCCTTGAGAGACGTGGTTCCCACGAGCATTTCGATCCCCGTGTTGTTTTTCAGTTCGCCCTTTCTTTCGAGGAGCTTCATCCTTACGACAACGTCCGCCGACTGCGTGAAAAAATTACGGCCCGTCACGATGTCGCCGCGGCCTATCTCCTCGACCGCGACGCCGGAGATATTGAGCGCCGTCCTCTGCGACGGCACCCCTTCCTCCAGGGCGCTGTGATGGCTCTCTATTTTCTTCACCCTGACCTCGCGCATGAGCGGGAGCAGAAGCACCGGATCGTCCTCGTTGAATCTTCCGTTTTTCAACGTTCCGGTTACGATGGTACCGTAACCCTTCGACGCGAATACGCGATCGACGAACAGGTACGGCTTCTGGGCATCGACGGCCCTGGCCAGTCTGCGGAGATTGGAAAGAATAACCTCCTTCAGCTCGGCGACGCCGTCGCCAGTCTTCGCCGAAACGCGGACGATATCGCATCCCGCATAACGGGTATCGGCCATGCGCTCCTCGACCTCGGCGGTCACGAAGTCGATCATCTCCCCGTCGGCGGAGTCGATCTTGTTGAGCGCCACGATGATGCGCTCGACACCCAGAAGCATCAGCACGCGGAAGTGGTCCTCGGTCTGCGGCATCCAGCCGTCGTCGACGGCCACCACCAGGATCGCCAGGTCGACGCCCCACGCCCCCACCACCATGTTGCGGATGAAGCGTTCGTGGCCCGGAACGTCGATGATACTCACGGTGCCGAATTTCGGGTAGCTTATGCTGGCGAATCCGATGTCGATCGTCATCTCGCGCGCCTTTTCCTCGGGAAGACGGTCACAGTCGATGCCGGTGAGCGCGCGTATGAGGCTTGTTTTGCCGTGGTCGATGTGTCCGGACGTTCCGACGATGTACATCAGCGGCAGCCCTGCAGGATCCTGTCGATGGAGGCCGCCAGTACCGGGAGATCCCCGGGGAGCACCGTACGCAGGTCGATCGTAAAGCAATCGTCGAGGATATACCCGACGACCGGGATATCCTCATCGATAAAACGCGCGTACAACTCGTCCGCGCTCAGGCCAGGCACGACAATCCGTATGCCGGCGCTCTCTATCTCGCGCGCGGGAAGCGAGCCGCCGCCGTAGGTGCTTTTAAGCACGGCCCGTTTGATACAATCGCGCTTGCCGGGAGCTTTCACCGCGCGAAGGAGCCGGGCCGTCTTCCGTTCGACATCATGCCGGCTCTGATGGATGATGTTCCACAGCGCGAGCGACGCGCCGCCGTCGTTGGCGTAGCGCAGCAGCGTCTCCTGAAGTATATAGTAGGTTATCTTGTCGACGCGGAGCATCCGCATGAGCGGATTTTTCCTCATTGCGGCGACCAGGTCCTTTCTTCCGACGATGATTCCGGCCTGGCAGCCGCCGAGCAGCTTGTCGCCGCTGAAACAGACGAGGTCGGCCCCCTGTGTGAGCTCCGACGAAACCGTCGGCTCGAAATCGGACGGCAGCCGATCGTCGCGCAGCAGGTTCCCGCTTCCAAGGTCACGCGCCAGGAGCACCCCTTCGCTCTTCAGCGAGGCGAGATCTCTGAGCGACGGCGAGGACGAAAATCCCCGCAACGCGAAATTTGACCGGTGCGCGGAGAAAATCATCGCCGTCCCGTCGCCGATCGCGCGACGGTAGTCGTCGAGCTCGGTGATGTTCGTCGTTCCGACCTCGACCAGGCGAGCGCCCGTTTGTTCCATGATGTCCGGGATGCGGAATCCGCCGCCGATCTGGATGAGCTCGCCGCGCGAGACGATCACCTCCCTGCCGGCGCCGAACCGGTTCAGGATGAGAAAGACGCTCGAGGCGTTATTGTTGACGATGAGCGCGTCCTCGGCGCCGGTAAGCCCGCACAGAAGCTCCTCGGCGTAGCCGCCGCGCCGGCCGCGACGCCGCTCCGGCAGGTGGAGCTCGAGGTTGCAGTAGCCGCACAATTCGGCGGATAATTTCTCGAGAATATCCCGGGCAATCGGCGCCCGCCCCAGATTGGTGTGGATGATGACGCCGGTGCCGTTAATGACGCGCTGGAGTCTCTCGCGCCGTTTCATCCGGCAGCGCAGTTCGATGTCCGCGACGAGGTCGTCCGGCGAGGGTGAACCGCCGTTCCTGATGCCGGCACGGAAGGATTCGACAGCCTCGCGTATAACGGCAAGGACTGTGGAGCGCCCCAGTGCCTCGGCATGCGCCGAGGCTCCGGCAAGCAGGACCTCAACCTGGGGAATCGACCTGTAAAGGTTTTCGGTTTTTTCCATAAGGGATACAGCCATGCGGAAGGGGCAGGAATCGAACCTGCCGCTGCAATAAATTGCAGCCTACGGTTTTGAAGACCGCGGGGGCCACCGGACCCCATCCTCTTCCATGAGCTTCGTGTTTTCAGGCCTTCTCGTTGTAGGCAGCCGGCCGGGAGGTGTCAATTATTTTATTCGGACTTCAGGACAGGCGGAGGGCGGGATGGTCGGATTTCGCGACCGTTCCGATGCGTTTCGCGGCGCTTACGCCGCGCGAATGGAGCTGCGCGAGCAAGGCGTCGGCTTCGGCCATCGGAATGGCGACGAGCAGGCCGCCGGAAGTCTGCGGATCGAAGGCTATATCGGCCAGCTCGCGCTTTACCGCCGCGTCGATCACGCACAGGCCGCCGACGTAATCCCTGTTGCGGTACATTCCGCCGGGGATGAGCCCCATGGCCGCGCCGTCCAGAGCTCCCGGCAGTACCGGAAGGGCCGCCGAATCAACGACCACCTCGAGCGCGTCGCCGGCGAGCATCTCACGCAGGTGTCCCATGAGGCCGAAGCCCGTTATGTCGGTGCAGGCGTGAACGGAAAATCCCTTCAACGCTTCGGCGGCATCGCGATTGAGCGTGCGCATACTCTCGATGAATGGCGCGAGTACGGCCGGATCGGATTCAGCCGCCTTGACCGCCGTGCCGATGATACCGGTCCCCAGCGCCTTGGTGAGCACCAGCGCGTCGCCCTCGCGAAGCCCGTGATTTTTCAGCGCCCGCGCCGGGTGAACCACCCCGGTGACGGAAACGCCGTATTTAAGCTCCTCGTCCTCCACGCTGTGACCGCCGAGGAGCTGGACCCCGGCACGCTTCAGCACGTCAAGCCCTCCTTCGAGAATACGCCCGAGGACATCCATACTGAACTTTTTAGTCGGGAAGCAGACGATGTTCATCGCGGTCAGAGGGCTGCCCCCCATGGCGTAAACGTCCGACAGCCCGTTCGCGACCGCGATCTGCCCGAAGACAAAAGGATCGTCCACGATGGGCGTGAAGAAGTCCACCGTCTGGATAAGGGCTATCTCTTCGGTCAGCCGGTACACGCCAGCGTCGTCGCTGTTCTCCATCCCCACTATGACGCGTTCGTCATAGGGGATGGAAAGGCGCTGCATCACCTGGGCCAGCTCCGCCGGCCCGATCTTGGAAGCTCAACCGGCTCCCTTGACCGATTCGGTGAGTCGCTGCGTATTGAGTTTGTCGATTTTACACGAGTCGTCCATGTGTCACAGAATAGCAGTACGGACGCCATTTGCAAGGATTTTTGGACGACTCCGGTGACAGGTTCAATCAGGAAGGATGTATCCCGCGGGTTCAGCGGGTTGTCCCGCCGGACGCGGGTGCGGCCTCGGATCAGTACGTGTAATAATCGCAGGGCTCGGCGAGATTTTCGATGAGCCGCTGCTCCTGGAGATTTTTCAGCTGGCGGCGGAGCTGTTCATTCTGGGGGTCGCGCTCGAGCATCTGGCGAACCAGCGCGATCCCCTCGCGGTACCGCTTTAAATCGCGCAGGCACTCGATCATGGAGAGCTTTATCTCCGGGTAGTCGGGGTTGAGCGACTCGGCCTTTTTGTAGAACTCAAGAGCATACGAAAATTCGCCGTACGAGTGGTGCACGCGCGCGAGGTCCAGCGCCGCTTCGAAGAAGTCGGGCTTCATCTGGAGAGCCTTCCTCAGACTTGCCATCGCCAGGCTCCCCTTTTCCAGGTTGAAGTATGACATGCCGGTATAATAATGCGTGGTGTGCGACTCCGCCCTGAATTCGATTGCCTTCGCCAGGTATTCGATCGTGAGCCCGTACTGCTGCGTCTGGTACGCGAGCACACCCAGCCGGTGGTAGGCGCTGCCGAAGTTGGCCTTGTATTTAACGGCGTTTTCTAGATGGAGCCTCGCGTTGACGGGATCTCCGATCTCGAAATACAGGCTGCCCAGATTATACTGCAAAAACGGATTGTATGGATTGACCTCGAGCGCTTTCCTGAAATGCACGAGGGCGAAATGATACTTATTCAGCCTGCAGTAAAGCGCCCCCAGGCTGTTACGCGCCCTCGCGTAATCCGGTGAGATCTCTATCGCCTTCAGATAGCTCTCCACCGCCCGCCGGTACTCACCCGACGCCGACAGAACCAGACCCACGTAGTAATGATATTCCCTGTCACGATCCACCGGGTATTTCCCGGCGAAATCGCGAAGCAGTTTCTCCATCTCGGCGTTCCTGTCGAGCAGGTGTGCCCGGCGAATCTTCGCCATATCAACATCGCGCTGGTAATCGAGCAGGAGTTGCCGGTCGATCCCGTCGCCGGCGGCGGTCGCGGGCTTCTTTCCCGACGGGGACTCCTTCTGTTCAACGCCTGGAGGAATCGCGGCCTTCTCCGCGGGGCCTCGCTGGGCCGCCGCGGGGGCGGTCGCCAGCAGAATCGCCAGCGCCGCGACACGGATCGTGATGATGGCCGAATCGGAAATCATTGGACTGTTCGCCTCTCAACCGGAACCGACATGACCGGTTCGTGATGATACCGCCTTACTGGAACGCGGACAGACGAATTCCCCCGCGGGAATCCGCCCGATCCTCCGGAAAAACCGCATGCGGGGCCGATGTGCCGTCCCACATGCGGTGAAACGAAAGTTCTACATCTCGACCGTGATTGCCGACCCCTGGCCGCCACCGATGCAGAGCGTCGCGATGCCTTTCTTCGCACCGCGCTTCTTCATTTCGTGCAGAAGGGTTACGAGAATACGCGCCCCGGAAGCGCCGATCGGATGCCCGAGGGCTATCGCGCCGCCGTTGACGTTCACCTTCGAGGTGTCCCAGCCCAGCTCCCGGTTCACCACCACGGCCTGGGACGCGAAAGCCTCGTTCGCCTCTATGAGATCGAGATCCCCGGCCTTCCAGCCGGCTTTCTCGAGCGCTTTGCGGCTGGCGGGTATCGGCCCCGTCCCCATGATCGCCGGATCAACGCCGGCCGACGCGTACGACGCGATTCGGGCCAGCGGCTTCAGTCCGAGCGCCTTCGCTTTTTCCATCGACATAACGACCAGCGCGGCGGCGCCGTCGTTGATTCCCGAGGCGTTCCCCGCGGTCACCACCCCGTCCTTTTTAAATGCGGGTTTCAGCCTGGAAAGAGCATCGAGCGTGGTCCCGAAGCGGGGATGCTCGTCGGTGTCGAAGACGGTTACGCCCTTCTTGCCGGACATCTCGACCGGTACGATCTCATCCTTGAAGCGCCCCGACTTGATGGCCTTCTCCGCCTTCTGCTGGCTCTCGAAGGAGAAGGCATCCAGTTCCTCGCGGGTAAGCTTCCATTTCTCTGCCACGTTTTCCGCGGTTATGCCCATGTGATACTGGTTAAACGCGTCCCAGAGTCCGTCTTTAATCATGATATCCGTAAGGTTTGAATCGCCCATGCGGCATCCCCAGCGTGCACCGGGGAGGGCGTACGGGGCGGCGCTCATGTTTTCGAAACCGCCGGCGACGATGACGTCCGCGTCACCCGCTTTTATCATCTGCGCGGCAAGGGATATCGAACGCAGGCCGGACGCGCAGACCTTGTTTATCGTCATCGCCGGGATCTCCTGGGGTATCCCCGAATGAATGAGAACCTGCCTGGCCGTATTCTGCCCAAGGCCGGCCTGCAGAACGTTGCCCAGCACCACATTCTCAATCTGCGACGCCTCGATTCCGGCCCGTTTCAGCGCCTCTTTGACCGCCACGACGCCAAGCTGTACCGCCGGCACATCCTTGAGTGCTCCGGCGAATGTACCGATAGGAGTCCGTACCGCCGATACGATGACCACTTCTCTCATACCCACCTCTCATGATTATAAATGTCCATACGGCGCTCATGCAACGCGAAACGCGGGACCTCTCCATGGAGAAGGGAATGATCCCTGCGCCTCGAATCGCTTACCGCCACCGGAGTCTATCCATGATGTGCCGGTTCCGCGAGCCCGCATTAAGAATCGTATTGCGTCAGGATTTGTAAAGCATAAATAGCATCGCCGGACCCCGGCTCAGCCACCCGCTACAGGCGAAGGGGGTCGAATCCCATGGACATCAGGTAGGCCGACAGCTGGGAGCTTCGCTCATCAAGATGCACCCCGTTGCCAGCCAGCAGGCGTTCCATCGCCATCATGACCTCTTCTCCGAGAAACTCGAGCAACCTGGATACCCGCTCGAAAAGCTCCGCGGGCACCCCGTCGGCGAGGTAGATGAAATGCCGCAGGTTCTCCTGATCAAGCAGAAGAACGCGCATGCAGTCGCACTGCATGCGGCCGAGAATGCGCGCCATCGATTCATATATGCGGGATTTCAGCGAAATGGATTCGAGGTCATGACGAAGTATGTCGTGCAGCGACAGGATCATGGCCAGGCAGTCGGCCGGATCCTCAATCCGCCCCGCCGCGAGCTCGAGCTCGACGACCCGAAACAGCAGAACGGAACCGGATACCGGGGCGCCGCCGGGTTCCCCCGACACATGGCTGATGAGCGCGGAAAAATCCTCGTCGCCGGAGCCGCGAAGCATCTTCCAGCCGTCGAAACGGCCGTTGTCATTACCGTTAAGGCCCATGACCGCCAGCACCCGCAGATCGGTTTCGTATCCGCCCCTGGCGATTTCATAGAAAAAACCGATAAGGTCTTCGGTCCGGAAAGATATCAGCGCATGTAGGATATGGAATCGCAGGTGGGGCTGTTCGAAAAATTCCGACATCAGGGCGGGGATAAGGTCGGCGAGTGAATAATGACGTATGATCAACGCATCATCCGCGGTGAGGGCTCGTGAATGAATGCTCGCCCGGTACTGTTCAACGCCCTGGTTCAGACAGAGGAAAACCTCAAGCCGGCGATAGAGGTCACCGAGGATGTATTCCTCAACTTTCCCCCTCTCCGTATCGAACGGCTCGTTCAGCTCGAAAACGACCTGGTCCAGCAGCTCGACAAACGCCATCGACACGGGGTCCGGCCGCTCGAGAATAGCATGCCCGGGCCGCCGCCCGATCATACCAGAAACCAGTTCAGCGACGGCGGCAAGCGCCGGCCGCGGCGACTCGTATTCCCGGAACCGATCGAGGCAGATCGCGGCGATTTTACCGAGACGATCCGCGCTTATGATTTCATTCTTCCCGTTACGCATGCCGTCACCGACTGCACGGCGGTGCATCCTTCGCGACGCAACGACCGTGCGTTACGGACTATTGAAGAAAACGGGAGGCGGCCTGTCGAGAGTTTTTCATACAGGCATCCTAATAATTGGCTCTTCTCATAATCCGTGAGCACGACCCCGCACAATCATCTGGACGGACATTACATCCTCCGTCCATCCGGCAAGCCCGCCGCTTTCCCTTAAAACCCTTGACACACGGATACGACAGCATCTATGGTCTCACTCCTCGCGGGCGCTTCCGCCCCGATTCATAAGCCCCACAGGGCCGACCGCACTGTTCCGGAGATACCGATGAATCTTTTTACTGTACTGGGGCTGTTCATACCAATCGCGGGTGCGGTCCTTCTCCTCGTGTTCCGCCGCTCCTCCGGCCGGGAGAAAACCGTCGAGACGGGGAACTGGGAGGATATATGGCGTGAGCGCCTTAAAAAGTGAGTAAACCGGAAAGAAGCACGAGGAAGGAGCGAAGCGCGGCCACGAAAACGACCGACGACGTCCTCATGTAGAGATATCCGAAATAGAAACCGGCAACCAGGAAGACCGCGAACGTCCATTTACCGCCCGCCATTACGAAAAACAGTCCGAACAGGAGCGAGGAACATGCAAAGCCCGCCTTCCCGCCCACGAGGTGCGAAAGGTGGTATTGCAGATATCCGCGAAAGAACACTTCTTCGAAGGGAATAACGACCAGCAGCAGGACCAGCATGAGTTCCCCCCCGGAGAGCGGGGATGACGCCCGGTAAAAGCCGTACATGAGCGGCGTCTTTTTAAGGCTCGATATGAGAAACAGCACCCCGACCAGGGCGCCGAAGACGACGGCCAGAGCACCCGCCTCGCGCATCCGCGACGGGAAGGTAAAAAGCCGCGCCGCCGTGAGAAGGTTTTTGTCGTATAACAGCGTTACCAGGTTGAGGAGGAGGACGAACAGGGCATACTGATAGATGAAGGTGAAATAGGGATAGTGAAAGCAAAAGTACCCCCCGAAAAAAAGAAACAGTACGGGTACGAACTTCGTCAGTGGCGGCCGCGGGGCCGGATATGCGTTCCCCAGGTTGGTCATTCCTGATCCCATACACCATCCCCCGGCCGGGGTCAAGAAATTATTTTCGCGTCGTCTTTTTACGGGTGGCCGGCGCGGAAAAAACCTCCTGATCAAAAAAAGTTTTAACGTTACGGACTCCCCGATCGTTTCTCATTCAGGGGGTCAGGGGTATGACACGATTCTTCATGACGGCCGCAACGCTCGTCTTCGCGCTCATCACGGGTGCGGTTTACGGCGGGACGCTCCTCATCAACGAAATCGCCTGCGAAACCGCGGGCGACGACTGGGTGGAGCTGTTTTATTCGGACGAAGAGGAGACCTCAATCGACGTCTCGGCTTTCTTCGTCACGATGTATTACGGCACCAACGAACGCCTCGGTGACGAGCCCATCACATTATATTCCCACGACCGCCCCGAGACGCCCTTCGACGATCGTTTCATCGTGGTACACCTGATCCGACCGGGAATCGCCGACGAAACGGATTCGACGGGCGACACGAACGGAAACGGCATTCTCGACGTTTATTGTAATAATTATTTCAGCAGCCTCTGGAATACCGATTGCGTGGTATCGATAGATACCGACGACGAGCCCGCCAACGGCGGGATCATCGACTTCGTCGCCTACTCGAACCGCGACGGCTCGCTCAACACCAGCATCGGCTCGTACACCGCGAGCGCCATCGGCTTCGGGCAATGGGAAAGCCTTGCCGGTGACAATGGTCAGGCCTGCATGGTCGACACCGGGCTCACCGGCATTTCGGCGCACCAGTCGATCGCGCGGAAGATCCCGAACGACAGCAACGCCCAGGCCGATTTCGTCGTGACCTCGGTACAGACCCCCGGCAGAGAAAACATCATTTCCGGGAATTTCGGAGGAGCCAGACGTCTCTTCAAAGCCCTGAAAAAGACGACGGTGATGGACGCCAACCGCGGTTCCGGCACACCGCCATCGATCGATGTGTTCGTTTACGAGCCCTGCAACCTCCGCTTCAGGGTTTTCTCCTCACTGGGCAGACTTGTCTATGAATCCCCTCTCTACAGGGATGTCTACCCGGGGCCCTTCTCCATGCCATGGGATGTACGTGGAGCCGGCCGGCGCGCCTCAACGGGCCTGCACCTGGGGCTCATCGAGGCCACCGCACCCCGCCTCAAGCGCTCCGATTCCGAAAATATTTTCATCATCCCGATCCGCGACCGATGAGCACGCTCTTCATCGTCCTCGTTTTGCTGTCGCATCCGCCGGCCGCGTTCGAATACCGTGAAAGCGCACCGGGAGCCCTCTTCCCGTTCGTGCGGGCGGTCTCCGACCACGCCCTCGTCGATACGGGAAACCCCGCCTTTCTCCCGTTCTGGGGTTCCTTCCATCTCGGCGCTTCATACTCCAGGCCGTATGCGCTTGAAGGGCTCAATGCCGGCACCAGCCACGCCGGATATTCGAACGGCACCAGCGGCGTTCAGGGATCGTATTCCCTGTTCGGCACCGACGAATACCGCGAGCGCGGACTCGCGCTGGGCGCCGGCCGGTTTTTCCATCGGCGGCTGGCGGCCGGCATAGGCCTGGCACACAACGAACTGTCGATACAGGCCGACGGATACTCGCGACGACATTCATTCTTCGACTTCACCGCCGCGGCCGTCGTGATGCCGGTTGAATGGCTGCGTGCCGGCTTCGTCCAGGAGAACATACGCGCGGCCCTTGACGACTCCGACGGACTCGTTCACCCCTCATGGAGCGCCGGGCTGGCGGTAATGCCGTCCCGAGGCATGTCGATAGCCTGGAATCTCAACCGCGAGTACTACGGCCTTATCAACAGTGTTTCGCTTTCCGCCAACCTGCTCCCCCGGGTCGGCATAAGGGCGGGTTATGCGCGCGAGACGACCAATTTTTCGGGCGCCGTACTTTTCAGCCTCGGACGGATTGTCGTTTCTTACGGCCTCCGGCAGCATGCGTACCTGGGCGCGACCCATTCGGTGGCGGTCACCGTTCTTTCAACGGACACGTTCTTCGAGGAAATACGTTATGAGACACTCAGGCGACGACGGACCGATTCACCGCCCGCCCGGAAGATTGACATCAACAGATGTGAACTGGAGGAGCTGGCGGAAATACCGGTGTTGCGCGAGGAAATCCCCGGGCGGATAATGAAGTATCGTGAGATGATCGGGCCCGTTTCACGTCATTCGCTGCGCCAGATCGGCATGGAGGAGCGCGAGGTCGACGGGCTAATGGATTACATCGAAGGACTCGCCGAGGACCCCGGCCGAACCGATCGGGATCGCCGCACCACGGCGACCGGCAGGAAACCGGCGGGCTCCGGGCCGTTCGCCTCAACCGAGAAGCGCAAGGAGCTGTTCTCGAAGCTCATCCAGCGGGGGGTTCCCGCCTCCCTCGCGCTTAAAATCGCCGACCGTGCCCGCGAGCTCGGCAACGAAGAGCTGTTACGCGAAGTAGCGGGAATGAAGGACGTGCCCGGGCACATCAGGAAAGTGATCACCTCGGTATGCTCCGAAGCAAGGTGATCTTCGTGCTCGGCTGTTACATGGCCGCAACCGGCGCCTTCGGCGCGGACGCCGGCCTGTACGTGCGAGGCGAGTACCGGCAGGACGCGCGCGATTATGAAAGCTCCTCCAGCAGGTTTTACCGGCTGGCATTGAGCCTGGTTTTAAGCGAGAGCAGTTCCTTCAACGCGACCCTGGTGCGCAATGCCGACGGCGGAGAAACCCATACCTGGAGCCTCGTCCTCGCCGACGCGTCGCCCCGGCTTTACCTGCTTGCGGGCAATTACACCGCCGCCTTCGGTGGCGGCCTGTTCCTCGGCAGACCCCGGGCATACATGCCCGACCTCTTTTCCTGGCGATCCGCGAACGAGGAGAAAAACGTTTTCTCGCCGGTCAAGAGCGGCAATCCGTCCTATGCCTTCAATGGTGTCGCCGTGTCGTACCGGCTCGGGGACGACGCCTTTGCGCTGGGTCTCCATTCGTTTTACTCGATCTCTCCGCGCTACATAGGCGAAGACGGCTATTTTTCGGCCGCAACCGACAATTCGCTCGGAACGATCCAGACCTCCCTTGAGCGCGACTGCGCCCACAGCGAACCGGCGAACATTCATACCGGGGGCATAATGCTGTCGCTCGTCGGCGCCGGCCTCTTCCTGGTCGAACCCTATTACGTTTATACCGACCTCGCCACACCCCGGGGAGGAACGATCCGATGGGATAATGAGGAGCGCGAAGGCGTCGAGGGCGCCATACGGAACATCCACGGCGCCGGGTTGATGCTTCGCTACCGTGACGAACGTCTGAGCGTGTACCTGGATTCCGCCATGAGCGCGACGGACATATCCGAGGAAAAGCGCGGCACCCGCCGTTCCACCGGAAGCGGCGTGATCTGCGGAATCAGGTTTCATCACCCTCTGCTTTCATTTTCATCCGCCTGCAAGCACACATCCCCGGACTTCAACGCACCGTACCAGTCCACCGTGGGCGAGCAATACCCGGAAAGGGGCTGTTTTTTCGAGGCCGAGACGCGGCCGGCACGGGGTGTCACGGTCGGTGCCTCATATGCCGCGCAGAAAAAACTCGCCCCGGCTTCCGCCGACTGGGAGTTACCCTATACAACCAGGGAAAAATATCTGATCCGATATTCCGGCACGGTACTCAAGAACGCCGAGATCTACGCCCGGCGGTATGAGAAGACCAGCCGGGGCGCATCAATTCGCTCCGAGCAGGGAGCCGTCGTTTTCAGGATAGGTGTCTTCGAACCGCTCAGCGCCGACGCATCCTTCATCGGCCAACGCACGGAACGGGAAGGAAAGGCCTTTCTTGCGAAAGGGGGGGTCTCCGCGGAGATCGTGAGCGGGGGAGTCATGTCGCTTCATTACGCCCGTTCCCATGTCACCGGCGGGGAGCGGCTCTACGGCACAGTCTCTCCCATGGCGGGCTCGAGCATACCGGGCATGTTCATCACGAGTACATCGGATATCATGGTGATGAAGATCGCCGTGCGCGGCGGGAAGCTCGGCCTGGCTGGCCGTTATTTCCAGCAATGGTCGCGGGGCGACACCGCGCACCGGCGAATGGAGTTCACCGTGTCGGGGACATTCTGAAGACCGCGGGCCGCCGGGTCCGGCCTCATCGGCGCAACATCGCCGGATAGACCATGAGTATCCATTTGCCGGCCCCGCCCATCTTCATCTCGGCCTGAACCTCCTCGGCGCCTCCGTCGCGATAAACGATCCTGCAGCGAACGAAAGCGAACGCGCCGCTGATCCTCTCGTCGCGGAGGTGCACCTCGCGTACGCTGTGCCCCCGGGTGAACCTGTCCCAGAACGTCCGCTTGCCGCCCTGTGTCCAGTCGTCCGTTCCCCGTCCACGCAGATTTTCATCGAAATCAGCCACCAGGGTATACGCGACGGATGATGAAATCTCTTCGATCCTGTTCCGGTTGGCCATGTCGATAATATGTACAAGGGTCGCCCCCGGCCCGTCCTTTACCGCCC
>CAZVEG010000005.1:10876-74324 GCA_964625625.1 uncultured Leptospirales bacterium | reverse complement strand
TCGCGCGAGAACCAGGTGCTGGAGGTGAAGCGGGAGGCCGCGCCCGGCGATCCGGCGATCGAAGCGCCGTGCCACCTCATGCCACGCTCGCGGGGAGAGGTCACCTTCGGGTCCACGCGCAAGATGTCCACGGGCTGCGGGGCCCTGTACGTAACGATCAACCAGGACGACGAGGGGCTCTTCGAGGTGTTCGCCACAATGGGGAAGAGCGGAGGGTGTGCCGCGAGCCAGACCGAGGCGGTCAGCCGGCTCATCTCGCTGTCTCTTCGGTGTGGAATCGAGCCCGCGCAGATCATCAAGCAGCTCAAGGGCGTGCGATGCCCGAACCAGGCGTGGGAGAAGGGCGGGCGCATTTATTCGTGCGCCGATGCCATAGCGAAGGCGCTCGAGCGGCACCTCGGTCTGGATGCGCGCGACAATCATGGCAGCGAGGCCGCGAAGAACGCCGCCGAGACCAACGGCAAGGGCTCGGACGCCGTGATGGTCGGAGTATGCCCCGACTGCCACGGACCGCTCGAGTTCGAGTCCGGGTGCTCGGTCTGCCGTATGTGCGGTTTTTCGCGCTGTGGATAGGCTAAGAGAAAGAGGCGGCCACATGGCACGCCCCTTTCGTTACAGGAGGATGAATCCAGTGGTTACAGTGTCTTTGATACGCTGAAATCGGCCCATACGTGATTCTTGATCTTTCCCTCGCCGTCGCCGTCCGGGTCGTATGCCCTCTGGAAGTCGCTGTCGAGCGAACGGGCATAGTACAATCCAGCGGCGAAAGCCGTACCGCTGAAATCCTTGAGGAAACCGAGCCGGAGACCCGCGTCACTGAATCCCTCCAGGTCTGCATAGGCGTTGTTGTAATAGCCGATCCAGGCTGAGAGTGTCACCGCGGAGTCCTCTGTTTTCGCAAATTCCTGGCCGAGTGAAAATTTGACATAGAAGTCTTCGTCCTGCGGGGTTTCGGCGGCGCTTTCTTTCATGTAATAATCATAATAAAAATCGACCCGCGGATTGAGAATCGTCTTGAGCCCGAGGCCAAGAGACCCCTCCAGGAAGGCAGGATTGACCGCTGTGGAGTCGAAGTCGTCGTAAAATGGATACTGGGCGTACAGAATGCCGAGACTGAATGACGCGATATCGCCGAGATCCTTCGCGAACGACGCGCCGTAGTCGACTTCGTGCAGCGGACGTATCGCCTTGCGATCGCCCTTGGTGTCGGCCGAAATATAGTCCGCATCCAGACCCGCGGCAACCAGAAGCGAGATGCCCGTGTCGCCCAGCACGAGCCCGACGGACGGCCACAGCACTCCCGAGCCCTTGCCGTTGAGCTCGACCCCGCGCCACCAGTAGGTGCTCGCGTAGCTGAGGCCAACGGGTATTTTCAAGAACGATCCGCCTTCTTCGGCGTGAGCCTTCCCCGGCGCGATGCCCGCCGTAAGCAGGGCAAGAGCGGCCAGGCACGACAACAGCAGTCTTGATTTTCTCATGATAACTCCTCTTCCATTCAGGTTTGTATCAAACGGTGTTTCGTGTTTGCATCCTTACGATTAATGGCCGAAGCCACAGTATAAGCATTCGGGTCGGGGCCGCACAAGCTTTTTGTAAAACCGTACGGCCCCGGCTTCTATGGAGCTAGCCGATCGCCTCGCTACCGGTCTCGCCGGTGCGCACGCGAATGCATTGCTCGAGCGGAACGACGAATATCTTTCCATCGCCGATCTTGCCGGTCCGCGCGCCCTTGATGATCGCCTCGATCGCCGGCTTCACGAAATCATCGTTCACCGCTATCTCGAAGCGGGCCTTGTCGAGCAGGTTGACCTCGGTGGTCACACCGCGATAGGACTCCGTATATCCGCCCTGGGCGCCGCATCCGATGACGCTGGAGACGGTCATCTTCCCGACCTTCGCCGCGGCAAGCGCTTCCTTTACATCGGTCAGCTTCTCGGGTTGTACGACTGCTATTATAAGCTTCATGCTGCTTCCTCCTTAGTGTGTTGGGACGCGCTATTTCGTCAGGAATCCCTGGAAATCGGGATACGCCTTCATCCCGTGCTCTCCAAGATCCAGGCCGGCGATTTCCTCCTCGCGCGATACCCTCATCCCCATGACGAGCCGGATGACGTACCACACAACAAGGGCAAGCACGAAGGTGAACGCCCCGACCGCGACCACTCCGATCGCCTGCGAAGCGAGCAGCTTGAGCCCGCCGCCGAAGAACAGCCCGCTGCCGGTCGCAGTGCCCGTAATCTTGTCCTGGGCGAAGAGGCCGACGGCGAGCGTACCGAAGATGCCGTTTACCAGGTGAACCGAAAGCGCGCCGACCGGGTCGTCGATTTTGAGCCGGTCGAACATCATGACCGCGAGGACCACGAGAACCCCGGCAACGAGCCCGATGATGGCCGACGAGCCGACGCTTACAAAGGCGCAGGGGGCGGTGATGGCGACCAGGCCCGCGAGCGCGCCGTTGATGATCATGGAGAGATCGGGCTTCTTCTGTATGACCCACGACATGAACGTCGAGCTGAGAATCGCGGCCGCGGCCGCGGTGTTGGTGGTAACGGCCACGTGCGCGATCGCGCTGCCGTCGCCGACCGCCATCGTCGAGCCGGGATTGAATCCGAACCATCCGAACCAGAGAACCAGCCCGCCCAGCGTCACCAGGGACATATTATGTCCATAGATCGGATTGACCGAGCCGTCCGCGCGATACTTGCCGAGCCGCGGGCCGAGAAGGAGAACCCCGGCGAGCGCGGACCATCCACCCACCGAATGGACCACGGTCGATCCGGCGAAGTCGAACATGCCGAGCGATGCGAGCCAGCCCCCGCCCCAGATCCAGTGCCCGGTAAGCGGGTACATTATTCCGACCAGGATGAACGAGAAGAAGATGAACGACGAAAACTTGATGCGTTCGGCCACGGCGCCCGATACGATGGTGGCCGCGGTCCCGGCGAAGACGAGCTGGAAGAAAAACTTGGCCCACAGCGGTACGCCCGTCCAGCTGATGGCGGAATAGGCGCCTTTGTAGGCCTCCCCGATCGCCGGGCTGGTGTCGGCGCCGTTGACGAAGAACAGGCCCTCGAGTCCCATGAAGGGATTGCCGTTGCCGAACATGAGCCCCCAGCCGATCGCGTAAAACGACAGCGAGGCGATGGCAAAGACGATGAAATTTTTTGCCAGAATGTTGACCGTGTTTTTCGCGCGGGCCAGGCCGGACTCTACCATGGCGAAGCCAAGGTTCATGAAGAAGACGAGAAACGCCGCGAAAAGCACCCATACGGTGTCCATGCCGACCGCGATGGATGCCTTGAGGGCGTCGAGCGCCTCCCGGGTAACGGCCGCGGAGGCGTTCTCCGCGGCAAATGCGGCTGTCGCTGACGCGCCGATAATCAGCGCGAGCGCCAGAATTCCTGATAACTTTCTCATAAGCCCCCCGGAATAGTGGAAAAATTTTAACCTGCCAGTTTACGAGCATAAACCGTGCCGGACTTCAGGGCGGTAGTTGATATCCGGTGAAAAGCGGCGGGCCGTATGCATCCGGTCGGGAATTTAACATTCCCGTAACTTCCCGTTATCCGAGACTCTGATACGTGGCCGTGTTCGATTCTAGACGGCGGAAGTTGTATTATATATGGGGGTATGGTACGATTGAGCCGGAAGGATTCCGGCACATATCTGTATCGCGAGGGGGTCTGTCGTTACAGAAATGTGCCGGCCGTAAGACGAAACTGATCGGACCGTTATGAAGGGGTATTACCGGATACCGGCGGGGCATTCCTGTCTCCACGGTATTCGTGTACCCATGGGCCGCGTTTCAGCTTGTGTCGGAAGTTGGTAGAATCATCCTCTATTATTTTTTCCAGATATGCTATCTGTCGCTCAATAGCTTCAAGGTACAGATTTGTGTCAATGCCATGGCGGTGTTTGAAATGGTGCTGGGAATAGATATGGATGTTCATGTAGGATTCGGTCAGACGTTTTTTCGTTATCTGGTAGAAGTCGACGGTCTTTTTGAGCAGGTCGAATTCCGTGTTGAAACCCGCAATTCCGGCCTCCTTGAATTCATAATAAAGAAAAAGCAGCTTCTCCAGGTAGGCCCGGTCCGACATCTGCCCGAGGATGTCCGCCGTCCCGAGTATACAGCCCGCGTACTGTTCGGCGTCGGAACCGAACGGAATGGTGTCGAGATCAACGCTGAGCCCCGTGCAGCGAACGGTATTGGTGATCATCCTGATAGATTCATCGTCGAAGCGGAACGCATCTCGGTTCCTCTGGAGAAAACTCACGCTGCGCTCCACGTGTGTTGCGGTGTATTTCGCGCCGGTTCCTTCCATATCCCACGACTCCTGGATATAACCGGTATCGTGTAACAGCGCGGCGCAGAACAGGTTAACGGCGACCGGCGCGGGAAGGGGCGGGTTCTGGATGTTGAAACCGTCGACTATCCGGGCCGAGGCGAGGAGCGCGTCCATCGTGTGGGTCAGATTGTGGTATTCGGTGTTGCACGCGCGATAGCCGGGGTATTTGCCCACGAAGAGGTTCCCGACAAGCCGGGCGCCGCGGGAGACCGGGGCGAAGGCGCGGGCGGAATAATGACGGCAGAAAATACCCCGTACCTCGGCGACGACCGCCGAAGGCTTCTGCGAAGCCAGCAGACTCGAGAGCTGGGGGCCATCCTCCCGATGTGTCATAATAATCCTCCTTGAATAGCGGGGCACGTATGTTCAGGCGCTCTGTATTTCTTGTGCCATCAGAAAAATGTCATTCCGGATACGGTTACTTGCCCTGCGTACCGAAGACTCAATGCCACCCCGCCGACAGGAAAAGCCACCCGGTATTAAAATACGAAGTAATTGCATTAATAGTGCAAAGAATTCGGAAAAGTGCAAAAATTTTCTCTTTTTTTTATCGTTTAACGCCCCCGGTGGGCACCGGTCACCCTTTGTCGGGCATCAGGCCGAAATTCAGGTTCCTGCCCGAGTCCCCCGCGCGGTGACTGTAAAAAACATCATTTTCCTCGAGCGTGCAGTGCGTGGCGGCCAATAGGCGATCGGACGGCACTCCCCGGCGGATCAGCGATTCACGGATGCTTCCCGGCAGATCGAGGAGTATGGAGCCGTTATCCCGCGTTACGTGGCCCGGGAAATGCGCGGCCACATCTTCGTTGATGGTGTATGATCCGGGCCCTATGCCGGGCAGGATGAATGCCGTCAGATCGCCCGGGCGGCAGCCATAAGCTTTCTTCATGTGCTCGACGAGCTTCCCGGCGATGTCGAGCCGGCATCCGCGCCAGCCGGAATGCACCGCTCCGAGAACGCGCCGGGCGGCGTCGTATACGAAGACCGGCACGCAATCGGCCGTCCGTATCACGAGGCACACTCCCTCCAGCGCGGTGATCATGCCGTCGGCGTCCGCGATCGTCGGGGGGTCGTCCGCGGGGACGGCGTTGATGTCGACGATCCTGTCTCCGTGCACCTGGTTGAGCATGAGAATTTTATACGTCGGGGCGCCGATACGGGTGCTCAGAAGCTCCTTTTCCCGTCTCCGTATGCCGGGGCTTTCGGCCGAGTAATCGATGGAATTCGCCTGTTTCGCCGCGATGCCGATCACAAGGCCGGCCGGGGCCGGTATCGCGAGAATTCCGTTTCGCCGCGGCAGCGTCATCGTGGTATTCCCATCCTCCTGGCCGTCATGCGCGGTTTTGCCGATGTCCCGGAATCTCGCGTGAGATCGTGGCCGGGCCGGCGATTCCGCCTACAGCGGGATATCGTAACGCTTTCTTTTCGAGAAACCCGATATTGAACGGTATCCGATCTTCCTCGCGGTCCCGGCCGCGAGCGCGAATTCGTACGCCACCTCGTCGGGATTGTGAGCGTCGGAGCCCAGGGCGAGCGGCACACCCTCGTCGAAGAGGATGGAGAGGATCGGTTCCGAGGGATACATCTCGCCCACGGGTTTGCGCAGGCCCGAGGTGTTGATCTCGATCGCGACGCCCCGCGCGGCGCACGCTCGGGCGATCCGGCGCACCATTTCGCCATGGTCCGCACGGGCGCGGTGCCCGAATTTCTTCACGAGATCGAAGTGTCCGATGATGTTGAAGACGCCCGTGGCGATAAGCTCGCTCACTATGGAAAAGTAATCCGCGTACACCGCGTCGATATCCCTGCGGTCGAACTCGGGAAGATTGTCCGGGTTGTCGAATCCCCATCCGTCGATGAAGTGGCATGAACCGATAAGGTAATCGATTCGGCCGTCCGTAAGGTAGCGCCGGTCGAGGCTTTCATGAAACGGGAAGTCGACCTCCATCGCCGTCTTTACCGCGATGGCGCCTCCGTGCCGCCCCCGCGCCGAATCGATGAGTGAAAGGTATTCCTCTACCTGCCCGGGGAGCATGGTGATGCCCTCGCGGAGGCCCGGGGGAAGCGGTGCGTGGTCGGAGAAGCCGATCTCGGAAAGCCCGGCGCGCACGGCCGCCCGGATGAAGTCATCGGGGCTCCCCTCGGCGTGACCGCAGAGGGGAGTATGCGTGTGATAATCGGCAAGCCCTTTCAATAGCCGTTCCGGGAATAGAAAAATGAGATTTCGTCGATCTGGCCCGATACGCCTGAGTCCCCGGAAGGATCGCGCCTGATAAAAAACTTATCGATTTGTGCGTCGTCCGACCGGGATACTATGGACAGCACGTACCACAGCGGCGGTATGCGGATTCCCTCCTGCCCGGACCACTCCGCGGGGGTCCCCCCGGCGACGAAGGATTCGGCCAGTTCGAAAGACAGGAATTCCGCGTATTCGCTGGAACGCGAATTCTCGATCGCGAAGAGACATGGATGATGCAGATAAAAAACGAGTATGGCGCGGTGACGCAGGTACAGGGCCATCAGCTCGGTTTCGCCGGCCTCGATGTGGCGGGGTCGGAGGACTATCTTTTCAATATTCTCGAAGTCGCCCTTGCGCGGATACAGGGAGAGCAGATAACGGATGTAATCCGGCCCCTTGAGTATCGCACGGTTGCCGCGATACGCGCGGCGCGGGTAGATGATCTCCACGGCGGAGGTCCCATGCCTGAACCGGTCCTTCAGGTAAAGAGAGTCGAAACGCGATCGGAGAAGATTGTCGATGTCAATGGAGATATCCTCCTCTATCTCCCCCGTCGAGCGTTCGACGGGGCGATCCTCCATGGTACCGGCGTCGCCGTAATATTCGCGTATATCGAACATACTGATAAATGTAGCGAATGAATGGCCCGATACAATCTTTTTTCACCGGTGTATGGAAAAATATGGGGCCACTTTCACGGGGTGAGGAACGCTTTCCGGCCACGGCTTTTCCCATACTTTCGTCGGGACATATCGTCCGGGCGGTACAAAAAAAGGACGATTCCGGGAGGAATCGTCAACCGTTTTAGTGGAAATTTGGAAGGTTACTACCCTGCGGTAGCAATATGAATATAGCGTGGGGGCGGCGGGGTGTCAAAATTAATCGTCATTTTTTGATCGACGAAACGGGCCGTTGATGCGGTTTTTCGGTCCGTCCGTATCGCGGACGCCGGAAGGGTCCTTTGGGTACAGCTCTTATTGCGGGGAAACCCGGGCGAGAACGCGAAACGGCACGGGTTCTACATCACCTTTCCGTCGGTTATTCTCCCCTTCGGTTCGTTACCGGTCGGAACTCCGCCGGCGTCAAAACCAGAAATTGCGCAATAATCCGGTTCGGCCATGACGCTCTCCCGGCTCAATGCCGACCGGATTTCATGCGTCAACGAATCAGCATCGATCGATTTTATAAACCAGGCGGGCTTTCCGTTTTCCAGGGCTTTATTTAAAATCAGCTCCCCTGATCCACGCGAGAACACGACCAGCGGAAAGTCCAGGCCGAGCGACCTGATGCTTCGGATCAACCGTATCACTTCCATGGTTGTGAAATCACATTCGAGAAAAAAGTGCCTCATCGCCTGACCTCCTCGTTATCGGGTTTCAGACCCCTCCCGGATGAGCATGGCCGGTTCCGGTCACCTGCCGGTTTGATCCCCGGGGAAGCCCTTTTCCCCGCACAGACCCTGCAGCACCTCCGCCACGCGGTCGAATTCGAACGCTTTGTCGAAGAAATACTCGGCCCCCAGTTCCCGGCAGCGTTCCCTGTATTCGGCATAGGCATAATTGCTGAGTACGATGACAACAGGTGGCCGTTCCGCACTTTTAACCCGCTCGAGCACTTCGATCCCCGACCCGCCGCTCAACCGCAGGTCGAGGATTATCACTTCGGGGGAAGAATCACGTATCCGGGCGATGGCGTCACCGGGATTGGTCGCATGCCCGACGATCTCGACGCATCGAATTCCCTTCAGCATCTCAACGAGGTATGCCGTGACGAGCGCTGAATCTTCGACGATGAACGTTTTCATGCGGGTATCCTCGACCCGGCCAGTAGAACCCCGTCGCGTTGAAACCGCAATGGGGATACGGGAGAAAATGAGGGGGTGTAAGGGAGAAAATGCTGTCAGATTTTCAGGCGGTTCCGCCTGAAAATTCCTACATCCCGGGTTCGGGACGTTTCAATTGATGAGGTTGTTCTTCAGCGCATAATTGATGAGCTCCGCGGTTGATTTCATGTTCATCTTGTCCAGTATCCTTCTCCGATACGTGCTGATTGTTTTGACGTTGAGGAACATCTCGCCCGCGATCTCCGTCAGGCTTTTGCCCAGCGAGATCATCCTGAATGTTTCGAACTCGCGGTCCGAAAGCCTGAGGTGTGGCGCGAGTCCCTCGTTCTCGCCGAGGGACGATGCCAGTATTTCTGCGATCTCCTGGGTAATGTATTTTCTCCCGCCGAGTATCCGTGCGATCGCCTCGAGCAGGTTTTCCGGGGCGGTTTCTTTTGTAAGGTAGCCTGCGGCGCCGGAGCGTATCACCCTGAGCGCGTATTGTTCTTCCGGGTGTACGCTGAGGACCAGCACCGGAATCGAGGGATATAGGATTCTCAGTTCTTTCAGAATCTCGAGCCCGTTCCGGCCCGGCATGGTGATGTCCAGGAGGATGATGTCGTACCTGTTTTTCTTCAGTTTTTCGAGCAGATCCTGGCCGTCGCGGGCCTCGACGATCTCTTTTATTTTTCCCGATTCGGCAAGGATCTGCCTCAGGCCGGCGCGAACAACCGGGTGGTCATCGGCGATGATGATCTTTACCTGGTCTTTCATCGACTTCCTCTCTTCCCTTCACTTATGGTGGCTGGTGTCGTTTGATGCAGCACGATCTTCAGGATGTTCACCCTCCCAGCGGGATCCGGACGTCCACGGTGGTACCCCTCCCCGGATTTCCCGTTATGGTGCAGTTGCCGCCGCAGTGGCGGCTTCTCTCTCGTATGCCCATCAGCCCGAATGACGAGGGATCACCGGCCGCCGCCGGCGATATTCCGGCTCCGTTATCGGAAACAACCAGACGTGCCTCGCCGTTTGCGACCGACAGCTCGATCTTTACGCGGGAGGCCCCGGCGTGCCGCAAAACGTTCGTGGCCGCCTCCTGGAAAATCCTGAAAAGGGCGACGGCGCGCTCGTCTTCAATTGCCGTATCGCTCTCCGGGACGATTGTTTCAAACGGTATCCCCGAACGTTTTTCAAGGTCGCGCGCCTGCCATTCGATCGCCGCGGCCAGGCCCAGGTCGTCGAGTACCCCCGGCCGGAGCTCGGAGCATATCCTTCTTACGTTTTGAATAATATCATCCGTCATTCTGAGGGCCGAGCCGGCCTTGCGGTTGATCTCCCCCTCTTCACGCGGCATGCGCCTGATCATCCACGAGAGGTCGATACGCAGGGCCGTGAGCATCTGCCCCAGCACGTCATGTATCTCCCGCGCGAGCCGCAGGCGCTCCTTTTCGAGCGCGGTTTGCAGGTGCGCGGAGAGCAGGCGCAACTCCTCCTCGCTCGCCCGCACCTTCCCCTCGAGGTTGCTGCGCTGTACGGCCATCTCGATCGCCGCGAATACCTGGGCGTCGATGATGGGCTTCAGCACATAACCATAACAGTCGGCATCGCGCGCCCGCTCGATCGTCTTCCTGTCGGAATGAGCGGTGATGAAAACCACGGGGAGGTCGTGGAGTGTTTTAAATTGCTTGGCAACCTCGACGCCGTCAATGTCGCCGGGCAGGGAAATGTCCATGAGCACGAGATCGGGTTTGAGCGGAACCGCCGCTCTCAGGGCGTCACTGCCGTTCGAGAGGCATTGTATGACGTCGTAGCCGCCTTCCTCCAGGACCTCCGATAAATATCTGCCGATGATCGTGTCATCTTCGACAAGCATGATTTTAAGTCTGGGCTGGGGCATTCTGTCACTTCCGCGTTGAACATTGCTGCGTTCATGGATGTCCGGGCACCGGGCAGCATATACCGCATGAACCACGAAAGTCAAGCAGGGAATCTCCGACCTGTCTTTCGACGGCGGGGATGCCGTCTGACGCGACGATATCGGGAACCGGTTCTGGCGCAGGATAGTCCTGTACGACGTGCAGGCGGCAGGCTTCCTCCGAATCCACCACCCTGCGGGCATGAGTACGACAACTGTGCGTTTGGGATCCCGGGTCGATTCCCCGGATAAGAACGGGGGATTCCGGGTGACCGCCGCGGCTTTTTCACAGAAAAATTACTTGTTATAAAACGCGGTCCTCGGTGTGGTATACTGGATCGGAAGGGTTGTTTAAAAACCCGGCGGGCACCACCGGGAAAAGGAGCAAGCGGCGGATTCCATGTTCGATGCCATTTTTATCATTACGCTGGTCCTGTTTGTCGGCACATCAGCGCTGTGCATCTTCTCACTCCATACCGATGACGACAGGCACCGGAACAGGGCCGGACGCGTGTTACTCGCCGCAATTGCGGTGTTCTTCGGGCTGGGTGTGGTTCGTTTCTATCTCGAAACCGGAGAGGGGGTTGTCCGGGGTGCATTCACGATCTGGGGATATTTTTACCTCCTCGCGCTCGTGCTCGTAATACTGCTCATCTACCTTTATTTTTCACGCTGGAAGGCCCAGTGGTGGTCGTTCACCACGCTCGCGGTTCCCTTCATCACCCTGGTGCTTGTCATCTCGATCCCCTTTCTCGATTCCGCGAGACGGATCACGGTCGATACCGGGCACTGGCTGCTCCCGCTCCATATCCTGATCGCCATCCTGGGGGAGATCTTCTTTTTCCTGAGCTTCATCGGTTCGGTGCTCTACCTTGTGATGGAATGGCAGCTGAAGAAAAAGACCTCGATGCGCTTTGTCTTCCGTCTTCCCACCCTCGAGTCCATAGAAAAATTCAACAGGTGGGCCATATCGCGCGCGTTCGTGCTGCTTTCGCTCGGGCTGGTCTCCGGGGCCTTCGTGATGTACGCGGTGTTCGCCACCCCGTACCAGGGCAGTCCCAAGGAAATCATCCTCTATGCCTCGTGGGTCGCGATCCTCGGCCTCTTCTGGCTGCGTCATCGCGGGCGTCTCAATCCACACCGGGCGAGCCAGCTCAACGTGCTCCTTTTCGCCGTTCTCATGTTCGTCTTAATGTTTTCCAACATCTACATTACCATGGGGTTCCACGGCTTCAAATGAAAGAGAGCTTGAACAGGCCCGAGATCGGACTTATCGGGCTCAGTCATAAAACGGCACCGGTCGACCTTCGCGAACGCTTTACGCTCGCCGACGACGAACTGCCCGCCTTCTTCGATAAAACCTGTTCGGAGGGTGTCGATGAGATCGTGTACCTCTCCACCTGCAACCGGGTGGAGATATACTTCATCACGCGCGACATGAACGCGGCGGTCGAGTCGGTGCTGGGCGTCCTCGAGGGCGTTTCCTCCCTTCCCAGGGCGAAATTCGAATCCTCGCTGTATAAAAAGTATTCGCGCGAGGCGGTGCTACACCTTCTTTCAGTGGCGTCTTCCCTCGATTCCATGGTGCTGGGGGAGAACGAGGTTTTCTTCCAGGTGAAAAACTGCTACGGCAAGTCGGTGCGCGCGGGGAAGGCCGGGACGGTGCTCAACCGGCTGTTCCATCAGGCTTTCCGCACCGCGAAGCGGGTGCGCACCGAAACCGAGATATCGAAAAACCCCCTTTCCATCGCGTATATCGCCACCGAGCTCGCCCGAAAGATATTCGACGATCTCTCGCGCCAGAGGGCTCTCCTGCTGGGGGCCGGAGAGATGGGCGAGCTCATCCTGAAATATTTTACCAAGTTCAGCATCGGCGAGATCACCATCGCCAATCGTTCGCTGGCCAACGCGGAGCGGATAGCCAGGGGGGTGAACCGCGAGGCGCATATAGTTCCGCTCGACGACCTCGCATCGGCGGCGCAGGGCTCGGATATCGTCATAGCCTCGGCGTCCTCTCCGAAATATATCGTAACGACGGAGATGATGAGGGCGGTGGCGAAGAAACGCGGGAGCCGCCCGGTTTTTCTCATCGATATCGCGGTTCCGCGGAACGTCGATCCCGAAGTGGGAAAAATCGACAACGTGTTCCTGTACAACATCGATGATCTCAAGTCGATCGCCGACGAGAACCTGAAACATCGCCTGCGGGAGCTCGACGTCGCCGAGGGCCTGGTCCGCTCGGACGCGGACGAGTTTTACGAATGGTACGAAGGCCTCGCCGTGGTTCCGGCAATCGTTAAAATACGCGACGAGTTCGAGTCGATACGCGGCGGAGAGCTGGAGCGCTACCGGCGGCGGAAGCTCAAGCACCTTTCGGATGATGACTTCCGCGTCGTCGAGGAGCTCACACGCCAGATCATGACCAAGACGCTGCACAACCCGATCGCCTATCTCAAACGGTACCAGACGAAGGCGAAAGGGCATCATGACCGGGAAGTGTATCGTGGCCCCGGAGAGGCGGCGCGCATTATAGAGGAGCTGTTCAAAAAATGATGATGGCCGCGGACACCCTGAGGCTCGTATTCTGGGAGCTTACGAAGCGATGCAACCTGCGCTGCGCGCACTGCCGGGCGGAGGCCGACGACTCGCTCTTCTCGGGGGAGCTCGACACGGCCGCGGCGCTTCGCGTAGTCGATGACATTGCCGCCTTCGCGAATCCCATCCTGGTGCTCACCGGTGGAGAGCCGCTGTACCGGGCCGATCTCTTCGAGATCGCGCGCCATGCCGTATCGAAGGGCCTTCGGATCGCGCTGGCCACCAACGGGACGCTGATCGACGCGGGTACCGCGCGCGCCATCCGTGAGGCGGGATTCAGCCGGGTGAGCATTTCGATCGACGGATCCGGTGCCGCCTCGCACGACGGGTTCCGCGGCATCCCGGGATCGTTCGACCTGGCCCTCGAAGGGGCGCGCCTGCTTCGCGAAGGGGGGGTCGAATTCCAGTTCAACACGACGATAACCCGGCGGAACGTGGACGAGATCGAGGGTGTGCTCCGGCTCGCCGAGGAGCGCGGCGCGAAGGCGCTGCACGTTTTCATGCTGGTGCCGGTGGGCTGCGGCGTGGAGATCGCCGAGAGCGATATGCTCTCGAGGGAGAAATACGAGGAGGTGCTCACCTGGCTGTATCACCGCACCAAGGACGCGCCCTTCGAGTTCAAGGCGACCTGCGCCCCGCACTATTACCGCATTATGCGTCAGGAGGCCCGAAAGGAAGGGCGTACCGTGAGCTTCGAGACCGACGGCATGGCGGCGATGACGCGGGGGTGCCTCGCCGGAAGCGGAGTGTGCTTCATCTCGCACAGGGGAGACGTGCAGCCCTGCGGCTATCTTCCGCTCGTGGCGGGCAGCGTGGTCGAAAAGCCGCTTGGAGATATATGGAAAAATTCTGAGTTATTCAGTACATTACGCGGGATCGACGATCTTGGCGGCAAGTGCGGCCTGTGCGAGTACCGCGCCTTCTGCGCGGGCTGTCGCGCGCGGGCCTATTACGAGACGGGGGACTGTATGGCCGAGGAACCCTACTGCATGTATGAGCCGAAGAGGACGCGATCATGACCGCGATACGGTTCACCCGCGCCGAGGAGCGCATCATCAACCGGATACAGGAGGATATTCCACTGGCCGCGGAACCCTTTCGGCTTATCGCCGACGAGCTCTCCATCAAGGAAAGCGAGCTTCTGGAAACCGTCGCCCGTCTCAAGGAAAAGCGGATCGTGCGCAATATATCGGCCATCTTCAATGCGCACAGGCTGGGCTATCATTCGAGCCTGGTGGCGATGTCCGTCGACGAGGGAGAGGTGGAGGGAGCGGTGGAGATCATCAACGCGCATCCCGGGGTAAGTCACAACTACCTGCGAGACCACCGGTTCAACATCTGGTTTACGCTGGCGGTGGACGCGGCGACCTCGCTCGAGGAGACCGCCGCGGTGCTCGCGCGGCACTGCCGGGCGACGGACCATCTCATCCTCCGGAACGAAAAGCTCTACAAGATAGGATTCATGCTGAGGATGGGGGACGACGCGCCGGAAGACGGGGAGGAGGATGAAGCGGCCGGACCGAACGGCGCGGCCCTCGCGCACGACGACGGCGGGTACGCGCTCTCCGGCGAGGAACGGGATGCGGTTCTCTTGCTCCAGACGGACCTGCCCATCACGCCGAGGCCGTTCGACGCGATTGTTTCGACGACAAAAAGCTCCATGAGTTCCGAACGGCTCGTAACAATCGGTGAGGCGCTGAAACAGAAGGGAATCATGCGCCGGTACGCGGCGGTGCTCAAGCACTACAACGCCGGTTACGGCGCGAACGCCATGACCGCCTGGAAGACGGAAGCCGGGCGCGGCGAAGACGAGGTGATGCAGGTATTCCTGTCGGCAAAGAGCATCTCGCATCTGTACCGGCGGACGGTGCATCCCGGGCGATGGGAGCACCCGCTCTTCGCGATGATCCACGCGAGAAGCGACGGCGAGCTCGAGAGCATCATAGCCACCCTCGAGAAGAAGTCGGGGTTGAGCGATTACCTGGTTCTGAAGAGCCTCCGCGAATTCAAGAAGAAGCGCGTGACGTATTTTTCGCCGGCGTTCGACGAGTGGAAGAAGGAGAACATGGGATGATCGATATAGGAAAACTCTACTGTGGCGGGTCGTCCACTGGAGACGGTCTGCGCTACGGGACCGAGGCGCCCTCGGACGCGCACGGCAACGCGCCGCACCGGCGCGAGGTGCTGGCGAGCGAGCGGCGGCCAATCGTTGTATGGAGCACCACGCGCAGCTGCAATTTAAGCTGCGTGCACTGCTACACCGATTCGGCCAATATTAAATATTCGGGCGAGCTCGACACCGGCGAGGGGATGAAGCTCGTCGACGACCTGGCGTCGTTTCGCGTGCCATCGCTCCTCTTCTCCGGCGGGGAGCCCCTCATGCGGAAGGACCTTTTCCGGCTGATCGAACACGCCTCGAATACGGGTATTCGCCCGGTCATCTCGACCAACGGCACGCTCATCGATCGCGAGGCCGCGCACTCCATTCGCAACGCGGGCGTCACCTACGTCGGAATCAGCCTTGACGGTATGGAGGAGGTCAACGACCGCTTCCGCGGCATGAAGGGTGCCTTCTCGAAGGCCATGAAGGGCTTCGAGCACTGTATCGCCGTCGGGCAGCGCGTGGGCCTTCGCCTCACGCTCACGCGGCGCAATTACGAGGACCTGGACGGAATCTTCGATTTCATCGAGCGCGAGAAGATCAGCCGTGCCTGCTTTTATCATCTCGTCTACTCGGGCAGGGGCGGGAATATGTATGGTGATGACCTCACCCACGCCGAAAGCCGCCGCGCGATGGACATCATCCTCCGGCGCACGAAGGATTATTTCGACCGCGGTCTCGATATCAATATCCTGACCGTGGACAACCACGCCGACGGCGTGTACATCTACCTCAGGCTTCTCGAATCCGATCCCGCCATGGCGGAGAAGGTGCGCGAGCTTCTCGCGTGGAACGGCGGCGGCGCGCATTCGACCGGGGTCGGTATCGGCAACATCGACTTCGTCGGCAACGTCCACCCCGACCAGTTCTGGCAGGACTATACGCTCGGCAACGTCCGCGAGCGGAGCTTCGGGGAAATCTGGATGGACGAGAGCGACCCGCTGATGCGCGGGCTCAAGCGCAAGGCCGAGTACATCAAGGGACGCTGCAGGCTGTGCGCGCACCGCTCGCTCTGCACCGGCGCGATGCGCGTGCGGGCCTTCCGCGCGTACAACGATCCGTGGGCGCCCGACCCGCAGTGTTACATCACCGATGAGGAGATAGGCCTTTCAGAGGACAAACGACGGGAGCTTCGCGAGAGCGGCGAGGAGTTTCCCGTTCCGATGGAACTGGCGGGCCGATGAAGCTCTACCCGGTACTTCTCAACATCGAGGAGAGGCTCGCCGTGGTGGTGGGCGGCGGAGAGGTGGCGCTCAGGAAGGTGCTGGATCTTCTTGACGCGGGCGCGCGCGTGAAAGTCGTTTCGCCTCGTATGCATGCCGATCTCGAGGAGGCCGCGCGGGCTAACGCCGCCACGCTCCGTCTCGAGCGGCGCGAGTATCGCGACGGCGACCTCGAGGGCGCCTCGCTCGCCTTCGCGGCCACCGACAGCTTCGCCGTCAACAGGGCCGTGTTCGAGGAGGCCGGACGGCGCGGTATTTTCATTAATTCCGCCGACGATCCGCCCAACTGCTCGTTCTACCTTCCTTCATCCGTTCGCAGGGGCGATTTCCTCATGGCCGTCTCCACGAGCGGGGCGTCGCCGGCCTACGCGGCGCGGCTGCGGCGCTCGCTCGAGAAGGCGCTTCCCGAGAATCTCGGCGATATTCTTGCCGCGCTCAGGGAGGCGCGCCGCGTTCTGCAGGAGGACGCCACATTCAGCGACCTGGATTTCTCCGCGCGCGGTGAACTTCTCAAAAGCATTGTAGCCGATGACGCGCTTCTCGAGCGCTGTGCCCGGGCGTACCGGGAGGGGGACCTGCCGGGCCTCCTGGGCGGGATGCTCGGGCACGGCCCACGCTGACGGCGGGATGGGCCGATAAAAAATCCCGGCCTTGAACGGTGCCGGGATTTTTCGTCGTTATTGATTTTTGCCTACTCGGCGTACATGCGGTCGATCAGCGGTTTGTAGATCTCGGCGACCGACTTGCGCTTGATCTTCATGGTCGGGGTGATCTCTCCGTCCTCAACGGTGAATTCCTTCGCGAGCAGCGTGAAGCGCTTGATCTTCTCGAACTCCGCGAACTCCTTCGAACATTCGTCGATGCGTTTCCGGTAGAATTCGACGATCTCCTTCCTGGCGATGAGATCTTCGCGCGAGGAATAGGTGATGTCGTGCTCTTTCGCGTATTCGCCGAGCGCCTCGAACGAGGGCACGATAAGGGCGCTGACGTACTTGCGCTGGTCGCCGATGACGGCGATCTGCTCGATGAAGTGGTCGGCACCCACGGTGCTCTCGATGAGCTGGGGCGCGATGTACTTGCCGCCCGAGGTCTTCATGAGGTCCTTGATGCGCTCGGTGATGCGCAGCTCGCCGTTCTCCTCGATGAAGCCGGCGTCACCCGTGCGAAAGAAGCCGTCGGCGGTGAAGACCTCCGCGGTCGCCTCGGGCTTCCTGTAGTAGCCCTTCATGACGTTCCCGCCGCGGATGAGGATCTCGCCGTTCGCCCCGTCGATCTTAACCTCCACGTCGTCGAGAGGCTTGCCGACCGCGCCGAATTTGAAATTGTGGGGCTCGTGACAGGTGACCGTCGCCGTCGTCTCGGTGAGCCCGTAGCCGTAGCAGATGAAAACACCGGTCGCGTAGAAGAACTCCTCGATCTCCTGCGAGAGCGGGGCCCCGGCGCACGGAAAGAACTTGATCCTTCCGCCGACGACATCGCGAAGCTTCGAGAGGACCATTCTGTCCGCCAGGCCATATTTCAGCGCGAGCCAGGGACCGACGAATTTCCTGTCGCGTTTTCTGACGTTGCGCGCGGCTCCGGTGCGTATGGCCCATTTGAAGAGCTTCTTCTTCGCCGGCGGGGCCGATTCGAGGCGGTTGAACACGGTGGCGTATATCTTCTCGTAGAAGCGCGGCACCGCGCACATGATGGTGGGCTTCACCTCCTGGATGAACTCCACGATCTTCTTGGTGTCGTCCAGGTAGTTGTTCGTCATGCCGACGGCAAGCGCGTAGTAGGTCCAGATGCGTTCGAAGACGTGCGACAGCGGCAGAAAGCAGAGCGAGATGTCGTTATCGTTGGGGTCGATGAGCCTGCGGTCGTGGCGTTCCTTCTGGAAGATGGCGTTGGAATGCGCGAGCATTACTCCCTTGGGTTCGCCGGTGGTGCCGGAGGTGTAGATGATGGTGAGCAGGTCCTCGGGAGTTCCGCGCGACATGCGCTCGTCGAATTCGGCGTCGCGGACGGATTTTCGTCCGATAGCGAGGAAATCGCTGAAGTACATTACGTCGGCCGATTTCGCGATGGGAAGCTTCTCGTTGAATACCACGATCTTTTTTAAAAATCCGTTCTTGCCGAAAAGCTGCATGGCCTTGTCGTACTGCTCGCGGTCGCCGACGAAGAGCACGGCGATCTCCGCGTCGTTGATGATGTATTCGGCCTGTTTCGCGGTGTTGGTGGGATAGATGGGTACCGGTATGGCCCTTATGCAGAGCGCGCCGATGTCGGCAATGCTCCATTCGGGCATGTTCTGCGAGAAGATACCCGCCGTCTTCTGCTCGCCGATACCGGCCTCGATGAGCGCCTTCCCGACGGCGCGTACCTGTTCTCCGAACGAGCGCCACGAGGTCTCCCTCCATTCCCTTTCGGGCTTGTACCGGAGGGCGACCCGGTCGCCGTACTTTTCAACCTGCTGCCAGAACACCTGCGAATAATGCCGGTAGTTCATCGTATGCAATCCTCCTGTATATGATGTTTCGATATTAATCCCCATAATAAACCGGCAGGGATGCACAAATATTCATACTTTGTATTATGTAATAAGTCAAGATTATTTAAAATATTTTAAGAACCCGGATGGGATCGGAATTTATCCGAAATTGAGGCAGTCGACGAACTCGTCGTTGAAATCGGCGCGCATTGAAAGCTCGACGACGTGGATCGCGTCGCGAAGCGCGCGACACATGCCGAGGAAGCCGGGATCGACGCACGCCCGCTCCGCCGCCGCGAGGCTGGTGTTGCCCAGGAAGCGATAGCGGGCATTGGGAAAATCGGGAAGAAATCCGAGTGCACGGAAGTTCTCGATATCAAGGTTCTCGCCGAAGGCTCCGGCGACGAGGACGTGCTCGATCCGTTCGGCCTCGTATGCGGCGTCTCTCAGCAGTATGCGCGCGGCGGCGAGGCTGGCCCCCCTGGCGAGCTGGATGTTACGGATGTCCTTCTGCGTGATCGCGATGCCGTCGCCAAGCAGGCAGGCCGTCGTGCCGTTTTGAGTTTCGATGCGGCCGCTGAAAACGGGGGACGCCTCCGCCGCGGCACGGTCGAAAGCGCCGTTGCCGCGCACAACACCATTGTCGAGCATGATCGCCAGCGCGTCGATTATCCCGGTGCCGCAGATTCCCACTGGAGTGCCGCCGCCGATGACGGTGGGCTTCAGTCTTCCGTTCTCGACGGTGAAATGGTTGATCGCTCCCTCGTCGGCCGTCATGCCCGAGGAGATATTCATGCCCTCGAGCGCCGGCCCCATCGCGCATGAGGTGGCGTGGACCGTGCCGGTGCCGTCGCGCAGAAACATCTCGCCGTTTGTACCGATGTCGATGAAGAACGCGTTGCTCCGGACGCCCGCGAGGTCCGTTATGGCGAGACCGCCGACGAGGTCTCCACCGAGAAAAGCGGAGGCCGAGGGGAGCGCCGCGATACGGGCCGCGGGAAGCAGCTCTTCGAGCGTTGCGTACCGGTCGTAGTCGAGCTCGCTCGCGGTGTAGGGATAAGCCCCGAGGGGGCGCACGTCGATGTCGAAGAAGAGGTGAGTCATGGTGGTGTTGCCCGAAACGACGACGAGGCCGATGTCGTCCGGGGTCATCGCGCTTTCGGAAAGGCCGGCGCGTATCGACGCGGCAACCGCGCCGCGGATGACGCGCGCCAGTGATCCACGGACGATCGGATCGGCTGACGCGGCGATGCGCGCGATAACGTCGTGGCCGTGGCGCCGCTGTGGATTGAGGAAGGACGCGACGGGGTAGGCCGACCCGCTCGCGCCATCCACGAGCGAGAGCTGGACCGTGGTTGTCCCGATGTCGAGCGCGACGGCGGGTTCACGCAGTCGCGCCGGAAGAGGTTTTCCCGGTCGGGAGGTGGCTCTCGCCACCGGGACGCGTACCGTCATGTCGCTTTCAATAGTGGCCCGGCAGGCGAGACGCGAAAAGGGTTCCGAAGGGAAGAAGCGATCCTCGGCTGCGGAGCGTTCGGGCGCTCCCGATTCCACCAGCACGCCGCATTTACCGCAGACGCCCTTGCCGCCGCAGGGCGTACGCAACAGCGCGCCCATGTCCGCGAGCGCGTCGATGAGCGACGTTCCCGTTTCGAATTCGCGGGACTCTCCGCCGGGCAGAATCGTTAACAGGACCTTTCCCATATTCGTGGGTGTCGCACGCGCGGACGGTGAAATCAAACTATTTTTTTCAGGCCGGCCGCCGTTTCACCGGGGTGCCGGGACGGTGCGGGTTTTTTAATTGCTTTTTAATCCCGAACTTTTATAAATAGCTACCATCACGTCACCGAGGCGCTCCCGGCACAGGGCATTTATGGACGATTTCACCATCATTTCGTATCCCGGAACCAGAGACGAGTCGCTTCTTTCCCTGGCGGAGGAGCGCTCGAAGTACCTGATGCCTTTCGGGGGAAGGTTCCGTATCGTCGATTTTACCATTCGCAATTCAGCCTCATCGGGTGCGCGTCATACCATCATCTACAACAACTACGAGGACGGCCTCGAATCGTACGTGGAGAATTACGGACCGTTCAGGGACAAAAAATTCCCCGCGATTAAAGTCGTTTCACGCGGGTATTCCGACGTCAAGTTCTGTTACAACCTGGTGATGGACAGCAACACCGATTACTATATAATCTACAACGGCGACAACCCCTCGATCATTGATTTCTCCGAGCTCATCGAAAAGTACAAGAAGAAGAAAAAAGCGGGGGCGATGCTCTTCAGCATGAAGACCTCGAGCAGGGAGTCGATGGCGTACACCATTCTCATCACCAACCAGAAGAGCCTGCTCTCGGTCATCAACGAGGCGATGGACGAAGGCAGGCACGCGCCCAATCTCTTCGAGATGATTATCAATGCGCTCATCAACCGGGGCATACGGCGCGAGGTGATGAGCGCGCATTACTGGCCCATCAAGAGCATCCCCGATTACTACCGGTTCAATATGTCCCTGATGAGGAGTCGGGATCTGTTCAGGCGTGTTTTCGGCGACCCGGCGATGAAGGGGTTCATCCCGGGCGAGGGCTTTGCCTTTCTCGGCAGGCACGCCAGGGTGGCCGGATCCTTCGTGAGCGACAACTGCATTATAAGGGGCACCGTACAGAATTCCATCATTTTCCCCGGCGTCGAGATCGATGAAAAGGCGACGGTCAAGGACTCCATCGTGCTGCCCTTCAACCGGATCGGGGTCGGCGCGCATGTCATGAAATCGGTCATCGACGAACGGACGCCGCCGCGGAAGGACGCGCCCGCGGACGGCGGCTATACCATAGGGAGCCGCTGTCATGTGGGCTCGGAGCACGAACAATTGAAGAGCAAGGATTTTCCAAAATCAATATACCAGAGCATCACGCTCATCGGCAAGGATTCGCGGATTCCGGACGGGTCCCGCGTCGGCGGGGCGTGTTACGTCTCATCGGGTACAGGGGACGAGTTCTTCTCAAAAAGCAAGTATCTCTACGACGGATTGTCGGTTGTGAGATGAGACTTCGCCGGGCGACTCCGTTTCATCCCGTCGCGGCCACCCGGTCGACATTCCCGACGCCGGGGACGCCCCATGTTCATCCCCTATAAGGACGAGAATCCTACCGGCCGCTTCGCGGTCGTGACCTTCCTTCTCATCATCGCCAATTGCGCCGTCTTTGCCGGCCAGGTTTTCACGCCCGCGGGCTTCGAGGCGGCCACGTCCCGGTTCGCGTTCAATCCGGTCTCGCTTGACGGAGGGGCCGCCGGCTCCCCGTTCCCGGCAATCGGGCCGCTCTTTTCGCTCGTATCGTATATGTTTTTCCACGGCGGGCTTTCGCACCTGGGCTTCAACATGCTCTTCCTCTGGATATTCGGCAACAACGTGGAAGACCGCATGACGCGCGGCGGCTATCTTCTTTTTTTCCTGATCACCGGAATAATCGCCGCGCTCGCGTTCGCCTTCCAGGCTCCACAGGCCGATGTCCCGCTGGTGGGCGCCTCCGGCGCCGTATCCGGAATCCTCGGGGCCTACCTGTTCATGTTTCCGTTCGCGCGAATACACGTATGGATGCTCTTCTTCACCATGCGAATGCGGGCGCTCCTGTTTCTGCCCATATGGTTTCTCCTGCAGATTTCCGGGTTTCTCGGCGGGGCGGACAGCGTCGCATGGATCAGTCACATCGCCGGGTTCGTCGCGGGCGCCCTGCTTTTCAGGTTTTTTACCGTTGATTGAAGGGGGTGTGCCCGATGACGGTCGGGGGCCCGGGCTTCAATCTTTTCGTGGAGGCGGAACGATGAGAAAGATGGCGATCCTCTTGCTCTGGCTTATGATGTCGGTCCCGCTCCGGGCGGCCGAGATCGCCGTGATCCCCTACCGGGTGGAGAATTCCTCCGACAATTTCAACGAGAACACCGGCACGGAGTACGCGAAGCTCCTGGGCCTGGCCCTGTTTTTGAAGAAGGGTATGGAACCCTATTCGTTCAGGGATCTCGATATCGATATGAAAAGTTTTTCGATCGATCCGCGGCGTTCCGTAAGCGGCGAGTCCCTGGACGCGCTGGGGAAGGGGCGCTTCATCGACCTGATGCTCACGGGTACGCTTTCCCGCTCGGGCGGCGTCTACATCTCCGAATCGGTGCTGTATTCAACGGCGCAGCGGAAGGTCGTCGCGAGGGAACGGGTACGCGCGGACAACCTTTTCGCGCTCGCGGAAAGGGACATCCGCGAAATATTCGTCACCTATCCCGACCGGAACACCCCGGTCGCCGGTGACGCTTCCATAGACGTCGTTCTGGTGCTCGACACATCATACAACGTGTCGCGCGAGTGGGATGCCGTCAGGAACGGAATCGCCGCGTTCGCTTCAGGGCTGTCCGGCGACTGGGAGGCGTCACTTCGCCTGTACATTGCCCCGTTCTCCGGCGCTCCCGCGGCACCGAAGGCCATCCGCGCCATAACATCCCCGCTGTCGCTTAAACAGGAACTGACGGTCCTTCGACCCGGAGGCGGGGCGGGACCGGAAGCGCTCGGCAGGGCGCTCTCCCTGGCGGTCGACGCGGTCCCCTGGCGCGCTGAGGCGAAAAAAGTCATGCTCGTGATCTCCAATTCTCCGGCGCGTGACGTCTCCCGTGCCGAGCGGTACGCGCTCAAGGCGCGGAAGAAGGGTATCGCGATCTACACCGTGCCGCTCGCTCGCATCGGGCGCGACGAGGCTGAGGCGATGCGGCAGGTGGCCATTACCGGGCGCGGACGCTCCCTGCCCGCCGCCTACCGGCAGCGTGTCTATGACGCGGAGGGCAGGGCGATCGATCTCTTCATGCAGTCAGGCCGGCTGTTCCACGCGCGGAGTTTCGGGGACCAGTGGAAAAGCGGCCTCTTCGTCGAGGGAGGGGGGGGGAGGACCGTTCGCCCGAAGCCTTTCCTGTCGGAGCTCTTCTATGATGAAAAAAGATATGATGTGAATGCTTACACGATGGGCGAGCGCTACGGGGACATCGCCGGGGTCCGCATAATAAACAGGGAACGGCTCGAGAGCAACGTCGATGCCCTGCTGGCCGGGCTCGGCGAGTCGCATGCCGCGAAGATCGCCCGCAGTGGTGCGGCAAAGGCGGCCGCCAAGGTGCTTATCGCAGACGAGCGCCTTTCGGTCTGGTTGCAGGTCTCGGACGGGGCGCTTGTCGAGTTCTTTGAAAAACAGGCGACGGCGGGCCGCTATATCACCCTCGGCGTGATGGTGCGGATCAAAGAGGACGAGCCGTACGGATTCGATTTCAGCCCGCGGAGGATACTTTCCGGGCTGGATGCCGACCAGATTCCCGGGCTGGCGATGGCGACGCTTCGCGGGATCACCGACAGGCCCGGGTACTACACGGCGAACGGGCTCATGCGCCCGCCGATCTGGTTTATCCGCGTGAAGGTGGAACGCGTCGAACGGCTCAGGGACGGGGCGGACATCAGGGATTGACGGCGCGTTCGCGTCGATCCCGAACGGCAGCGTAGCGGGAGACGTCGCCGATGGACCTCACGGCGGAGCCGAGATCGTCGAAAACCGGTATGCCGCGCGCAAGAAAAGCCCCTCGCGCGGCGCGCATCACCTTTTCCACGTCCATCGAATCGGGTCCGCGCAGGTGATTGGGGAGCACCGCGACCACGGGCTTTCCCCCGACTTCGACGGCCTCGCGAGCGGCGTCGGCGAGCGCATCGACCGGAACGATCTCTTCGAGGGGGGGATTGCCAAACATTCCAAGAGCCGCCTTGTAATGATAGAGGAGCTGGACCAGCACCTGTATGTCCACTCGCTCATCACGCGAGGCGAGCAGTAAAACGTCCTTTATCACTTCCGCGGACACGTAGGGGTTTGCCACGTCGATGGGGTTCGCCGCGCTTGAGCCCGGTTTCGGAAGAAGCGCCATGATCGCTTCCCGTATGCCCTCCGCGAGCGCGGGCAGCTCCATTCCGTACGCGTCGGCCGCGTCCGCGGCCGCGACGCCGAGCGCACCCCCGCCGCCCACGATGCTGATTCCGCGGTAGCGTCGCCACGGCAGGTGTGAAAACGCGAGAGCCGTGTCGGCCATCGCGGGAATCGAGTCGACGCTTACGGCGTTGCACTGTCGAAGGAGTGAATCCCAGATTACCCGCGATCCGCCCATCGATGCGGTATGGCTCGCGACGGCCTTTCCGCCTGCCTCGGAGAGCCCGCCCTTGTAGACGATTACCGGTTTGCTCCAGCAGGTTTTCCCGAGGGCGTTGAAGAAACGCCGCCCGTCCTGTACTCCCTCTATGTACATCCCGATTATGCGTGTTCCGGGGTCGGTGCCGAAGTATTCGAGCAATTCGGTTTCGCGAAGGTCCGCGCCGTTACCGAAGCTGATCGCGGCGCTGAATCCGATGCCGTGCCATGTTCCCATGTGCGCGATATCGATGGTATGGCCGCCGCTCTGCGACAGGAAGGCGAAATGCCCGGGATTGCGGGAGAGCGCCGGTCCGGGCAGCAGGGTGAGGCCGCTGCGGGGGCAGTACACGCCGAAGCAGTTGGGGCCGATCACGCGGATGCCCCGTGCGGCTATTTCCCGTACGCGCTCCTCGAGGGCGGCTCCCTCCGCCGTTCCGGATTCTCTGAACCCGGCCGACAGAATTTCCGCCCCGGCGGCGCCCTTCAGCCTGCAGGCTTCGAGCGCGTCCGGAACGAGATGCGCGGGCAGCGCGATAATGGCGAAATCGATTTCGCCGGGAATGGACTCGAGGCTCGTGTGGATGTCGAGGCCGTGGATCGAACCGCCCTTGGGGTTGACCGGAAAGAGCTCGCCCTCGAAGCCGATGCTGATGAGCGAGGCGAGTATCCCGCTTCCGAAGCCGAAGCCGCTCGAGGTCACTCCCACGACCGCCACCCTGCGCGGGTTGAGTATCCTGTCCAGCGTTCCCGTGGCGTTGGCTTTGATGGTCATATATGCTTCCCCCGTTACACGAAACGCGCGTTGGAGTGCGCGCGATGAGCCGCTTGTTGAAAAGTGAGGCGAGCCGCGGCGTGAATGTCAACCGCTTATTGCACTTTTACGCTTGACGAGCGGCGATTTATGGGATATATTTTAATCGGCCACGGGTAATGACATGCCCCGTGCTCGTAGTGGTCGTTGATACACAAACAGAAAAGTGACGTTCCGCATTGTGCTTGCAGTGTACCATCCGGCATCCCCGTAGATCCGTCGGTTTACCGCCTGCCTTGAGTGTTATAACGTCTGGAGGATGCAGATATGCGAATGGACAAGCTGACCCTGAAGGCGCAGGACGCGATATCGCGCGCGCAAAACGAAGCGACGAACAACAACCACCACGAGATACAGCCCGAACACCTGCTGAAGGCCCTGGCCGACCAGGAGGAGGGAATGTTCGGCACGATCGCGCAGAAGATCGGGGTGCCCGCCGCAGAGATCGGAAGGGAGATCGATGTCGAGATAAAGAAGCTGCCGCGTCAGGTGGGTGGAGGTCCCGGCGGAGGCGCCCTTTCCACGTCGATGCGGGACGTATTGAACGAGGCGTGGAACGAGGCGGTAAAGCTCAAGGACCAGTACATGAGTACCGAGCACCTCATTCTCGCGCTCGCCGGCACGGGTGAAACGCGTGCCCGGAGTGTCCTCAACGCCGCGGGGTTCACGCGCGAGAATATACTGAAAGTGCTGATGGACGTGCGCGGCAACAGGCGCGTCACCGACGAGAACGCCGAGGAGCGATACAATGCGCTCGACCGTTACAGTCGCGACCTCACGAAGCTGGCGCGCGCGAACAGGCTCGATCCGGTGATCGGCCGGGATGAGGAGATCCGCCGCGTGATGCAGGTGCTCACCCGCCGCACCAAAAACAATCCGGTGCTCATCGGCGAGCCCGGCGTGGGGAAAACCGCCATCGTCGAGGGGCTCGCAAGCCGCATCGTGGCGGGGGACGTGCCCGAAAATTTAAAGGAAAAGCGCCTGGTTGCGCTCGATATGGGCGCGCTCATTGCGGGTGCCAAGTACCGCGGCGAGTTCGAGGAGCGCCTGAAAGGCGTGATACAGGAGATCGAGGAATCGGAGGGAGAGGTCATCCTTTTCATCGACGAGCTGCACACCCTGGTCGGGGCGGGTGCCGCCGAAGGCTCAATGGACGCCTCGAACATGCTCAAGCCCGCCCTCGCGCGCGGCGAGCTTCGCTGCATCGGCGCGACGACGCTCAATGAATATCAGAAATACATCGAGAAAGACAAGGCGCTCGAGCGACGCTTCCAGCCCGTCTTCACCAGCGAGCCGAGCGTGGAGGACACGATCGCCATCCTCCGCGGCCTTAAAGAGAAGTACGAGGTGCACCACGGCGTGCGCATCTCGGATTCGGCCGTGGTCGCGGCCGCGGTGCTGTCCGACCGCTACATCACCGATCGCTTTCTCCCCGACAAGGCGGTCGATCTCATCGACGAATCGGCGTCGCGCATCAAGATGGAGATCGACTCGATGCCGATAGAGATTGACGAGATCGAACGGCGCATCCGCCAGCTCACCATCGAGCGCGAGGCCGTAAAAAAGGAAAAGGACAGGGTTTCGAAGGAGCGCCTCGCGAAAATCGAGGAGGAACTGGCCAACCTCAACGAGAAGAAGAACGAACTGGTCGGCCACTGGAGAAATGAAAAAGAGGTTATTTCCCGTATACGCTCCATCAAGGAAGAGATAGAACGCCTGAAGGGAGAGGAGAGTCGCGCCGAACGCGAGGGCAACCTGAACAGGGTGGCCGAGATCCGCTATGGGAAGATCGTGGAGCTCGACCGCAGCCTCACCGAAATGAACGCGAAGCTCGCGGAGATACAGAAGGACCGAAGCCTCCTGAAGGAGGAGGTCACCGAACAGGAGATCGCCGAGGTGGTCTCGCGATGGACCGGCATCCCGGTGGCCAAGATGCTGGAAGGAGAAAAGGAGAAGCTCCTCGGAATGGAGCGTATCATCGAGCAGCGCGTGGTCGGTCAGAACGAGGCGATTGTCGCGATCTCGGACGCCGTTCGCCGCTCGCGTTCGGGCATCCAGGATCCGAACAGGCCCGTTGGTTCGTTCATCTTCCTCGGGCCCACCGGAGTGGGTAAGACCGAAACCGCGAAGGCGGTGGCCGAGTTCCTTTTCAACGACGAGAAGGCCATCACCCGGATCGACATGTCGGAATACATGGAGAAGCATTCGGTCTCACGGCTCATCGGTGCGCCTCCCGGTTATGTCGGGTACGACGAGGGCGGTCAGCTCACCGAGGCGGTGCGCCGCAGGCCGTATGCGGTTCTTCTTTTCGACGAGATCGAGAAGGCGCATCAGGACGTCTTCAACATCTTCCTGCAGATCCTCGACGAGGGGAGGCTGACGGACTCGAAGGGCCGGACCGTTGATTTCAGGAACACGCTCATCATCATGACGTCGAACATCGGGACTTCGTATATATCCGATACATCGATACCCTACGAGGAGCGCAAAAACGGCGTCGAGAGGGAGCTGAGGGCACATTTCAAGCCCGAGTTCATCAACCGCGTGGACGAGGTGATCGTATTCAATCCGCTCGGGCGCGAGCATATCGCCGAGATCGTCAGGCTCCAGCTCGGACTTGTGGCCAGGCGCCTTCTGGAGAGGGGCGTTCGCCTGGAGCTTACGAAGAAAGCGCTGGACTTTCTTACGACGACCGGGTTCGATCCCCAGTTCGGCGCCCGGCCGCTCAAGCGGGCCATACAGAAACACCTGCTCAACCCGCTCTCGGTACGACTCCTGGGGGGGGACATCTCGGGCGAGACGACAATAAAGATCGACAGCGACGGCAGATCCCTGGCTTTCAAGTGATCATTTCGCCGGCGATGCGGGTCGGATCCGTGCCGCCGGCGCCACCGGGAACGTGTAAGGGAAATGCTTACAAGATAATAATGGATATCGTCGATTGACAAACGAGCGGTTTTAATAGCTATTGGGGCGGGGACGTAAATCTTTTTTTTTAAATCGATGTGTCCGCGGACCGGGGTGAAAAAAACAAAAATCTCGATCGTCATGGGCGAGGCCGTAGTGGCCATGGACATGAAACGGCTTCTGGAGATGCTCGGCTATGATGTCACCGCGGAAATCTACCGGGAGGAATCGGCGGCGGCCGGATGGTCTGACCGCCCCGATCTTCTTCTCATCGATACCAGCCTCCCCGGCGGTGTCGACGGTTGTCAGACCGCCCGCCGCCTGGCGAACGGAAAAGACCTGCCCGTCGTCTTCCTGATCAGCAGATTCGGTCCGGACGTGGTTGAACGTACCGGCGGTTTTTCATGCTGCGGCCTGGTCACCAAGCCGGTTACCGAGGGGGAGCTGTATACGACGATACGCATGGTGTACAGGCAATGGGAAACGGAGCTGCGACTTCGTGAGGCGGAGTGGCGTTGCCGGTTTCTGTTCGAGCGCTCGCCGCTCCCGATGTGGGAGGCGGACGCATCGAGATTATGTGATTATCTGGGCGGGCCGTGCGCCCCGGACCCGAAGAACGTAAAGACTCGTCTGGAAACCAGCCCGGACGATATGCGCCGGTGTCTCGAGCTGATCGCGGTCCGGGATGTGAACGATGCCGCGGTGACACTGTTCGAAGCCCCGAGCAGGGAAGCGCTTAAAAGCGTTCTTCCGAATCTTTTCCGGGACACCGCGCGAAAACACCTGGTTGAATGTTTTACCGGCGCGGTGGAAGGAGATCTCACGCTTGAATCCACGGCCAGCTGTGCGACACTCGCCGGCGGTGTCGTCAGCGGGACGGTTCGCTATTCGGTGATGCCGGGCTACGCGAGCACCCGCGGGCGTGTGCTCTGCCAGTTTATATCCAGCCAAGCACTCCGGTAAACAGGATGATCGCCGCCGCGTTAATCGCGAAAAGACTTCCGATAACGGCGATCTGTGTCCGGGGTTTCCAGTCGTGGCAGAACATTGACACCACGAAAAACGGTATGTAGACGGATATGAATACCGTGAGAGCTCCCCACCACGGATAGACCCACACAAAGGCCGGCGTCTTGACGAGAAAGATCTCGAAGATCGAGAAGAAAGCCGCGTTGGCTATGGCGAATACGAGGCGGTTGTTGATGCCCAGCAGCCTTGTCTTCGGGTCCGCGGGTAGCAGCTTGCTGAACACAAGACCCGCGATGGAGAACATCAGGGAAAGCTCCACGCCGACGCCGATCAGCAGAAGAAAGGCCGTTCCGGTGGGCACCGTCCACAGGGCGTGGCCGGAGAAGTGCTGCACGAGCGCGTTAACTATCTCGACGAACCAGTGAACCATGTAAAGAGATAGACCCGCGGCAACCCCTTTCCAGTTCTTTTTTGAAATCTCGTTAAAGTAAACATATACAACGAGAGCAAGAAGTGTGATTACATACCATTGAAAAGGCTGTCCGTTCCGGAGCAGGGCCAGGGCCTGCGACGTCGCTTCAGGATTGTTGAGATTCATTTCATCCTCCAGGGGTGAATGGTTTCGTCGTTGTCACATTAATGGAGCATAAGGTCGCCATCATGGACGCGGATAGAGCGGATCAGAAAACCATCCCGATTGCAACCAGAAAACGGATCGCCCGAGTGGCTACAGGCCGCATCGCGGAGACATAATGAGCATTATGATCCGTTTGCCGGCGTGGCCCGTTTTGTAAAAATTTTATGGAACGGCACTGTTTTTTGCGTGATTTATTTCAAAGCCGATGCTAGCATGCACGGAACTAATGACGGCATCGAGGCCTTCGAACACCATGCGGCCAGACGGGCCCCGGCATCAATCAAACTCAGTGATTACAGACGGTTACAATGAACAGTCGAGAAACTGGAAGTCTCTTCGGTAAAACGATCGGCGGGACGCGCATCGTCCCCGTGGCGTTCAAGATCATACTGGTCTTCGCCCTTTTTATCCTCGTGTCGAATCTTACCAGCAATTACGTCAACCTGGTATTCAACCGCACGAAGATGGTCAACATGATGCGGCAGTTGCTCGCCAAGGACCTCAAGGACATTTACGTGTTCTGCAACAACCAGTTCGAGATCTATAATTACAACAAGGACCTGAAGGGATCTCTCGCCAGTATAGAGAACCGGGCGCAGAACGAGTTCGCCAAGCGCAAGTCAGTGCTGCTCGGTGTCAAGCCCGACGGAGCTATCCTGTTCCAGGCGTCCCACTTCGCGAAGTCCGAAAAATTCAACGACTCGAAGACGCTTGCCGCGCTCAACGAGGGGCTCGCGAAGAATACGGGCGAGGGGATAATCCAGTTCAGGTTCAACGACGAGACCTATTTCGGCATTTACAAACACAATCCCAAGTGGGAGGTTTTCATAATACGCGCGGAGGAGCAGGACGAATTCTACGAAGAATCCCGAGCGGTCTTCCGCGACGTGAGTGTTATAATTCTCGTCATCACCGTGATCTGCGGCATCGTCGGCGTGTATGTGCTGCGTTACGTACTGCGATTCATCAGCATCATCACGACGGAGATAATGACGATGCTCGAGGAGCAGCAGCTTCGCATCATCAACCTGAAGGGGGCGCCGAACGACGACATCACCTTTCTGGGAGTGGCGTTCAATTCCCTTGCGAGCACCATTTCGAATCTGCTCAACATCTTCCGGAAGTTCGCCAATCGCGACGTGGTGATCAAGGCATATCGCGACCGGGAGGTGCGCCTCGAAGGGAAGCAGAGCGACCTGACAATCCTCTTCTCGGATATCAAGAGCTTCACGTTTATAACCGAGACCCTCGGCGCGGATATCATCAAGCTGTTAAACCTCCATTATGACCAGGCGATCCGGAGGGTCGTCGAGCACGACGGAATTATCGGCTCGATTATCGGCGATGCGCTGCTCGCGGTCTTCGGCGCGCTGGACCAGTACGAGGGGGATCACAAGAACAAATCGTACCAGGCGGTCGTCGTGGCGTACAAGCTCCAGGACCTGACGAAAAAACTGCGGGCCGAAATGACCGCCAAGAAAAAGGAGATTGAAAAGAACAAGGGCCGTCTCAACGAGGACCAGGAGAGGGTGTACCAGGCCGTGCTGCTCGAAATCGGCGTGGGGATCGATGGGGGCCTGGTGTTCTACGGCAATATCGGCTCGCATATCCGCATGACCAATACGGTTATCGGCGACAACGTGAACGCCGCGTCCCGTCTCGAGGGACTCACGCGCGAGTACCGGCTGCCGGTAATCTGCTCGGAATATATCAAGGACGATCTGGAAAAGAACGGGCATGTCAACGATATACGTTTTTTCGAAATTGACGTTGTCAAGGTAAAGGGAAAGACCGAGGGCAAGAAGATATACTGGCCCGTGCTGAAAAAAGATTACACGAAGACCCTGGAAAAGAGCATGAAGGCTTTTTCGGCGGGACTCGAACTGTATTACAGGGGCGACTGGCGCAAGGCGAACCAGCTTTTCAAACGCTGCAACCTGCCGGTCGGCGAGGTCTTTGCCGAACGCACCGCTGACTCTACTCCACCGAGGAACTGGAATGGCATATGGGAAATGAAAACGAAATAAGGGACATCGAGCCGATAGAGGACGGCACATCGATATTTCTCCCGGAGGCGATACAGGACCCCGACGGCAAGCCGCCGGAGTATTCGCTGAACAACGAGTTCGCGCGGACCAGGAAAAACCGCAACTACGGATTCTACCTGCTCGTCGCGGGATTTATGGTGGCGCTCATCGTCGGGACGCTGATGCTCGGGCAGCTCATCCAGGAGCGGTTCAACCGCGAGGATGTGGAAATCACCGCCTTCGAGGACATGCGGCTTATCGAGATTCTCGACAAGGCCAAGCGCCTCGAGAATGAACTGGAGCTCGCCCGTACGCGGCTTGGCGATACCCGGGGCACGATGAACGACGAGCTCGCCCGCGCGAAGGACGAGGAGACGAAAGCCGCGATCCGGGCGAAATACCGGGCCCGGTTGAAGAGCCAGCAGGAAGAGGTCGGATCGCTTCAGAAGAAACTGGATATGCATGACGTTCGCCTGCAGGAAAACATCAAGAAGGCCGAGGCGATCGTCAACAACTACCAGAAACTGCATAACGTGGAAATGCAGAAGCAAAAGCAGTATTATGAGAACCGGATCGCCGAGATAGTTCTGAAATATAACCCGCACTTCACCGAGCGCGAGCTGCAGCGAATTCTCAGGGAGAAGAGCCCGACTCTGGATAAAAACGTCCCGAAGCTTCTTGATTTCAAGAAGGAGCTGACGAGCGATGCGCGGTATACCGAGTCCGAGTTCGCCGAGATGCGGCGCATGCAGTCGGACCAGCAGGCGGTGATCCGCCGGATGAATCGAATACCCTACGTCAATTCGGTCGCACCCACGCTCGATAAGATCGAGTATTTTTCGCGCGAACTAACCGGGCGCTACGAGAGAATGTGGGGAGGACTTGCCGATTCGGTAAGGGTGAAGAGCGCGCAGCTCGACCATTTCCGTTATGCCTTCGATTATCTGGCCCGTACCGAACCGGAAAGCGGCTATATCGTCGATCCGCGCGATACCGGCGCGATCTTCGTGCACCTGCGGGCGGTTCACGGGGTAAAAGAGGGGACAACGGCGCTGGTGTTTCGCAAAGACGATGAATACGTGGGCAGGATACAGTTTTACGGCGCGGGCGCGGGGATAAGGGCACGGGTCGTGGAGGTTCAGGAGGGCAGGAAAATTCAGCCCTTCGACAGAATACTTATCAAGGTGTTACAGGAGTGAGTATGAAACGATTCGCAATCGTGTTGAGTATGCTGGTGCTCGCCGCGGCGGCCCGGCTTGACGCCTATGATTGGGCCGCGGTGAACATAACCGTGGACGGCGAAGAGAAGGAAAACGGTCGTACCGCGCTGACACTCAAAGACGAAGAGGGCAGGGTCTTCGTGCTCGGGTACGATGCCGAGCCGGCCGATGAGGTCGTTCGACGCATCCTGAAGATGAGGAACGATTTCTACGCGTGGAAGCATGTAAAAATCGAGAGGATGAGCTTTGAGTACTCGAAGGATGTTCTCGAGGTCAATCTGGTTCCCGCGGAGTTTTCATATAAAGGTGTAAACGTGCTGGATTATCTGCCGGCCGGACTGCTCTTCTCGTATTACGACACCATGTATTACAATTTCCGTATCACGCGCGACAAGATGTTCGTTCGCGTTTACGGCGAGTATGTTACCGAGGAAGAGCTGTGCGAAAAGACGATCACCGCCATCAGCGATCCGCTGGCATATGTCCGGGCGCGCGACCCCGAATACCTGCTGCAGCGTCTCGACCGCCTGGTGAGCGCCATGATGGCGTTCGAAAGCAAGGGGGCGTTCGGTTCGGCAAAACCGATCGATCGCAGTGTGGTCCAGCGCATCGTCGCGATAAAACGCCAGAATCCGGTCTTCAAGCGTAAGGATGTCGTCAAGGCGCTCGAGAAGGAAAAGATATCGGTTAGCGAAAAACAGGTTGGCGTCGTTCTGGGTATCTATTATAACGAGTTTGAATAATCGCACGCATGCCCGCGGTTTCAACCGACGGGTGGCATGAAGACATGAAGGCGCGGTTACATGACCGTGCCTTCATCTTTTCATGACCTGGCATTGTTCCGGAAGCGTTCGATAACGGATGGCAGGAAATCTTCTCGCCTTTTTCGTGCGGCTCCGTTATTATTGACGGGTGACCGTATATACGACATGAATTCAGAAAATGATATATAAGGAGGGACAGGCGATGAAAAAGGTCTTTAAATGGCTCGGTATCACCATCGGTGCGCTGCTACTCATTATAATCGCGGCCGGCGTCGCCATCATGCTTATCGTCGACAAGGATATGATCGACCAGCAGATGGAGAACGCGCTCAACAGGCAGGTCTCGATCGGCGCGATTGACGTGAGCGTTTTTTCGGTGGTTTCGGGCATTGAGGTGAAGGAAGTCAAGATCTCCAATTTCAAGACACCCGCCCAGCGGGAGGCGTTGAAAGGAAAGTCGGTAGCGGCAAACGATCTGTTTGTTGGCCTTTCATCGTTCACCTTCAAGCTCAAATTTTTGCCCCTGCTGAAGAAACAGGTCGAGCTTCGCGAGCTCGTACTGTTCGAACCGGTCATTAACGTGGTCCGCTATCCGAGCGGTCTGTTTAATTTTTCGGACCTCCTCGCCCCGAAGAAGATGACCGCCGAGGAAAAGGCCGAATTATTGAAGAAACAGCAGGAGGAGGCGAAGAAGAAAGCGGAAGATGCCAAACAGCCCCAGAAGCCGTTTACGGCTGATGATCTGCCCGTGGAAATCGCCATCGGCAAGGTCGGCATAGAAAAGGGCCTGGTATCGTTCGTGGACCAGGGACTGAAGCAGAGCTTCTCCATCTACAACCTGACGGCGCTCGTGCATTCGATCGAAATTGACCCTAAAGACCTCGCGAAGAAAAATTCGGTCAAACTGAAAATCGCAACGGGAATAAAGACCGTGGGGCAGGTTCAGACCGGGAGTGTAAAAACCTTCGACGTCGGCCTTTCGATAAACGGTACGTTAAAGCCTTTCGATGCGAAGTCGAGGAAGGTCGACCCCGAGCTTTCGGCGAAGGTCGGTTCGGGGTATGGAACCCTCACGGGACTCCAGATTTTCGAGAAGCTCAAAGAGGTCGAGCAGATCGAGAAGTACTGCGGGAAGTTCACCTTTCTGAAAGGGGACGTGAAATGGAAGAACGCGTTCGTGAACGTGTGGTACAGGGGCGGCCTGGTTAAGCTGACCGATGGAAAGATAGCGACCGACGATTACGCGCTTGACTTCGCCGGTCAGACGAACATCAACACGAAAGCGGTCGGGATGGATATGGATATGCTGCTGGCGGAGAAGCATAACAAACCCATTCGCGAGGGCATCGCCAGGAACGTCGAAAAGGGCATAAAGGCAGCGAAACTGGAAAAATATGTGAAGACCGAGAAGGTGGCGGATTCGGCCATGAAATCGCTGACCAACAAGGACGGCCAGGTATTCCTGAAATACAAGGTGACAGGGACCATGGCCAAGCCCGATGTGAAGCTGGTCGCTCCGAAGCTGCCGTCCATAGGCGATCTCGTAAAGGACGCGGCGGGTGACATCAAGGACGTTGTTCAGGAAAAGGCCGAGAAGAAGGTTGAAAAGGTCGTGGACAAGCAGGCGGACAAGGCGAAGAGCAAGGCCGCAAAAAAATTAAAAAAACTTTTTTAGATCGTATTCCGAAGAGCGGATGGAAAAGCGGCATCGTTCGATGCCGCTTTTTATTATGACCACCCTGCGCGGGCGGATGCCGGTTGCTATCGTCGTCGGTTACATGTTCTTCGCACTGGTGAGCTCCCAGTCCCTGATCTCCAGGTCGAACGGCGGATGGTAGTGATTGAAAAACGACTGCAGCGTGGAAGAGGCATATCCCGTCGGAAGAATATCTCCGAAGGCGATGGTGTAATTGATCGACATGCCGATATAGATGTTCCGCGTATCGCGATCGAAGTAGCTGTTGTAAAAGCCGCGCGAGTAATAGCCGAAGTCCAAGTTAATGTAACGGAGCGGCGTAAGCGAGAGATAGGGGATGCCGCCGAGTTTGGTGACGAGCAGGTATTTCTGGCCGCTGTAGTCGGTGAAAAAATCGCCCCCCCCGTTTTTTTCAAACGATTTTCTGAATTTCTTGGTGGGAACGTACTCCCACTGGAGTGCGAAAATCCGATCGAGAACGGGGAATCCGTCAAGGAGCATCCCGATCCCGGCGCCGATGGTGTTGAAGATGACGTCGTTTATGTCGAATCCCTGGGCGGAGGAAAACCCGTCTCCGATTTCCATGATGAGCTGAACGGAGCTGGCGTAAATGCCTCCCTCTATGTTCGCGCGCATTGGTGATGAGCCCGTGGAGCGGAAGAAGAACGTGGACAGCCGTTTGACGGCGTAGGTTCCATACAGGTGGCCGAATTTATCGGAGGCGCCGTTGAGTGCGTGCGCACCCCAGACCTTCGAGGGCTTATACAAAAACGACGTTCCGTCGAACCAGCCCCACTCCACCAGGCCCCAGACGGTAACGAAGCCGGGGCCGAACATATATATCCCGGTGCGGATATAGGGCCATTTAGATTCGTCGAAGCTGAAGGTGTCATACAGGTTGACGGGGAGGCGCACCGTCGGGCTGTCGGAAACGGAGGCCGGCTGTTCGACGGGGGGCTGCGGGTCTTCCGCCGGCGCTTCCTGCGCGGAGAGCGCGAGATTAAGGCTGAACAGGGCGACGAGTGCGAGGGTCAGGATTCGTTTCATGTGCCGTACGCTTTGGTTTCTGAGTGTCTCCGGTATCGGCGAACCGCCCCGGACAATAAGGCGTTATGGAAATGGAAAGCCGTTGAAATGTCAAGGGGTTGACGATTTTTCGGAAAAATTTATATATCCGGGGAATGTGGACCTTTTGACCTTTTCCCGTCGCGCAGATTCCTGAAAAATGACGTAAGCAGAGCGGAGGCCTCATCGCGCATCAGGCCGAAAATTATCTCCGGGACATGGTTGAGCCGCCTGTCACCGCAGACGCTGAAGACCGTACCGCACGCACCGTACTTTACATCTTCGGCGGCGATGACGAGTCGTTCAATGCGCGCATGCACGATGGCCCCGGCGCACATCACACAGGGCTCCTTGGTGGCATACAGCGTGCATCCATTCAGACGTTCATTGCCGAGCGCGAGGGCCGCTGAGTTTATGGCGATCATCTCGGCGTGATGGAGGGGGTTACCGAGGGCCCGATTCCTGTTGTGAGCGCGGGCGATTATCGCTCCCTCCCGGGTGATGACCGCTCCCACGGGAATTTCGCCCTCTTCATATGCAATGCGCGCTTCCTCGAGCGCGATCAGCATGAATGAGGAGTCTTCGTGCATGTTTGTGCGCCGGCTCCTTCCCGTTTTGCGTCGTCGGTGTACAGAATTCTTGCGCCGGGTGGTGTCGCTCCACCCGGAGGGGATAAAAGAAAAGGCGAGAACAGTTCCCGCCTTTTCAAGCATTTGCGCGTCTAAGAGGATTCGAACCTCTGACCTACGGATTCGTAGTCCGGCGCTCTATCCAGCTGAGCTATAGACGCGTTTGTTTATTGTGCCGCTACAACTCCACCACGTGAATATATTTCTCCAGCCAGGGCATTTCAAGCCTTTTTTCCCTGACCAGGTAATAAACCGCCCACACGCAGACTGAAAAGTACGCGGTATGGACGAGGTATACCGTAAACGCCAGCACGAAGCGCACCGCGCGCCAGTCCCTCGGGACAAAAATAAAGTACAGGAAAAACAGCGCGAGCGCCGTTCCGGTGAAAACAACCGAGAGCACGAATCCGCGCCTCCCGTTCTCCTGGCACAGCTCGTCGTCCGGTTTGAGATACAGCGGCACGAGCCAGCCGATAAACGGAAGATAGGCCATCGCGGCGAAGTATTTATTGTACATTGGCAGGTAGATCTCGTTCCGGTATTGTTCCAGGACGACCCTGATCTCGGGCCAGTGCCGCCGGATGTCGCGGAGATAGATCGCCGCCGCGAGCACCCTGCCCCGCGCGAAAATCAGCCACTCGCGCGTACGGGGCCAGTTTTCCCGAAAGTCCCTGACGTAGCGCAGTGTGACAAGCGCCTTCTCTTTAAGCAGGGGGAGTCGATCTTTCACGGCGTGTACAAACTTCACTGCGTGTATCCTTTCGGAGAGAGAGGGATTCGAACCCTCGGTACCGTATTTGGTACAACGGTTTAGCAAACCGTCCCCTTCGGCCTCTCGGGCATCTCTCCAGTGTAGTTATAAACCGGTTGTGTGATATCGGAGGGTGAGGGATTCGAACCCCCGGAGCTTGTCACTCAACGGTTTTCAAGACCGCCTCTATAGACCACTCAGACAACCCTCCGCGTGTAACTCTATGGAGGGTGCCCGTTCTGTCAAACAAAAATTTCCAGGGCGCTCCCGGGTGGTCAGGAGGTGGCGAATTGAGCGTTCAGTTGACGATTTCGGTTCCGATACCGGCGTCCGTAAATATTTCAAGGAGAACGGCGTGCTCGACCCGGCCGTCTATGATATGCGTCTTGTTGACTCCGCGAAGGGCGTCGAGACAGCAGTTGACCTTGGGGATCATCCCGCCGCTTATCTCGTTCGATGCGATGAGCGCGGGAATTTCCGACGCGGTGAGAGTCGAGGCGAGCGAGCCGCCGATCTTTACGCCCTCGATGTCGGTGAGGAGTATGAGTTTTTCGGCCCGCAGGGCCTCCGCGATGGCGCCGGCCGCGGTATCGGCGTTGATGTTGTAGGTGGCACCGGTCTCGTCATACCCGATGGGAGCGATAACCGGGATGAATTTTTCGCGGTCGAGTGCCTCGATCACCAGCGGGTTTACCCGGTTAACCGATCCCACCAGCCCGATGTCGAGCTTTTTGCCGTTGTCATCGTGAAAGAGCTTCTGTGCGATGATGAGGCCTCCGTCCTTTCCGGAGAGGCCGACGGCACGGCCCCCGACCATGTTTATGTTATGGACGATCTCCTTGTTGACCTTGCCGACCAGCACCATCTCGACGATGTCCATGGTTTCGCTGTCGGTGACGCGCATCCCCGCCACGAACTCGCTCTTCTTCCCGACCTGTTTGAGGAGATCGCCGATCTGCGGACCGCCGCCGTGGACGATGACCGGATTTATTCCGACCAGTTTGAGGAGCACCATGTCGGTGGCGAAAGAACGCTTGAGACGTTCATCCTCCATCGCGTGCCCGCCATATTTAATGACGATGGTTTTGCCGTAGAATTCCCGGATGTAGGGGAACGACTCTATGAGGGTGCCGACTTTTTCTATATACCGCTGCATGATACGCATTCTCCTTTCCGCGTTTTATTCCAGGTAAACGTTTTCGGTGTCGGGTACTTTTATGGACGGGGGAACATCCGCCGCTTCCAGCGCCAGGAGCGGTGATATCTCCAGTCTTTTCACCCGCGGGGGGATGGGAATGCCGCGCCCGTCGAGCCAGCGCCGGAAGAGGGCCGTCATGAGCTCCCGAGCCGATTCGACCGAGTCGACCCCCGAGGGGTTTTTAACCGGCGCGAACTCATCCTCCCGGATTATTTCGAGCACGATGTTCTTCTCAGTAAGCGGCAGGGCATCGAAGACGAATTTTTCAAATTTAAACCCCTCGATTTCGGCGGGCCCCGACGCGGTGTGGGACATTATTTTTTTCCGCGCTATATGGAAAGGAAGAGAGAGCGCGGATCCACCCGTTATCTTTTCGAGGAAATCGACGCTGAAAAGGTGGATGGCGATGCTTCCCATGCAGAAGCGAAGCCTGCCGTCGGTATCACGCAGGTTCTGCAGATGTTCGGGGAGGTCCGAATACTCAACCACACCGATGGTCCCGTCGTCGAAGCGCACGAACACGCCGATTTTTTCGCTGGGATAGGCTTTCATGAGACCTTTGCTCGAAATATCGGCACCGCCCTGCTCGTGAAATCCTATGAAGACGGGATCGATAATGGAAACGAGCGGGTTGTCCACCTGGAAGTACGAGATGATCTCGATGCCGCGTTCACGCATCGCCGCGAGCGTTCCCGATTCGGCGAGAGCGCCGAGGCTCCCACCGTGGCCGTCGGGATTCTTGAAGATGGCCGAGGGTGATTCGAGAATCAATCTGCCGCCTGCGTCAAGGGACGGGATCATGCTCTGGGGGAATATGTACACGTCCCTTTCGTCCAGTCCGAAGTAACGGCGGCTGGCGAGATAACGAACCGTGTCCTCGTGGTTGGCCCGTGAAGTCATGATGAGCCAGGGTATGGACGTTCCGTATTTTTTCGAGCTCTGAAGGATTTTCTCCGCGTGTATCTGGAAGAGGGATTTTCCGGAAACCGACCCGACTCCGAAGAGTCCCTTGGGGCCGTCGAAGCCAAGACGGGAGCCCTGTCCGCCCGCCACGACGAAAGCGGCGACGGCGCCCCTTCTGATGACTCCGGCCCCGGCCGCGCGGGCCGAGTCGAATCGGCGGAGTTCTTCGGCGCCTGAGGGGATCGGAATATAGGGCGCGGGCTCAAAGCCCATCGTAACCGGGGTGCTCTGCCCGGCCTGCGTGTAAAGGCGCGTGAGAAGGTCGAAATCGATGGATTCCGCGTCATCGAGCAACGCGCTTTTCCCGGCGTCTGAAAGCCGGTCCCAGAACGCGAAGATATGTTCCTGCTTGTGGTCGTACACGCGCTGGATAAGGTCCTTTCGGGACGGGTATGAAATCATTGCATGTCCTCGCGGGAAACCTGATGATAGACTAATCCGCGCCATTTCCGGCGGGATGTCAAATAAGTTTTATCCCGTCCGGGGCTCGACGGTCCGCCCGGCGGAGAAGGGCTTGCAAAAGGCGAGGGGCCACGATAGCATCGTCCGGGTGGATTAAACGTATGTTCATACCGGGGGCGCGGAATGGGGAACGAACGGGATGATATTCGGAAAATATACACCGCCGCGATTGATGCCGTCAATCCGCGGAGGGCGGTGCTCGATCACCTGCGGATTCGCGGCGACAACCTGATTGTTTATTCAGGCGGTGATATGGTCCGCGAGCTCGATTTCGCCCGGTTCCGCCACGTATATGTGCTGGGGGCGGGGAAGGCGACCGCGCTTATGGCAAAAGCGGTGGAGGAACTGCTCGGGAGCAGGATTACGGCGGGCTGCATATCGGTGAAGTACGGATATACGGCGCCGCTCACTCGCGTTGAAACGATCGAGGCCGCTCATCCGGTGCCGGATGAGAAAGGGACGATGGCCGCGGAACGGATTTTAGAGATGGCCGCCGGTGCGGGGAAGGAAGACCTCGTGATCTCGCTTATTTCCGGAGGGGGCTCCGCCCTGCTGCCGCTGCCGGCACCGCCGGTCACGCTTGAAGAAAAACGAGCCACGACAAATCTTCTATTGAAAAGCGGGGCGTCCATCCACGAGACGAACGCCGTGCGCAAACACCTGTCTCTTATCAAGGGCGGGAACCTCGCCCGGGCCGCGCACCCTGCCACCGTGATCAACCTCATGATCTCGGACGTGGTGGGGGACGATCCCGACGTAATCGCGTCGGGGCCGTTCGTTCCCGACGCGTCGACCTTCGCCGGTGCGCTGGCCATACTCGAGCGGTATAAAATCGCGGGGCTGGTGCCCGCGGCCGTGCTCAAGCGCATTCGCGACGGGATCGGGGGCCGGGTGCCGGAGAATCCCAAGGCGGACGCGGAATGCTTCGCCGGCGTGACGGGCGTCATCATCGCGTCGAACTTTCTTGCGCTCGATGCCGCGCGCCGGACGGCGGAGTCCCTGGGCTACACACCGGTTATCCTTTCATCGCTCATCGAAGGAGATACCCGCCAGGTCGCCCTTTTCCACGCGGCCATCGCCAGGGAGGTGCTCGCCACTGGTAATCCGGCGCGGCCTCCCGTTTGTATCATAAGCGGGGGGGAGACGACGGTCGAGGTGCTGGGAAAAGGGCTTGGCGGGCGCAACATGGAATTCGCGCTGCATTCGGCCGTATTTCTGGCCGGGACGCGGGGCATATGCGCGGCGAGCGTGGGCACTGATGGCACCGACGGGCCGACCGATGCTGCCGGCGCCTTCGCCGACGGCGTTACGACCGCCCGGGCCGCGACTGCCGGCCTGGATGCCGGATCGTACGTCAAAAACAACGATTCGTATAATTATTTCGACCGCCTCGGGGATCTCATAAAAACCGGCCCCACCAACACCAATGTGATGGATGTGCGGATTCTGCTCGTGAAGGAAAACGGCTGATAGAGGCCGGAGAGATCGGACGAGCATGCAATATACGACATAATGCGGCGGTAGCGGCCCATAATAAAAAATAAAATTTTTAAAAAAAAAGTTGCTTATAATTAAATTGTTCATTATCCTTTGCCCTGCTTGTAAAAGGCGGCTCGCCGCCATGCCTGTGGAGTGCCCGGACGGGGCGGCGGAATCAATCGGGAGAACCGCTGAATGCGGAACAGGCGGCGCGGGCATGGAAGTCCGCGGTATCATGAATAAAGCAGATCAAAAGGAGTGATGCTATGAAATTGAGAGATGGCGTTAAGTGGTTCGTTTTCATTCTTGCCGTCTGTGTGCTGTCGACAGGCTTGTCGGCGCAGGAAAAGAAGGCGGACGAGGCCAAAAAGGATCCGCGGGTCGAATATTCGGAAGCCGAGCGCCCCGAGGAAAACTACCTGGCGCGCTTCCAGGCCATTGAGGTATCTGAGAAGCTTATAAAGGAAAACCTGGAGAAAATTTATGTACTCAAGGTTATAGCATCCAACTTCAAGGACCAGGGCTGGGAAGGCGACTATCAGAAAATATACGACCAGTATAAAAAAGGGGTCGGCTTCTTTTACAAGCGCGACGTGATCTACTCGCGAGTGGAGCTGGAGAACAACAAAAAGGCGATTAACGATCTCTTTAAAAAGATCAGTGATCATTATAAGGACTACACGCAGACGCTGCTGTTCCAGTGTGCGGACACCATCCTCAACCTTTCGCTCGACGAGCGCAGCCAGTCCGATCCCAACAAGGGAAAGGTCGTATTCCAGAACATGATGCGTCTCAGGATCGCCTATGGACAGCTTGACGACGCGCAGAACACCTATACCGACGGGCTTTACAGGACTTCGATCCTGCATTATCGCGTCGCCAAGGCCTATGGCATCAGGATCATGGAAGAGCTCGATCCGGCCAATTCGAAGGGCAAGTTCGACGTGCACAAGGCCGACAACCTGAACAGGGTACTCAACCCCGAAAGGGCGAAGGCGGAGCCGGCGGCGAAATAGCCTTATTCCTATATGGAAGTCTGAAAAAGGGGAAGCCACTTCCCCTTTTTTATTGATACTGAATACCAGCGTGGCACCGGGCCGATGATCCACCTTCCAAGCTTTCGCATCGTTCGGGCCGCTGCGGCGGTCTTGGCCATATTCGTATTTCTCCTTATTCCGGAATCTATCGTTCGCAGGGAATTTCCCGTGTACCGGATCGTTCTCGATCCCGGTCATGGGGGTATGACCCTGCCGGACCGGTCCCGGCACGGAGATCGTTACGACCTGCTCTCGGGAACCTATCTGCAGCCGTTCAAGGAGGGTGCCTCCTGGGGTGCCATCGAGGAGCATGCGGTTGTGTACGCAATCGCCAGAAAAGCGGCGGACATCCTCGCGTTGTGCGGGGAGGATGGTGATTTCGGCCGCTTCAGTCGTCTGCTCGAACGCTATTCCGCGGAGTCACCCCGGCGGATTGTCGTCGATGTCGCGCTCAGCCGCGGCGATTCGCTGGACAGGGAGAAAATCCGTTCTCGCGAAGATCCAAATGGCGAGTTCCGGCTTTTCGATTATCCGGGATCCGACGGGAAGATGCGTCCTGGAAGGATCTCTCGCATCAACGCGATGCGACCCCATCTCGTTGTATGTTTGCACGTCGCCCGCAGCGGATCGCCATATTTCCGAGGGATGAATCCCGTCATCACCCCTCCTTTCGCGTTCCTGTACGAGGGGCTCAAGGTGCTGCGAGGTGAGAAATCGGACAGAAATTTCTTCAGATCAAGCCCGTACGCGGAATGGTTCGATGAGTCGAACGAGCGGACGGGATACGAATGGTTCCTGAACGATTCAATGCTTTACTTCAGCGGTTTCCCACTCGATTCGCGCCGAAAGGTCGATGCGGCGGGATTCAAGGGCTACCGTCATAACATGGTCGACTGGCCATACCGGGATGATCCCGGCTGGGAGGTCGTCGCACGGAATCATCCCGATTATACACCGTATGCGGCAGCCCCGGAAAAGATCAGCCTTACGGGCCGATACTGGGACAGGGAGAGGTCGGAGTTCGAGCGGTTCCGCCGAGACGGCGGAGAGGAGGGTTTCGGCGGCGATAACCACTATGCGTCGGCGGAAATCATCCGCTACATTCTTATGTCGCTCAGGCTGAACGGCGTGGGACACCCGGATCAGCGATTGTCCAGGCCCTATATTTCCGTCTGGCATATGCCGCTCTATCTCAACGCGGTTACGGCCTTTATGGAGCTCGGGTATTTCAACCGGCCCCAGTTCCGGTATATCCTCACCGCGCGCCAGGATGAAATCGCCGAGGGGATCGCGGTGGGCGTGTATTCCCTGCTTGCGGGTATGACGCCGCGTGATGGAGGCGATACGCGTGGTCCCAGGGGAAAAAGGATTGACCTCGAGAAATACAGCGTTTCAAATGAGAAGAGCTATTTTGACAAGGCCGCCTTCCCCGGCCGCTGATACGAGACGTCAAGGCTTCCTTTCGGCGACAGTGAGCATGCAATGAAAAGCGCAACTGGAATATTCGTCGTTCTTATCGGCGTGGTTATTTGTGGTGCCACTCCCGCCCGCCCGGCCGAGATGAGCCGAACGTTCGTCGAAGCGGCCAGAAGGGTCAAGCCCTCGGTCGTGAATATAATCATCTACCGGACCTCCATGAGAGACGGGAAGCGGGTATACGCGAAATCCGGTTTCGGCTCGGGGACGATCATCTCGCGGGATGGATACGTGGTTACCAATTATCATGTGGTCAGAAAGGGAGATTATTACCAGATGGTGCTTTCGGACGGCTCGGAATACGAACCCGAGCCCGTCTTCAAGGATGCCTATTATGTGGCCGATCCCAAAACCGATATCGCCATTTTGAAGATCGCGGCCGGGAACGCTCCCGCGTTCACCCCGGTGTTTTTCGGCAATTCTGACGGCCTCGAGGAGGGCGAGTGGGTGATCGCCGTCGGGACGCCATACGGGCTCAGGCAGTCATTCACGAGCGGAATTGTATCCTCGACGGGACGCAGCGACATCGGTTTCGCCGATATAGAGGATTTCATCCAGACCGACGTGCCCATCAATCCCGGCAATTCGGGCGGGCCTCTGGTCAACCTCCGGGGCGAGCTGGTGGGTATCAATACCGCCATACGGACCGTTTCGGGGGGCTTCCAGGGAATCAGTTTCGCCATCCCTTCGAATATCGTGCGCAGGGTGTCGGCCGAGCTTTTGCGGTTCGGGCGCATTCGTCGCGGCTGGCTTGGGTTTCTCGCCAGGGAAAGGCGGCTTCCGGCGCGCGGCGAACGGAGCGTCGTCGAGGTGATTTCGGTCATCAGGGACTCGCCGGCGGAGACGGCGGGCATACAGACGGGCGACATCGTCCGGGAGGTCGACGGAAAGCGCATAACGACACTTGGCGAGCTCGTCGCGGCCGTGGGCAACAAGCCGATAGGCTCGACGGTTACGATCCGCGCGGCGCGCGAGGGGTATATCAGCGAGTATGCGCTTGTCCTGAAAGAAAAGGCCGAGTTCAGGCGCTCCCAGCAGGAAGGGAGACGGCTGCTGGGAGCGTATGGAATAGAGCTTGACGACGATTCCCGGTCGGACGGGGTCGTCGTTTCGGCGGTCTCGCCGCTGGGAGAGGCGTATCGCTACGGGCTAAAGAAAGGAGATCGCGTGCGCTCGGTCAACGGGCGCACCGTTGCAAGCGTGGAGGACTTTTTAGCCATTTTCCACCGTGATTCTTCCCGGCTGGCGCGCATGGAAATAATCAGGGATTCGCGTCTGTACACCGTGGACTTCTCGGCGGAACTGGAATGAGCGGCGGCGGAAGATGCGCGTGACCGGGCTGGCGGCCGCCGTCTGTGCTGTTCTTGTAATTTCCCTGGGGCAATACCCGGACCATCTCCGGGCCCAGGGTGATCCGGCCGTGCTTGCCGACGAGTTCTATGCGCGCCTGCAGTCCGCGTCCGTTATACAGAGGGATTTTTTCCTCGACACGCAGCTCAACAGGATACTGGTCGGCCGCGGGCGAGTCATCGCGGTCGATACGATCGGCAGATACAAACGGCGTTACAGGATATCGCTCGCGGGCCTGGCGGCTTCCCCGAAGATCACCTTTTACGTATACGCCGACGGTGACGACTATCACGCGCTTCTTGCGGCGGGCGATCTATTCGAGTTCAAGGGACAGTTCGTGGTGTATACGCCGGTGAATTCCCGCAGGGACGCGTATATCTTCGATATCGTCATGGAAGAAGGGGCCGTGGTCGTGGAGGAAGCACGATAGGCCGACCTATTCCCGGTAGATGGCGAAAACGTATTCGAGTATCCGGTTCCGCTCGCGGTCGTTCATGCCGGTATACTCGATGCAATAGCGGTTTTTCGTCCCCGACTCGACCGAGCTTATCCTGGCGGTGACGTCGATTTCCTCCCCGTCGAGCCTGAGGTGTCCGCGGACCAGCCCGGTGAGCGGTATGTCGTGCTCCGTTTCGAGAACGGCCTCTCTGTCGCTCAGCATGGTGATTGTCCCGTCCAGATACAGTATCTCCTCGGTGTAAAAACTCTTGTCGCTTCGAGGGGTGGCGATCGTAAAAAACCTGAAAGGGATTGACACATCGGCCTTCAGGCATTTGCGTTCGGCGGCGCTTGTGATGTCTGTCGTATGGATAAAAGCGGTAAAATGCCCGGGCCCGGTGGCCGATGAGGTCTCCGCCGGGACGGTTATCTTGCCGGCCACCTTCATTTCGAATTCGAATGAGATGGAGTTCTGGGTCCAGAGATAGCCTAGCAGGATGTCGTCGGCCCGGACAATACGGAAAAAATCGGCCGGAGTGTCGGTGATGTAAAAATGGCGGGTGATTCCCACGACGACAAGCCGGGCATACCCGTAGCCCTTGAGGTAGGCGCGAAGCACCAGGTCTTCCCTGAGGCCCATGGTCGATGCCAGATGTTTCATGGTTCAATCCTGATATAGGGCTTTCCGGCCGCCTTGATATTGCGCCGTAGAGATGGACATAATAGTGAAGCGCCGGACCAAAATCAACCATATGAAAAAATATTTGTTGAAATAATAAGGGCCGGTGAGGATAGTGGAAATCCTTTCTGCTGGAAGCGGGCCGCCGTATTCCAGCACAATCCAAAGGAGGGAGGAAAAGGTGAATAAATACGAGTTGACGGTGATTCTGCGCATCAACGAGGCGCTTGAATCAAACAGGGAGAAGGTAAAGGCGATTCTTCAGAAAAACGGCGTAAGCATCGAGTCCGAAGACGCGTGGGGGAACCGCAGGCTGGCCTACATGCTCGACGGACAGAATGACGGCAATTACACCCTCATGAGCATCGAATCTCCACCCGAAGCGATTCAGAAGATTACGAACGAATTCCGTCTCAACGCTGATATCCTGCGGCATCTTTTCGTGCGGGTGCCCAAGGTGAAGACCGCGTAAGCGGCCGCCCGGGGGCTCCAATGGCGAGCGATATAAACAGGGTTATGCTGATCGGGAGAATGGTGAGGGACCCCGAGTTGAAGTACACTCAGGGAGGTTCGTCAGTAACCAATTTTTCCATTGCGAACAACAGGAGCTATACCGTCTCCGGGGAAAAAAAGGAGATGGTTTCGTTCTTTAACTGCGTTGCATGGGCCAAGACGGGAGAAGTGATCGCGCAATACTGCAAGAAGGGACAGCGGATCGCGATTGAGGGCCGGCTCCAGCAGCGTTCATGGGATGACCAGAGCGGGAACAAGCGCTCGACGGTCGAGATAGTGGTTGAAAACTTCCAGTTTCTTTCGGGAAAGGATGAGGGTGGCCGGCAGGCCGATCACCAGGAATCGCAGGATTTCGGTCCGCCACCGCAGGGGGGCGGCGAGAGCTCGTTCGGCGACGATGATATTCCCTTCTAAACGCCGATATATACCAATCAGAGGTACGACATCATGTCAGACGAAATCAAGAGCAGTGAAATTATAGAGCCGTCCGCGGAAAGCACGAACGAGAATACCGCACCCGAGGCGGCGCCTGCCGTTTCAGAGGCTCCCGCCGTGGCATCGGAAGCTCCGGCTCCCCGGCGGGAAGGGTTCCGTGGCCGCCATCCACGGGAAGGGGGCGATGATGAAGGCAGGCAGGGCGGCCGGGTGGCCCGCTTCAAGAGAAAGGGCTGCCGCTTCTGCCAGAACAAGAGTATCGTTATCGACTACAAAACCACCGATGTGCTGGAGAGATTCATCACCGAGCGTGGAAAGATACTCCCGCGACGCATCACCGGCACCTGCGCCAAACATCAGCGCGCGCTTGCGATCGCGATCAAGCGGGCGAGAATCATCGCCCTGATGCCATTCGTCGTGCAGTAATTCAGTGGGTGCGTTACTCGCATCCGCGCTTGTCGGTCTGGGCCTGGTTGTGGCTTCCGCGGCCGTGTCGTACCGGCTGGGGGCGCGGGCCCTTTTCGGGCTGGTGCCGCTTGCCGCGGGAATGGCCGTGGCGCAATCTTTCATGGATTCCGGCGGCGGCGAGTATATCATGGTGGTGCTCGCGCCGGTCGTGATCGGCGGGACCGCGGGATACTCGTTCAGGGCGGGGAGGCCGCTTGTCTTTTTCTTAATGGTTTCAGTACTGTCGCTCACCGTGGCCTTCTCGGCCAACTATTATTTTCTCAAGGTGTACCGGAATTTCGATCTGGTCGCCGATTCGCAGAAGCGCGTGGGCGACATGATCAGGGCCGCGGACCTTCCGGATTCGGAGAAGGCCGAAATCCTGGCGAAAGTGGACGGGTCGCTGGAGGTGATCGGGGACATCATCCCTTTCAGTTATTTCATGCATTCGCTGATAATCTCCGGGCTCTGCTACATGATCCTTCGGCCGTTTTTTTCGCATCGCGGCCAGGCAGGGGCGGTCGATGAAAGCGGGCTTGCGTATTTCAGGTTGAAGGACTATTTTATCTTCGCGCTCATCGCCGGCTGGCTTGTGGTTCTGCTGGTAGACGAGGCGAGCTATGGTCCGGCGTATATCGTTGGTCTCAACTGCGCACTCTGTTTTTCGGCGCTCTACCTGGTGCAGGCGCTGGGAATCGCGAGGTTCTACCTGGAGAAGAAGGGGGCCCCGCCGTTTATTCTTCCGCTGGCGGTGTTCGTCGTTCTGCTCCTGGGTGTGGAGGCCTTGCTTTTTGTGTCGATCGTTCTTTTGAGTATAGGTGCCCTGGATTTCTGGGCCGATTTCAGGAAACTGGACGCCCGGGGCAAACAATAAGTTCGAGGTATTGATCATGAAGGTGATTTTACAGAAAGACATTCCGAATCTCGGCGAGGCGGGCGACATCAAGGACGTCTCCGACGGATACGCGCGTAATTTTCTTCTGCCGAAAAAACTGGTCCTGGTGGCCAACGACTCGAGCCAGAAGGCGGCCGTGCATCAGCGCAAGCTGATCAAGATCAAGAAGGACAAGAGGAAAAAACAGAGCGAGACGCTTATGGAAACGCTCGCGGGCCTCGACATCCAGATCGGCGCACAGGTGGGCGAGGAGGAAAAACTCTTCGGTTCCGTCACCTCCATGGACATCGCCCGCAAGCTCAAGGGTCTCGGTCATGAAATCGACAGAAGGAAGATTCATCTCGACGAGCCGATCAAAAAGCTGGGAGAATACGAGGTGCCCGTAAAGCTCGACGAGGGCGTTACCGCGAAGCTGAAGGTCACCGTCTTCAAGGAGTAGCCGATGGCGATCGAACTGGTGCCGCCTCAGGATATTGAAGCGGAAGCCTCGTGTCTCTCCTCGGCGCTCCTCAGCAGGGACGCGCTTCTCAAAGTGATAGAAATCCTCCAGCCGGAGGATTTCTATCTTGATGCTCACCGCGAGATATTCGGCGTCATTGTCGAGCTCGAGCGAAAAAACCTCCCGATCGACCTCGTTACCGTAAAGCAGCGGCTGAACGACCTGGGCCGCCTGGAGCGTATCGGCGGCGACCACGCACTGGTCGATATCTACCGCACGGTCTCGACATCGGCAAACGCCGAGTTTTACGCGCGACGTATCAAGGAAATGAGCCTCAGGCGAAAGCTCATCGAGGTTTCGCACGAGGTTCTTGAGAAATGCCACGACACCGCGCGCGACACCTACGAGCTCATGGACGAAGTGGAACGGGACGTCTTCCGCGTCACAGAGAAACGAATCACCTCCGACTTCAAGAACATCTCGGACGTTATCCAGGAAGCGATGGACACCATCGGCCGCATGTACGAGACCAAGAAGGTGGTCACCGGCGTGGCCACCGGCTTCACGGGTCTCGACGAGATGCTGTCCGGGCTGCATGAATCGGAACTCATCATAATCGCCGCGCGTCCGTCGATGGGAAAGACGGCGCTCGCGCTCAATATCGCGAACCATATCGTCATGAAGGAAAAAATGCCGGTGCTTTTCTTCTCGGTGGAGATGCCGGCATCCCAGCTCGGCATGCGGCTGCTCTGCGTCGACGCGATGATCGACTCGCAGCGGGTGAGAACCGGTCATATAAGCAGCGAGGAATTGCGCCGCCTCATGCAGAGCGCCGGCAGACTCGAGAAATCACCGCTTCTCATCGACGATACGCCGGCCATCAACATTTTCGAGATCCGCGCGAAAGCGCGCCGGGTCGCGCAGAAGCAGCGCCTGGGCGCCATCGTTGTGGATTATATGCAGCTTATCACGAGTGTTTCACGCATGGACCGCCACCTGCAGATAGCCGAGATATCGCGCTCGCTCAAGCAGATCGCTCGCGAGCTTTCGGTTCCGGTGGTCGCGCTCTCGCAGCTTTCGCGCGCGGTCGAATCGCGCACCGATCAGCGTCCCCAGCTTTCGGATCTCCGGGAATCGGGCGCGATCGAGCAGGACGCGGACGTTGTCATGTTCATTTACCGCGAAGAGCGTGTGAAAAAGGAGAGCGAGAAGAAGGGGATTGCGGAGGTGATCGTCGCCAAGCAGCGTAACGGCCCCATCGGCGAGGTCGAGCTCCGCTTCTGGGAAAAATTCACCAAGTTCGGGAACCTCGACAAGGTCCATGAATTTGACGAGACCGTGGCGGAGGCATGACGAGCGGGGGCGCCGGACAATATGCCGTTTCGCTTCTGGAGGGGATCGGCCGCTATGCCATCTTCCTCGCGGAGACGGTTAAGTGGACCTTCAGGCCGCCGTTCGACCGGAAAAGCGTCACGGCGCAGATGCTTGAAATCGGTTATCGTTCGCTGCCGGTAACGGCGGTTACGCTGTTTTTCACCGGCATGGTGATGGCGCTCCAGATCGGAAACGCCATGGACAAAATCATGACCGGCTCGTCGATCTTCATCGGAAGTGCCGTGGCGATCTCGATGTTCAGGGAACTGTGTCCGGTGCTCACCGCGCTCCTTCTTGCCGGCAGGGTGGGCTCGGCCATCGCCGCCGAGATCGGCACCATGAAGGTAACCGAACAGATAGACGCGCTGGTGACCCTTTCGGCGAACCCCGTTCAGTACCTTTCCGTCCCGCGCTTTCTGGCCTGCCTGGTGATGACGCCGGCGCTGACCGTTATAACGGACGTGGTCGGTGTGCTTGGCGGAGCCTTCGTCGCCTATTTCGGACTGAACATCACGATCGACAAATACATCGAGAACATTTTGCAGAATCTCCGGCTGGTCGATTTCATGACGGGGATTTTAAAATCGGTTTTTTTCGGTATCCAGATCGCCGTCATCGCGTGCTACCAGGGATTTAACACGAGCGGCGGCGCGGAAGGCGTCGGTAAGGCGACCATCCAGGCGGTGGTGAAGTCTTCGATGGCGATTCTCATCTCGGATTATTTTCTTACTTACCTTTTCCAGTTTTTCGAATAATACCGGCATTCCTCGCGGCCGATGTACGTCCGCGGGAGAGCGGTGGGAATTTTCTCCGCCGAGGGCCCGGGGAAATGCTTGAAATTTTCCAATGAGGCGATGATTTGTTGCAGCACCCGTTAATCTTACTGAGGATCACCGGCTGACACCATGAGCACTAAAAGGGATGCGTTTCTGGCTTCACTGAAAAAGAAAAAGGCGGGCAAGGCCGTGACGGACGCCTTCGCCGCCGTCAAACAGGAGGACTTCTTCGACGCCGCGTTCAGGAAGTCGTTCTACACGGACGAGACGGTTCCGATCGGCCTCGGGGAGCGAAGCGATCCGCTGATGTCACTGGCGCGGATGTTCTGCATACTCGCGCCGCAGAAGAAATGGCGCGTGCTGGAAGTGGGGACCGGATCGGGGTATTCAACGGCCGTACTCTCCCGCATGGTGGGAGAGGTGCTTACGATCGACCTGTACGGCGAGCTGTCGGCGTCGGCGAAAGCACGGTGCAAAAAGAAGAGATTCGACAATATCCGCTTCTTCTCCGGTGACGGTACCGATCACGAATCATCCCTCGGGATTTTTGACGCGGTGATCGTATGCGCCGCGTGCGGAAAGAGGCCGCTTTCGCTCATGCGGTCGCTTAAAAAGGGAGGGAGGATGATCTTTCCGATGGGCCTGCCGCACCAGCAGCAGATAACCCTGGTGATCAATGATAAACCCGAGGGGGAGGACGATCTGCTGCGGGTTTCCTTCCATGACCTGTGTTTTTTCAGCGCCCTTCAGGGAAGATACGGGTTCCCCTTATACCTGCCCGAATACCTCGATGGCAACGAACCTCCTTCAGCGGATCCGGAAAAGTGAAGCAGGGCCTTTATGTGGCGGCCGGCGGGCCGCCTTTCGGGTCCTCTTCCCTGTAACAGTACCGGCAGCCCAGTATGAGAATTTTGCCGCCGTCGCCGTTCTTGACCGGCGCGGCGTACAGGGCTTCATAATTCGTCAGCGCGGACCCGCAGAGCGGGCAGAGGCGCTCGCCCGGGTGGCTGCGAGGTTTTTTAAGAAATATGTCCTGCGGCTCGACGGTCGTCGTCCGCTCGGCGCCTTTTTTGCCGGATGGGCGATTCAATCCCTTCAGCTTCTCCTTCCCCGACTCGTACGCGTTGAGCACGTAGAGGAATACGGCGAGGGCGATGACGAATCCGATGAAATAAAAAAGATACTGCACCTCAGATCCTCCGTGTGATGAAGTTAATCATCACCGTGTCGTCGCAGGGTGCGGAGAAGGTATAGTCGCCGAAAATGTCTATGACCCGCAGCCGCTCCCTCTCGAGCAGGGTTTTGATCTCGGCGATGGAATAGATGCGCTGTACGTGTTCTTCGACGGATGCCGTGCCGTCCCCGTGACGGAACTCGAGGATGGAGCGTATCAGTTTCCTTTCCTCGTCGTAGGAATTGCTCCATTTGACCGTTGTGCCGCGCGTCCGATACCTGGTGACGCGCCCGTCGAAGTAACGGCGTATGTTGTACTCGGTGGTTATGTCGAACATGAAAATGCTGCCGTCGTGCATCGCCCTGCGGGCGCTGCGGAACACCCTCTGTATATTCGCGTAGGTCAGGAAATAGTTCATGGTGTCGTGGACCGAGAAAATGAAATCGAACGCGCGCGCGACCCTGAAGTCGGTCATGTCGGCGCAGAATATGCGGTAGTTTTTGTACGCGCGTTTCCTGGCGACCCGCAGCATCTCGATGGAGCGGTCCATGCCGTATACCGGGAAGTCGTCACGCGAGAACATGGCGCCGAATTTTCCCGTGCCGCACCCCAGCTCGAGTATCCATTCGGGATACTCGATATACTGGAACATGATGCTCCTGAGATAGCGGTACCACTGGTCGTAGTCGACGTGCCTGAGGATGTGGTCGTAGGACAGGGCGAGGTCGGTGTATGGTTCCATCAGCGCCGATCCTTCCGACGGTGGAGCACGTCGACGAAAGCCTCGATGCGCAATCGCATGGTTTCGGTAACACGGCTTGGCGTGTCACCCTGGAGCGTGAGTACGGGAATCCCGAGCTCGCGACGGAGCGCGATGTCTTCTATACCCCTGAAGCAGAAGGCCTGGACGTAATGGATGATGCCGTCGATCCGCCGGCGTTTCACCTCCAGTGCGATGTCCTTCGCGCGCGCGAATATGCCGTAAGGGTACGTGTAGTGCGTATAGGATTCACCGATCGTGTTCCCGAGGGGAAGTGTGAACTGGCGCTGGACCTCGTTGAAGACGATGCGTACGCCGTCCCGCTCAATCGTATCGTACAGGTTGCTGATGATCGGGGGAACGCCCACGAACCCGAGCCGCAGTGCAGTTTCGAGCGGCTTCCTTGATTCGATTTCAGTGATCTTCTCGTCGACCTTCGCGAGATAGGAATCGGGATCTCCCTCGAAATCGGTGGAACCAAGTTGCAGCAGCTGCACCTCGCCGCCGAGCGCCCTGTCCTCCTCCCAGAGCAGGCGGTCCAGGTGATGGATTCGACGGCGGATACGATCGAGCCGTTTCTTTTCCTCCTCGGCCCTGGGTATCCCGACTCCGAAGCGCTCCGCGAAGCGGTCGATTTCCGTTTGCAGTGAGACCGGGTCGCGTCCGTGCGGGTAGGAAAAGGGGATGACATCGATACCGCGCAGCGAGAGGACCTCCATGAGCGCGATGGTTTCGGCACAGTCGCCGCCCGTAACACCGACCACGGTCCCGATACCCCGTTCGAGCACGGCGCCGTAGAGGCCGCAGATCCAGCTGCAGGTGGTATCGGGGAAGCCATCCGTCTTGGCGCGCCGGACGAGCGAGGCGGGGTCCTTTGAGGCGATAAAGCTGTTGTTTATGTCCACGGGAACGCGACCGGCGGCGTAGATGATTTCCACCGGAATGGTCGAGGTGATGCCTATCATTTCACCGTATTCGCTCATTTGATTCGTTCGGGGTGCATCCAGCGGGTATAATGAAAAGCATGATGAAAAATTTCAATCCATTTGTTATCCACGGGAAATGTGCTTGAAAGTTCGCGCACTTTGAGGCACACAGAGTGGCAGGACGTGCCGCGCATCCGGTTACTGTATCGTCTAACCGTGAAGGCCCCCGGCGGCAATCCCGGAGAGGAGGAACTGTACCATGCTGAACGACAATGATACCATGGTCGCGAACCTTGGCGAGTGCCGGGTCGATTCACCGCTTCCGATCAGGCGGTTTATCGACGAAGGCGAGCGCGTCATCGTGGACGTGGAGTACGGCAGGGTGAAGGCTTCTTTCAGGGAGCGCGGAGCCGCACCGTCGTTTGAAAATGCCGGACCGCGCCGGAAGATTTTTTTCGAGCCTTCAGACGCGAAAGCGGCGATCGTCACCTGCGGGGGGCTCTGCCCCGGGCTCAACAACGTGATCCGGGCGCTGGTCATGGAACTCTATTACCAGTACGGGGTTAGAACCATCTACGGGGTGCCCTATGGTTATGAGGGTCTTATCCCCTCGTACGGGCACGGTTTCGTCAAGCTCTCGCCCGACGCGGTCGACGAGATCCACGCCAAGGGCGGGACCATGCTCGGTTCTTCACGAGGAAACCAGAGTGTGTCCGGAATGGTGGATACGCTTGAGAAAAACGGGATATCGATGCTGTTTGCCATAGGGGGCGACGGAACGCTCCGCGGGGCCAGGGACCTCTGTGATGAGATCGCGCGTCGGGGTTTGAAAATCGCCGTGGTCGGCGTTCCCAAGACCATCGACAATGACATCAGCTTCGTTGACCGGACGTTCGGCTTCGAGACGGCCGTGGCCGAGGCGACAAAGGTTCTGGTCTCCGCTCACGAGGAGGCCAGGGGGGCTCGCAATGGCATAGGCCTGGTGCGGGTGATGGGGCGCGATTCGGGCTTCATCGCGGCTTACACGGCGCTGGCATCAAACGTGGTGAATTACGTGTTGCTGCCGGAGGTATCGTTCCGGCTGCACGGTGAGGGTGGCCTTCTCGATAACCTGCATCGCAGGCTCGAGGCGAAGCGGCACGCGGTCATACTGGTCGCCGAAGGCGCCGGCCAGGAATATTTCGCGGGTGAAAAAGCGCGCGACGCCTCGGGCAATGTGAAGCACGGGGACATAGGGGTGTTGCTCAGGGACGAGATAAACGCCCATTTCAGAAAAATGGACTTCCATGTTAATTTAAAATACATCGATCCGAGCTACATCATCAGGAGCATTCCGGCCTCGCCCGATGACGCGGTCTACTGTATCATGCTCGCCCAGAACGCGGTGCACGGGGCCATGGCGGGGAAGACCGGTATGCTTGTCGGTCGCTGGAACAATTATTTTACGTTCATCCCCCTGCACCTGGCGGTCCAGAAGCGCAAGAAGGTGGAGCCGGACGGCTACCTCTGGTCCATCGTCAAGGGCGCGACGGGACAGCCCGATTTCGCGTAACGCCGGCGTCCCGCGAAATGCGCGCCTCGAGACGCGCGATCCTCCGTGCGAAACGCTCCCCGTGGAACGAGGCCCTGTCGGCGGACAGGGCCTCTCCTTCTCCGGAGAAGAGCCCGCGCCCGATGAGCGAAAGCGCCGTTTGCGCATAGTCCAGCGCGCTCCGGTAATCGCGCTCGCGGTGCTCGGCGTACTTGGCGAGCTCCTCGAGGGAATAGATGGACGGATCGCCCTTCCAGAAGCGCAGGGCCTCCCCGATCCTTCCGGAACGCTTCAGCGCGGTGCAGTATTTCTTGAAGAGCAGCCGGTCGGTCCTCAATTCGTCGTGAACGAGCGCGGCTGTTTCGAGAAAAGAGGCGAGGTCCGTCGCGTAGAGATAGTGCGCTATCCTCGGGAGAATGCGCGGTTCGATATCGGCATAGCGCCCGCCGCTCAACGCGTGGAAGATGCGGCCGAGCGACTCGACGAGTGTGAACATCGAATAGACGTCGGTGCGGTTGTGTTCGATCACATTTGGAAGCCGACCGGTTTCGCCATAACGCTGAAACGAGAAGAACACGTCGGGGATCTCCCATCCCGGGATGTCGTCGGCGCGGTGAACGCCGAGCAGGTTTTCCTCCATCGATTTAAGGGTGCAGCTTCCATATAGTCGTTTAAACAGGCGTCTGCAGGGATAGAGAAGGTCGATGACGGGCAGGTCCACGGGGAATCCGCTCACGCGGTTGAGCCGGTAGCGGTTTTTGATGAGCGGCAGGTCGAAGGTTTTACCGTTGAACGCCACAAGCGCGTTCGCTCCGCGGAAAACCGGCGCGAGGTGGGAAAGGATGGTCCGTTCGCGCGCGTAATCGTCCATCAAATACTGTTCGATGCGAAGGGCGCCCTCATGGAAGTAGCCTATCCCGGTAAGGAACGGATAGGTGCCGGTTCCGCCGGAGAGCCCGGTTGTTTCGAGGTCGAAGAAGAGCAGGTGTTCGAGCTCGACCGGTTTTGCGCCGGTGTGATGCAACAGGGCCGGCATAGCCGCTCGCAGCGCGCTGATGCGGGCATCATCGATCGGGTAAACGGCGTCGAACCGCCACAGGGGCCCGTGTTCCGTTTGGATCAGGGATCCGCCCATTTCACGCAGGGTACTTTCGGCGGGCACGACGGGGGCGGGTCCGGCCGCACGCTCGTAGAGACGGAGCTTATCCTTCAGGCTCATCGAGAAGCTCGCGAAGGGCCCTCTTTACGGCGCCCTTGATATCATCATCGCCCGCGGGGAGGGGCCCCACGCACCCGGGGCAGCCCGACGCGCAGGCACAGCGCTCGATGACGCCGATCGATTCGGCGGCCACCAGCCCTATTACCTCGAAAGCCCTTTCCGCGATGCCGACGCCGCCGGGAACGGAGTCGTAAAGGAAGACGGCCGGTCTTCCGCTGTAGTTCGACCGGGTCTGGTGGAGAACGTGAATGTCCCCGTAATCGGACAGCGTGAACAGCGGAACGATATTGCGCAGTATGTAGGCGATTGAATAGAGGAGTCGCGCCGAGAGGGGTTTTCCGGCGACGGCGTCGAGTCGCTCCTCGTCGAAATCAATCCAGGCCGATGACGTGTGCATCTCCTGCTCCGGGAGATGAATCTTGCCCCAGCCGAGGTTTTCGTGCGTGTTGAACTTGATCTTCTTGAACATCACCGCCATGTTGCGGACGTTGATCTCCCCGCGTGAGAGCGTGCCGCCCGACAGCGGGCGCGATTCGTTGCTTTCGAGCACGTGGATATCGGTCTTGGTCTCGGCGTCGGTGTAGTAGTCCGAGTCGACCTCGTGACAGAAGGCCATGCGCCGCTCCCAGTCGAGCCTGTCGATATAGTACTGCCTTCCCTGGTGAAGATAGATCGCGTCGTCGTGTATGAGCGTGGGGGCGGAATAGTAGTCGATTTCGCCGATCACCCTGGAGTGGTCGGTGTTGTCGACGATCACGAAGTTCTCGTGCGCGGCCGTGCGCAGGGATATGCCGTTGGCGGGATAGATGTCGCTCATCCAGTGGAAGCGCTCGCCCGAACGCTTCAGGATTCCCCGCTCCTCGAGATATTCGAGCATCTCGGTCGTGGTGGCGAGATGGCGCGCGAAACGCTCGCCCCTGTCGAACGGAAGCTCGAAGGAGGCGCATTTGATGTGGTCCATCAGTATGAGGAGGTTGTCGGGGTTGATGGTGGCTCCTTCCGGGTTCGAGCCGAGGAGGAATCCCGCGTTGTTAACGATGTACTGGTCGAGCGGCGAACTGGTGGCGATGACGACGGCGAGCGAGGCCCTGCCCCGGCGGCCCGCGCGGCCGAGCTGCTGGTAGAGCGACGAGATGGACCCCGGGTATCCGACGGTGATTGCCGCGTCGAGCATGCCGATATCGATGCCGAGCTCGAGCGCGTTGGTCGAGACCACGCCCACGAGTTTTCCCTCGCGCAGTCCGCGTTCGATGGCGCGCCGTTCGTTGGGGAGGTAGCCCCCGCGATAAGCGGCGATCCTGTTTTTGATCGGCGCGCACTGTTCCTTCAGGTAGGTCGAGATGATCTCGGTGCGAAGCCGGCTTCGAGCGAAAATGATGGTGGAAATTTTATTCGCGAGGAAGAGGGCGCCGACCTTCGCGGCCTCCTTCACGGCCGACGCGCGGATGCCGAGCTCCCTGTTCACCACCGGCGGATTGTAGAGCACGTAATGACGTTCCCCGCGCGGCGCGCCGCTCCTGTCCACCAGCCTGAACCGGCGTTCGATGAGCGCCTCGGCGTGTTCGCGCGGATTGGCGATCGTGGCCGAGCAGCAGATGAAGCGCGGATTCGAGCCGTAGAAACGGCAGATGCGCTGGAGCCGGCGCATGAGATTGGCGAGGTGGCTGCCGAACACCCCGCGGTATGAGTGAATCTCGTCGATGACCACGTACCGGAGATTTTCGAAAAGCTTTACCCAGATGGTATGGTGCGGCAATATACCCGAGTGCAGCATGTCGGGATTGGTGATGACGATGTTGCCGGCGGCGCGTATGGCCTTGCGCGCCGAGTTGGGAGTGTCGCCGTCGAAGGTGAATGTCTTTATGTCGAGCCCGGTTTCGGTGATGACGCCGTGAAGCTCGGAGAGCTGGTCCTGGGAAAGAGCCTTGGTGGGGAAGAGGTACAGCGCCCGGCCGTCCGGGTTTTTCATCATGGCGTCGAGTACGGGGAGGTTGTAACAGAGCGTCTTCCCGGAGGCAGTAGGGGTTACGATCACGACATCCTCGCCCCGGTGGACCGCGTCGCAGGCCTCTCGCTGGTGAGAGTAAAGATTCTCGATGCCCCTTTTGCGGAAAATATTCACCAGCCTTCCGTCGACGTGTTCGGGGAAGGGCTCGTATGATGCCGGTACTGGATCGTGCCTGATCCACGAACTCACCTGCGCGGTGAAGGGTTCGTGGGATTTAAGGTAATCGATGAGCTGTTCGATGTTCATGGTCCGGAAAGCGCGAGGGAATCATTTTATGTCACATGGGGAGGATGGCAGGCCGCGGGGATTTTGTCAATATGGAAATGGAGGCGGCGTGAATCCCTGTCGGCCTTAAATCTCGTCGGGAATCGAGTCGCTCGACGGGTACATGGTATCGATGAGGTCCCTGTATTTTTCGTGAACGTGGTGGCGGCGGAATTTAAACGTGGGGGAGAGCTCACCGCCGTTCACCGAAAAATCATTCGGGAGCAGGATGAATTTCTTGATCTGTTCGTAACGGGCCAGGGTCGCGTTGATCGCGCCTATGCGCTCCTTGTAAAACGTGAACACCTCGGGATGGGTGACCAGGTCCGCGTCTCCCTGGAACTTCAGGTTGCGTTCGCGGGCATAGGTGCGAAGCCGGGTGAAATCCGGGACGACCAGCGCCGTGAGATACTTGCGGCGGTCGCCGACGACGCAGATATAGTTGATGAACGGTTCGTTTTCGAATTTTTTTTCGATATAGAGAGGGGCGACGTTTTTCCCCGACGAGGTGATGAGCAGATCCTTGATCCGGCCCGTTATCCTGAGATAGCCATCCTCGTCGAAGATGCCGATGTCGCCGGTGCGGAAAAAACCGTCCGACGTGAACGCCAGATCGTTCTCTTCATCGCTTTTATAATATCCTTTGAATACGGTGGGACCCTTGACGAGTATTTCGCCCTCGTCGCTGATCTTCTCGAGCACTCCCTCGAGCGGCGGACCGACCGTACCGGGCTTGTTGAGGTCGAGCCGGTTTACGTTTATAATGGGGGCGGTTTCGGTGAGGCCGTAGCCCTCCGTGACGGGCAGGCCGATGCCGCCGAAAAAGTAGGCGATTTCCAGGGGAAGCGGCCCGCCGCCGGAGACGAGGATGCGGACCCTGCCCATTCCGAGCGAGGAGCGTATGCGGCGGAGCTGGGGGTACAGGAGCTTTTTGAGCGCGCCGAGGAGGAGTGGCGCTCTCCGCCCGGCGGCTTCGGCCATATAGTGTCTGCGGCCGACCTTCATCGCGAGCGATGCCAGCGTGCGCCTTACCCTGCCATACCCCTGCAGCCCCTGGATGACGGTGACGCAGATTTTCTCGTACATGCGCGGGACCGAGCAGATGATGGTGGGCCGCACCTCGCGGATGTACTCGAGCACCTCCTCGGTCTCGAAGCTCTTCATGATGCAGAGGAGCGAACCGGTCGCCGTCGCGGAGAACAGGTCGGCGGACAGGCCGAACACGTGGCTGAACGGGAGGTGGGCGAGCCGAACATCCCTGTCGGTTACCCTGAAAAGCTCGAGCAGTCTTCGCTGGGCGAGGAAATTGCCGTGAGTGAGCAGCGCTCCCTTCGGGATGCCGGTGGTGCCGGGTGTATAGATGAGCGCAGCGAGATCCTCACTGTTGATGGTTCTGATCATCCGCGCCGCGTCGTGAATTCTCCCCGAGCGCCTGCCGAGTCGTATGAGCTCATCGTACGAGAGTACGTTCGGGTTCCCCGTATCCACGTGGTAGTTCACGATGAGCTTTTTAAGCGGCGATTTCACCTTGTTGAGGATCGAGAAGGCCTTCTGGAACTGCATGACGTCGCCGGCGAAGACGAACCTGGATTCGGAGTGGCGAAGCAGCAGGTCCACCTCCTCCTCGGTCGTCGTGGGATAGACGGGCACGAACACCGCGCCGATGGCGAGTATGGCAAAGAGCTCGATGGCGTAGCGCGCTGAATTGGGGGAATAGATGGCGACGGTATCGCCCTTTTCGACGCCGAGATCGAGGAGTCCCGCGGCCAGGTAGAGCTGCTGTTCGACGAACTCGAAAGCCTTAATGGGGACCATCTCGGGCACGGTGTGACCGTTCTTTTCGCGCGAGATGATGGCGGTACGCTTCCATATGCGCAGGTATGAATTGATTTGCAGTGCCGCGAGCGATTTCTCTTCGAGCGGCGCGTCCTTGAAGAGTTCCCTGAGATCCTCGATGCCGCCTGCAGTCTTTCCCATCCGTAGCACCCCCGTCGCCGACACTCTCCCGCATTATCCAGAGCGTGTCCGCGGGCGTCAATAATTATATAGAAGGCCGGTTTTTATGTTGATTTTCGGCTGAAATATCATATCTGACTGTTACTGACCCGGGTGTCATGTGCGTGTCCGCCCCTTGCCGGGGGAAGACATGCCTTCCGGTTTCCGGGGGCGCTGTGGTTATCTGACAATATTACTGTATGGAGAATCATTCATGAACTACTATTCCGGTAAAACGGTCTACATCACCGGCGGCTCGAGCGGCATCGGCCTCGCCGCCGCGGTTCTTCTCTCGTCTTACGGGGCGAACGTCGCCATCTTTGCGCGGAACAAGGAAAAGCTGAAAAAGGCGATCGCGAAGATCGAGGCCTCGAAAAAATCGGCCGCGCAGCGGTTTGCCTCGGCTTCGCTCGACGTTTCGGATAATCGCTCCGTGCGGAAGGTCATGGAAAAGGCGGTGAAGGAATTCGGCGCGCCGGACGTGCTCATCAACAGCGCCGGGGTTGCCTACTGTAACGATTTCGAGAAAACCTCCTTCGCGAAGTTCGACGAGGAGATACGCATAGACCTGTACGGCGTCTGGAATACCTGCGAGGCCCTGGTGCCGGTGATGAAGGCGAGGGGGGCCGGGCACATCGTGAACATCTCGTCGATGGCGGGTCTCATCGGGGTGTACGGCTACACCGCGTACAGCGCGGCCAAATTCGGCCTGATCGGGTTTTCCGAGAGCCTGCGCGGCGAGCTGAAACCGAGCGGCATAAACGTGTCGGTGCTGTGCCCCCCCGATACCGACACGCCCCAGCTTCACGAGGAGGAAAAGACCAAGCCCGCCGAAACGAAGGCCATATCGGGGAACGCCGGGCTGTACCAGCCGGACTTCGTGGCGAAGGCAATGCTGAAGGACACGCTGAGGAAGAAGTTCATCATCATCCCCGGCCTTGAGGGGAAATTCACGTTCATCATGAAACGCCTGTGCCCCTGGCTCGTGGAGGCGGTCATGGACGGGGCGATAAAGAAGGTGCGCAGGCAGGCGGCGAAGAAATGAAGGGCAGAGTAGCCGTAATAACCGGCGCGGCGGGTGGAATCGGCGGTGAGATCGCCGCGCTTTTCCATTCCAAAGACATGCGCCTGGTGCTGGCGGACATCGATAAAAAAAAGCT
>CAZVEG010000005.1:0-10866 GCA_964625625.1 uncultured Leptospirales bacterium | reverse complement strand
GGCAAAGACGCTCTCGCGGTGCGGTGCGACATCACGAAGCCGGCGGAGGTGAAGAACCTGTTCCGTCAGGCTGTGAAGCGTTTCGGCGGCGTCGACGTGCTCGTGAACAACGCGGGGATCATCGTGCCCAACCTGTTCGAGAACTGCACGCACCGGGAGGTCGACCGGCAGGTCGGCGTGAACCTCATGGGGCCGGTCAACTGCATCATGGAGGCGGTCCCCCTGTTGAAAGCGCGCGGCGGCGGCAGTATCGTGACCATATCGTCGCTTGCGGGGATCGTGCCGGAAACGTACAGCTCCATTTACACCGCCACCAAGTTCGCGCTTCGCGGGCTCGGGCTCACGCTGCACATCGAGCTCAAACGTCACAACATACACGTGGCCACGGTCTTTCCCGATTCGGTCGACACCCCCATGCTGAAATACGAGGCCGAGCACGGCGGTTCGCCGCTCACCTTCCGGGCCCCGCCGCAGAGCCCGGCCGCGGTGGCGGAGGCGGTATACCGGGCCATCGTCAGGAAAAAGCCCGAGGTGTGCGTGCCCGCGCTGGACGGATTTTTTTCCAAGCTGATGATGGCCTTTCCGCGCTTCGTCGCCTGGCTCTGGCCGTACTTCGAGCGTCAGGGGAGCAAAAAGAAAGAGGCGTACAGGGCGAGGGGATAGCGCGGCGGAACGGGACGGCTTCCGCGTGCCGGTTCCGGACCGTGTTTATCCGGCAAAAAAATTGAACGCCTGATGAGCTGCGGTACACTTTTTATATGCCTCGGGTTATGACAGGGTGCGGCGTGCGGGACGTTTCGCGATGAAGGAAAGAAAGAGACCGGGTGGAATCGCCGCGTCGAAATCGGCGCCGTACGACTCGCTCGCTCCCGAGCCGAACCCCGAGTACGAGCGGTTCTATTCGGAGCTTTCGGGAGGCCTTCCGGATACCGACCGTGTCGACGCCGACGGTGAATACACCGTCGTCCGCAGGGCGGAAATGCAAAGGGCCGCACGCCCGACCGCGACCTCCCTGCTTCACCCCGAATATGAATATCTTGCGCTCGCCGGCAGCTCAGAGAAGAAGCGCATGCGCTCGTTCCTCATCACGCTTAAAGGGGAGGGCGAAACCCGCCGTTTCGCCTCGCATCGCGGCGAGGAATTCATCATGGTGCAGAAGGGTGCGGTCCGGATCGTTCTGGACGGCCGGGAGGAGATTCTGCGCGAGGGTGACAGCATCTACTACCGCTCCTCCATTCCCCATCGCATCGAAAACATACACGACGACCGTTCGATCATTCTTGCCGTTCTCTACGGCGCGTAACATCCGGCCGTCCCGCGTTTTTGCTGTTGACGAAATCCTCATGGAGTGACTATTCTGTTGACATACCGTACGGTCGGCCGCGCGCGGCGGCTCGTTTCAAAAAGGGGGAAGGTGACGGCATGAGAACCCAGGTAAAGAGCGAAGAATACCAGAACTACCTCGATGACCTCGCCGGCTATTACGGCCAGCAGGAAAAAAGCGAGGAAAAGACCTTCATCGGCGAGCGCCTGAAAAGGATTCGCGAAATGCAGGGGATCTCCCTGGAAAAGCTCGCGAAGCTCGCGGGCGTCGACGAGCGGTATCTGCGCGAGGTGGAGAACGTGAAGGTCTTCCCGGACCTGGGATCCATCATCCGCCTCTCGAAGGCGCTTCGCGTCGCAACCGGTATCATCCTGGACGAGGAGTCCGGCTACAGCTACTCGGTCATCCGCAAGGAGGACCGGCGCGATACGCACAGGACTCCGTCGGGCACCAGGGACAACCCGCAGTACCTCTATCAGTCCCTCTCGACCGGGGTGGTCTCGCGTCACATGGAATCGTTCATCGTCACCCTTCCGGCGGGCGGCGAAGCGGACGATCTTTCCAGTCATGAGGGCGAAGAGTTCCTTTTCGTTCTCGAGGGTGAAATGCGGATCCGGCTGGGCAAGAAAGAAGAGACTCTGAAGGAAGGTGACAGCATCTATTATCTCTCCTCGGTTCCCCACTCGCTCAAAAGCTCGGGAGCCGGTCCCGCGCAGGTGCTCGCCGTGGTATACACGGGCTGAGGCCGTCTTCCGGGGTATCACCGCATACGCGGTGTCCCCGCCGCGGCAATTTATCGGCCGCGTCCACCGCGCCGCACCCGTTGCATTTCCTGCCGTGCCTCCCGTGATTCCCTCCGCATCCCGGTGCGATCGCTGTCGTGGTTCGAGGGGATAACCCGATCGGTTACCGGTATGCCCCCGTCTTCTATGCGGGTTTCAGCGGTGTTCGGGGCGGTTACGGGCGTTGCGATGTCCGCTCGCAGCTCGTTCGGTGAAATGTCGACGCCTGTTTTCGCCTCGGTGAATTTTCTTACCAGCGCGAGATCGCTTTCACGCGCATTCGATATGGAGATGTCCTTCCCGATAATGATTATTTCTCCCCCTGTGGCCGTGACCGCTTTACCCGATGATGAGGCGGTGGCCAGTATCCCGCCGTTCACCATGATCAGCGCGGTTTGTTCCGCCGAAGCGATCAGTAGAAATTCGGTTCCGGTCGGGATGAAGTACGCGAACCGTGTCGAGATTATGAACCGGCGGCCTGCAGTATCCTGCGACCTGAAGTAGAAGGCTCCCCTGTCGAGATTGTAGGTGAAAACGGTTTTTTGATCCGATGTGTCGCGCCGGATCGCTTCTATTCTCATATCCGAGCCGCCACCCAGGCGAACGGCATGATGCGATCCATCGGTAAACTCCAGTAAAGACGCCCGCCCGAGCACGATTCGGTTTCCGCCGGAGATGGAATTCCCGGCGACGGCGGGAATTCCATCTATCACCGCATCGCCATGTGCCCGTGTAACCGAGAGAGAGGGAGGAGTGAGCCTGTACATTCTCCAGATAAGAAGGCCCGCGGTGAGCGCTATAATGCTTGCGCCGACGGCCGCAACGGGCCAATAAGCCCGTCGGGAGCCGGAACGCCGGTTCCTGTTTTTCGCGGCGGCGGGGGCTGAATTGAGGGCTTCCGCCGAGTTCAGCAGTCGTTCCCGGACTGCCGGGGAGGGATTGATTCTTCCGGTATGGCGCGATTTCAGAAACGACAGCAAGCGGTCGTATTCCCCGGCGCAGCGCGCGCAGTCGCGGATATGAGCTTCGAGCCGGCCACGCTCCTCGTGAGACGCGGTTTCCGCCGCGAGAGAGGCGATCTTTTTTATTGACGGATGGAGTTTCATGAAAAGCGATAATCCTCTCTTACAATACAACGATTTCATGAAAGATGCAGGCCATAGTGGCGAAAAAAAACAGCATAATTCCGGCCTTTTTCAATCCTTCCGAGAGCAGGTTAAGCATTTTTCGCATTTTTCTTTTAGCGGTTCGCTCCGAGATGTCCATGCTCGAGGCTATCTCCGCGTACGTCATTCCCATCTCCCGTCTCATCAAAAAAACAGAACGCGAAAGGGCGTCGGCGGATTCGAGAATACGGTCGATCGCGCGCTCGGTTTCGTCCATCTCCAGCCGTTCGGCGGTGTTGTCGGGTGCTCCCTCCCGGGTGTGTGCGAAACCGGCATGAGGATTTCGACGGTTTTCGCGGCGCAGATGATCTATGGAAAGGTTCCGCGCGATTTTATAGAGCAGCGCTCTCAGGTTCGAGTAATCGATGGTGCGCTCGTGTGAAAAGCGCATGAGGTTGATGAAGGTATCGTGAAGCAGATCCTCTGCCGTTTCGCGGGATTTTACATGGGCGAATATAAACGCCATGAGCTCGCTCGCATGGCGGTCGTACAGGCGGGTTATCTCGTCGGGATCGATCATTTTTTCCGTTTCTCGTGTCCCTTTTCGCGTCGTGGATCGTTTTACATGGGTAATGGCGAACGATCGCGGTGAAGCCGGCGATCGCGTTCATTATATACCATTCCGAAGAGGAGGATGTCCATGAAAAAACTCGTCAGTGCGCTGATGTCGCTTGCGTTCGCCGCGTCCATGGCGCTTGCCGCCGAAGAGCCCGTGAAGGTGGAACAGCAGACCGAGAACAAGGGCGACACTACCAGGATCCAGAACAGGGAGCGCGTAAAGGAGCACCGGGAAAAGAAGGAAATGCGCAAGGAGATGAAGCAGACGCGGAAGGAGGCACGGGAGAATAAAAAGGAGATGAAGGCCGGGAAATGACCGGCTCGCCGGCAGTCCGATTTGTTCTGGCGTTTGGCGATCCGTCCGCATAGGCTTGCATCGCGGGCGGGTGATCGTCCGTTCCCCGTCGCGCCTGGGGGACGGACGGTATTCCTGGCAGAGCTAGCTTGCGTTTTCGTTTTCCTTTTTTATTGATGCGTTTTCAGGGGCGGTGATGACAGAAACAACCGGAGCCAGGAAACGTCGTCGCGGCGTGGTCCGCGCATGGCTGTTCCTGTTTCTTTTGGCGACGGCCGGGGCGCCGGCGGCGGAGCGCGAGGGATTCTATTTCGAGGCCGGGGCGAGGGGCCTGTATTCATCAGGCGTCAACGAGCCGAATTTTTCATGGAGACTCGATGCCGCGGCGGGCTTCTCCGCCGTGATTTTCAAAGCGCTTGCGGGGTACACGAGGCACCAGCGCTACCAGGTGACGGACGGGGCGGGAAACTACGGTAATGTGGATCTGGGTCAGCCCCGCGCGGAGATAGTATGTTCGCCGGTGCCGTATTTTGAGCTGTCGGCCGGATTCAAGTATTCCTCCGGAGACAGGTCCTTCCGCGGATTCGAATACCGGGTAATGGCATCGCTTGATCTCGCGGAGGTTTCCGTAAGCGGGGAATACGCTTCCACGAAGGAAGACTACGTGTTGGGCGGGCTCGACATCGAAAATAACAGGAGCCTGTATTCGCTGGAACTGGCATGGAACGTTTCCGACATGCTATGGTTCGATGCGGGACTGGATCATGACCGTATCGATTTCGAAAACACGGGGGCGGAGTACTATAAAACGGTCGGGAGGATGGGGGTCGGCATAGAGGCGACGGTGCCCCTGTCCGTGATGTTCGGCGCGGGTATCGGCCGGGACTCGTCGGATTATTCTCTTTACGCGGCCGATGCCGGCCTTAACCTCAAGCTTCAGAGTGGTCTTCGGGGCTCGATATTTTACTCATTCATGTATTACCAGGCGCCGACCTCACCTTCCAAGGAGGACGGAGCCGGCCCCGGAGGAGGGGCGGGGGCCGGGTACGGCCCCGATACCAATCCGTTTTTACGATCATCCCTCGTCGGAAAATCATTCCCGGCCCACAGCGTGAGCGTTGGTTTTTCCTGTTTGCTGGACTAGATCTCCCGCGCTGGAATCGACCCCTCTTCTACATTTTCAATAAATCGTTGACAGATTTAATAAATGTTTACTTATGGTACATATTTACTATTAGCAAATATTTATATGTTGGTCTGGCAATAATGAATCTCGGCGCGCTCTTGCGGCAGAAACGAAAGGAACGGAAGCTCACGCTCAAGGTGGTCGCCGAGAAGGCGGGTATCTCGGAGGGTTTCCTGAGCCAGATCGAAAACGACGTCAATTCTCCCTCGGTCGACACGCTCGTCAACATCTGCAGCGCGATCGGCATGGAGGCCGGGGATCTGTTGAACCAGGCGCGCAAGCAGGAGAAGCTGGTGGTGGTGCGCAGGGACGACTGGGACGACGCGGACATACCCGCTTCCGGGTTCGTCACCAGGCGGTTCTTCCCGCCGGAGAACCGGCGTGTGATCGACAGCTCGGTCCTTCTGATAGAAAAGGACCGAAGCATCCCCGTGCGCAAGAACATCAAAAACAGCCAGGAGGTGTTGTGCGTGCTTCGCGGCTCGGTGGAGTTGATACATGGCGACGAACGCATCACGCTTTCCGAGGGCGATGCGGTGCATTACTGGTCGGTTCCCGAAAAGCAGCTTGTCACCGGCCGCTCGAAGGGGCGCGCCGCGGTGCTGTGGGTGGGAACGCTGTGATCGGATATGCCGGGCGATCGGGACACGGGAGAGGCCCGGCTATTCGTGCGCTGCGCTACAATTTTGATATTTTTTTATATATAAATTGGACGATCATCCAGTCCGGGTCCGGGATGATGCGTTCCCGCCTTCAGGCGGGCGCATCCAAACTATAAAGAGTAAGGGGATGTACGTATGATCAAATTCAGCGAACAGCAGCTACAGGTTCCAAAGCTCATGCGTCCGGTGTACCTGGTAACGGCCGGCCAGTCGAAGTTCGACCGGGCCTTTCCGAACAAGCGGACGGAAGAGCTCTGCGTCGACGCGCTTAGCATGGCGGCCGATATGCTGGCCATGGAGCCGGCTGAGCTCAAGAAGTATATCCATACCTGTTACTACGGCCATTTCGCAGACCACTTCGGCGATCAGCTTCTCGGAGAGGCCGTCATCCACGACCGCCTGGGGCTTGATCCGCTGGGAAACATCGGGGTGAAGACCGGCGGCGCTACGGGCGGGTCCACCCTGTGGGAGGCGATGAAGGCGGTGGCCTCGGGCTATTCGGACTGCGTGCTGGCGATGGGCTGGGAACGCATGGACGAGGTGCCCACCGACGAGGGGAACTTCCTCATCTCCTGCGCCGCGGACAAGGACTGGGAGGGACCGCTCGGGCACATCTACACGGGATACTACGCGGTCATGGCCCAGAAGTACTGGCAGGTTTTCGGCAAGGAGGAGGAGTCCTTCCGCCGCACGCTCGCGGAAATTTCGGTGAAGCATCACGGCTACGCGCGGTTCAATCCCTTCGCGCAGGGTCCGATGAAGATCACCGTGGACGACGTGCTGAAATCGCCGGTGGTGGCCTACCCGCTCCGCGCGCTCGACGCCTGTCTCATGAGCGTGGGCGCCGCGTGCGCTATCATCTGCGACGAGCCGACCGCGATCAAGCTCACTAAAAATTCGAAGAACAAACCGCTGCGCATATGGGTTACGGCCGGATCGCACACCCTGCGTCCGGCTGACCGGCGCGACATGGAGATTCCGCTGCTCCCCAACGAGACCGCCGAGCAGTACAAGGATTTCGGCAAGCGCTTTCCTGGCGGCGAGCGGTATCCCGGATTCACCGGTTTCCTCGGCGCGCGCATGGCGGCATGGTACGCCTACAGGATGACAGGAGTCAAGGACCCGACGGAGGATCTGGACGTCATCGAGCTGCATGACGCGTTCACCATCAGCGACGTCCAGACGTATGAGGATATCGGAATCCGTCCCTACGGGGAAGGCCGAACCTATGTCGAATCGGGCGACTGCTATCACACCAATCCCCATACCGGCAAGCCGGGCAAGCTTCCCTCCAACCTTTCGGGCGGGCTCATCGGCTGCATGCACGCGGTGGGCGCGACCGGAATCATGCAGACCTTCGAGATCGCCTGCCACCTGTGGGAGCGCTGGGCCGAGATGCACGGCGACGAGAAGCGCTGGAAGGAGTTCAACCGCAAAAAGCCGGCGGACTGGACCGACCTGCAGGTTAAGGGCGCGAAGCGCGCGCTGGCGATCAGCCATGCCGGCGTCGGCTCGCACGTTACCGCGACGATCCTTATGGATCCCGACCATCTTTTAAAGAAAGACGCCTGAGAGGAGAATGAACCATGAGTATGTTCGGACAGGTTTTCGTTAAAAACAACCAGTACAAGATAAAGGGCGACTTTCATCACATGACGCCCAACACGCCCATCCGCGACGCGGACAACGGCTGGAAGCTCCTGGGAGTCACCAATCCGCGCGACATGACCTACATGCATTCGTACGGCGGTGAGGCGGTATTTTTCGAGTCGCTCTCGCAGGGAAAACTCATGGCGACGCGCTGTGATAACCCGAAGTGCGAGAGCAAGGGCTCGGTGTACCAGCCGTTCCGGATTCACTGCCCCGACTGCCTGGGGAGAATGACCGTCATCGATATGACCGACATCGCCAAAAAGTCCGCGAAGGTCCACACCTTCATGGTGTGCGAGCGGTCCGGAGCGTTCAACATTTTAGAGAAGCCGATTAAGTTCATCAACATCGAATTCGACGGTGTGGTGACCATTCTTATGAGCTATCTGTCGATAGGCGAACCGGCGATGGGAATGCGCGTGGTGCCGATATTCAAAAAACAGAGTCCCACCTACACCATACTCGACCTTTCGTGGGTGCCGGCGGGAACGAAGGAAAATCAGCTTCCGGAGGGATTTTCTTTTTAGCGCTCCGGTAACCGGCCGGATACGACTGCCGTTCAACGGGGGGCGGCGAACAGATAGAGGGTGATTGGCAAAACGCGTCGTCCCCCGGTCGTATACAACCCGGGTATTTCCCGGTGTATGCGGCGTGAAAATAAACAGAAGCAGGGCACGGAGGAAGGTCATGTACGATTTTGGACTGACCGAGGAACAGAAGCTGCTCAGGCACAACGTCCGGGAGTTTGCCGAGCACGAGATCGCGCCGATGGCGCAGATCCTGGACGAGACGGAAAGTTTTTCCACCGACCTCACGAGGAAGATGGCGAACATGGGCCTTTTCGGCATCGTGGTGTCGGAGGAATACGGCGGACCGCACATGGATTATCTCTCCTACTGCATCGCGGTGGAGGAGATATCAAGGGTGGACGGCTCGCACGGGGCGACGGTGGCCGCGGCGAATTCGCTGGGCATAGGCCCCATCTATTATTTCGGCAGCGAGGAGCAGAAGCGGGAATGGCTGCCGAAGCTCTGCCGCGGCGAGATACTCGCGTCGTTCGGCCTTACGGAGCCGGAGGCGGGTTCCGACGCCGGGGCCAGCAGGACGAACGCGCGCCTGGAGAACGGCGAGTGGGTGATCAACGGTAGCAAGATCTTCATAACCAATTCGACCTCGGTGATGGCGGGCGTCTGCGTGGTGCAGGCGATCACCGGAACGAGGGCGGACGGCAAAAAAGAGGTATCGTGCATCATGGTGCCCAACGGCACTCCCGGTTTTACGGCGAAGAAGATGAAGGGCAAGATGATGTGGCGCGCCTCGGACACGGGAGAGCTTTATTTCGACGACTGCCGCGTGCCCGAGGGAAACCTGGTCGGCAGGCGCGGCGAGGGCTTTCACCAGATGCTCTCCACGCTCGACAACGGGAGACTCGCGATCGCCGCGATGGGCCTGGGTGGGGCGCAGGGCGCCTATGAGCTCGCGCTCAAGTACTCGAAGCAGCGCAAACAGTTCGGCGTGCCGATCGCGACCTTCCAGGTGAACGCCTTCAAGCTCGCGGACATGGCCACCGAGATCGAGGCCGCGCGGAATCTCTTGTACAAGGCCTGCCGGCTAAAGGACGCCGGCCTGCCCTTCTCGAAGCATGCGGCCATGGCCAAGCTCTATTGCTCGGAGGTGATGGGCCGCGTGGTGGACGAGGCCGTGCAGCTGCACGGCGGGTACGGGCTCATGCGCGAGTACAACGTCGAGCGCTTCTATCGAGATTACAAGCTCCTCACCATCGGTGAGGGCACGAGCGAGATACAGCGCACGGTGATATCACGCGCGATCGGTTGTTACGCGTAAGGGGACGTAAACATATATAAATGGACGTGCCGCATAACCGGATATGCCGGGCTTTTCCCTCGTTCGCGCGGGCTAAGGCCCGGGACTTCCGGGGACTGCGGCAGGCCCTGACATCCGGGATCCTGAATGGAGCGACTGGCGATGGAAGACTGTCTTTATTTACAACATCAGGAGGATTTAACATGTCGGATTTCAGGGAAATTACCATCGGCGGGCTGTTAAAGGAAACGGCCTCGAAGTATCCCGACAACCGGGCGCTGGTGTATCCGGAGTTCGGAATCAGCCAGAGCTACCGCGATTTTTCGGCCTCGTGCGCCGCGGTGGCGAAGGGCTTTATGGCGCTCGGCGTGCGCAAGGGCGACCACGTGTCGGTCTGGACCACCAACCTGCCGCAGTGGGTTTACATGCAGTTCGGCCTGGGCATGATCGGCGCGGTGCTGGTGACGGTCAACACCAACTACAAGTCGCACGAGCTCGAATACATCCTGCGCCAGTCGGATTCGACCACGCTGGTGCTGATGGATAAATACCGCGACACGAGCTATTTCGACACGGCGAACGAGGTGGTGCCCGAGCTCGCCGCGCAGCAGCCGGGAAAGACCTCCTCGGCAAAACTCCCCGGCCTTAAAAACGTCGTTTACATCGGCGAGCGTGCCTCCACCCCGGGGATGTTCTCCTTCGATCAGGTGGTGAAGATGGGCGAGGCGGTCTCCGACGCGGCGCTCGAGGAGCGCATGAACTCGTGCGACAGCCACGACGTGATCAACATGCAGTACACCTCCGGCACGACCGGTTTCCCCAAGGGCGTCATGCTCACCCATTACAACATCGTCAACAACGCGCGAATGGTCGGCGACGTGATGGGCCTTTCGGAGAAGGACAGCCTGCTCATCCACGTGCCGCTCTTCCACTGCTTCGGCTGCGTGATGAGCACGCTCAACGGCGTCTACCACGGCTCGACGATGGTGGTGATGGAGGCCTTCGATCCGCTGGCCTCGCTGAAGGCCATAGACGCGGAGAGGTGCACGGCGATCAACGGCGTGCCGACCATGTTCATCGCGATGCTCGCGCATCCCGATTTCGACAAGTACGACACCAAATCGCTCCGTACCGGCATCATGGCGGGGGCGCCGTGCCCCATCGAGGTGATGAACCAGGTGCGCACGCGGATGCACTGCCCGGAAGTGGTCATCGCCTTCGGTCAGACCGAGTGCTCGCCGGTGATGACCATGACGCGCCGCGACGACCCGGTGGAACTGCGTGTGTCCACGGTGGGAAGGCTTTTGCCCGACATCGAGGGCAGGATCGTCAATCCCGACACCGGCGAGGACGTCCCCTTCGGAGTGCAGGGCGAAATCGTGACCCGCAGCGCCTGCGTCATGAAGGGCTATTACAAGA
>CAZVEG010000004.1:1784-76914 GCA_964625625.1 uncultured Leptospirales bacterium | reverse complement strand
TAAAACTGCGTCCGTCATACCATACGCTTCTGGACGATGACCGGGGATACGTTGAAGGGGGGCAGATAGTGTTCTTCGACGTCACCCTTCGTTACTACGACCTGAACAGGCGCCTGGAGCTCGATAATATCGACATTATCGACATCGCTTCACTGTCCCCGCGGGATGAGTTTTTCAAATCGGTTTCGTGGAAGATCAAGACCGGTGTAACACGGACACTGCTCGATAACGATCGCGACCCCCTCGCCTTCTACCTGTCCCCCGGCGGCGGATTCACTTTTAAAAGCGGCTTTTTCGGAATCTTCTATATGATGTTCGAAACCGAAGTGGATGCGGGGCCCGCATTGCGGGATAACTACTCTGTCGGAATCGGGGGGTCGGCGGGGATTCTCTCGAAGATCGGAAAGCTCTGGAAGCTGCATCTGTACGCCAGGGGTATCGGTCATGTCCTCGGTGAAAAACGCGGTGATATAAGACTGCATGCCAGCCAGGGTTTCTTCCCGAGCACCAACACGAGCATTACCATTGACTGCTCGCGAAGCATCGTCCAGGAAGGCTACACGCCCTCGGCCACCGGTGATTTCAGGCGCGACGAGTTATCGCTTAACTTCAACCTGTTTTTCTGAATCATGTCAGCACCGGCCTGCCTTCGCTCCAGGCGGCGCGGACTCCGCACTGCAGTCCTCGCAGGTGATATCTCCGGATAAAAACGACAGATATCCCGATTGAAAAAAACCACCAACGGCAACGCTTAACGATGATATCGGAAAATTCCAATTTGTATCTCGGTCAATGCCGCTATTCCGAACGGGCCCCCCGGGCCCCGTGCCAACGCACGCCGGTGGCGGATTTTCTTTTACTGCAGGGCCTTGTCCTGCGAGCGCAGGCGGTCAAGCATTTTCCGGTAATCGTCGTTGCCGGGATTCTCGCGCTGCAGCTCCTCTATCCGTTCGATGACGCGCGAACGTTCGAATCGCTCGTCGATATACACCCTGTCGGCGTTACGGGCCTGCATGTAATAACTGTAGGCCTCGTAAAACCTCGAGAGGTAGAAACAGGTGATGGACATGTTGGAGAGCGCCTTGGCGTACCGCGGATCCATCGAAACCGCTTTTTTCAGCAGATCGTAGGCCCGCGTGTACTCTTTCCTCCGCATGCAGGTTACGGCGAGGTTGTTATAGTAGTGTTTTACGGTGGGGTTTCTCTTAATTGACTCGGAAAAACAGCGTTCCGCCGCCGCCAGGTCGTTTTCCCGGAGATGTTCGATACCCCGCGCGTTGAGTGCCACATCGTCCTCGTCCGCCGTTGCGGGCACACCGGGCACGGAATCCGAGGCGAATACCGGCCCCGACAGCAAAATGCACACAAGCGCCGCCGGGGCGGCCGCAACGATCATACCGGCGATGGTTCTCACGGTTTAAGCGGTCCGCGTTCCTAAAAATTCTGCCGGTACAGATCCTGCGTCATCATCTGCACGGCCTTCATGAGCTCCTCCTTCACCGCCGGGTCAAGATCATCAAAGCTCCCGCCGTATTTAAGGATGCTCGTCTGCGAATCGAGGCTCACCCGCACGATGTTGCGCGTGGTATCGTTAATCGCATTAGCCGCGCCGACGGAAGCCCCGCTCGCCGTTGAGATGACGCGGCAGTTGACAAGTATCTTGATATTGATGCGGTTGTAACCGAACACCGTGTCGTCCAGCAGCTGGTTCTTTTCGGCGCTGAAGTTCGAGATGGAGGGGATAATGACATATGGCGCCTGGAGAAGCTTTCCGATCTGAATGGCGTCGCTCGTCTTCAGCAAACCGGTCATGCCGAGCTCGTGCTCCTTGAGGATCTCTTCCAGCCTCTGGCGCTCCACAACGCTGAATCGTCCGCTCTTTATGAGCTCGGTCATGAAATGATCCGTCAGCGCGCCGAGGAACTCCTTACTGAGTTTCTGTTTGGTCGCGTTGGTGAACACCGAAACGGCCACCACCTGTTTGGGGCCCTGATAGCCCTTATATCCCCCGCTCGCGCATGAGACCGAAAGTAGCATAATAAAAACCGGTACCAGAATGCAGAAAAAACGTATCAGCGGTTTATTCATCCTTATCTCTCTCCACTATTTAATCATTATTGTCGGTGCGATAACCCGGGAACGGCCGTTCAATCTCCACTGTTCAACGGGAAAGTCCGGATCTCAAGAGTACCGGGCGCGGCGTCATTATTGCAAGATAATTTTCAACGGGTCTTTTCAAAAATACGTTGACAATCGCATCCACCGGGAGATTAAAAGTGGTACTGCAAATCGATTCCGGCATCTCCCGAAAAAAACAGGACCAATAGATGAAAAAAATAACGAAGATGATCCTCGCCTGCTCCATGGGGGTTCCCCTGCTTGCCGGAGCCGGCGAACAGACGTCCGACTTCCAGAAAATCGAGACCAATTTCAACAATATCCGAACCCTCTCCGTCCGTGTCGAAAGCAGCATTATCAACCAGAAGGGCCGCGCCGACACACGGGGAAGGATCCTCATGGACGGAAGGAACCGGCGACGCTTCGATCATCTCACCCCGGAGAGATCCGTTTACATCATCAACAGGGACACGTACGTCAATTACGACTTCAGCGAGAAAAAGGAAGTCCGGAAAAAGCTCACAGAGCTTTCCCCGGCGCACATAATCTTTCTCGAGGAGTTTTTCCTCGACATCATTCACGATCCCGTCAATCTGCTCATGCGACGTTATTCCTTTCCAGCGTTCAAAAAGGGTTACCGCGACCTGGCCTCGCCTCTAACGGGGGTCTCGCTTCGCGATCCCGCCGCTCGCATCGCGGTTCACTTCAATGCGACGGGTGTCACCTCTATAGATTACTTTTACAAAGGAAACCTCAATAAACGAACGGTCTTTTCGGATTTCGTTACGATCAGGGATATCAGCCTCCCGGCAACGATGAAGACCACCGTTTTCGTAACGCCCAATGTTTACATTAACGTCAAGCTCAGCGAGATTTCAATCAATGATGAAATCGATGACAGGTTTTTTCGGAAGATCAATCCGTAAGACGCTCTGGAACGGGGTGCTTCTTTCCGGGCTTCTTGCCCTGTCTGTTCCGATCCTTGCGCATGAACATGCCGCGGCGCCACCGGGCGAAGATGCCGCATTCTACCGGTCGGGAATAATCCTCGTGCACCCGGCAAAGACAGGACCTTCGTCTCTCATCGGAAAGCTGGTATTCGCCTTTTACGCGCGGTTCATCAGCCCGGTCGATAACCGCAAGTGCGTATTCCACCCGACCTGCTCCGAGTACACCCGGCAGGCGCTCTCCCGTCACGGCATTGCAAAGGGCGTCCCCCTTTCGGCGGCCCGGCTCATCCGCTGCAATCCAAGCGCTTACTCGAGCGGCAATTACCCCGCCGCGAAACTGGACGAAGACCGCTGGCGGGCGGATGATCCCCTTGACTGAATCATTCAAAACAATACCGTCGATCGCGATACTGATCGGGACGCTGCTCGTCACCCCGCTCTCCGCGGCCGACCGGGATGAAGACTACGCGCGCCACCTCTTTCAGTCCGGCCATTTCGATGAGGCGGCCCGGCAGTATCTCTTTCTACGATACAGGGCGTCGAAGACAGCAGAGCGGTCCGTGGAAAACCGCTATATATACTGGATGGCCCGCTCCAGGCTGGAAGCGGGAGACCCGAAGAATGCGGAAGCGGAATTTCGCCGCCTGCTCAAAGCGGGGCCCGTCTCCGCCATCGCGCCCGACGAGGTTTTCACGCAATACCTTCGCTCCCTGTATTTTCAACGAAAATTCAACGAGACGGCATTCGACGCCGAAAGCTCGTCGCACTACGGCCACTCTTTCCGCGTTGTCGAAATTGCGGGCTGGTCGCACATAAACGCCGGGAACTGGGAGGCGGCATCCTCCGCCTTTGCCGCGCTCTCTTCACCCGGGGCGTTCGAACTGAGCGGTAACGATGGTGAGCGGCTTCGTGAGATTGCCGGCATGCTCAACGATCGACCGGATTTCCGGAGGAAGTCGCCGACCGCCGCCGCGATAATGAGCGCTCTTCTGCCCGGTGCGGGTCATGCTTACGCGGGAAACTGGAGCAATGCGTTCGGTGCCTTTGTGCTTAACGCCGTATTCGGCGGGCTGACGGCCTATTCCATACATGAACGTGACTGGGGTTATGCAGCTCTGTTCGGCGTGCTCGAGGCCGGCTGGTACGCCGGTAATATCACCAGCGCATGGCAGGAGGCCGTACTCTACAACAGGCGTACTGAAAACGATTTCAAGGCATCCCTGTCGGTTCGCTTCCCGTTCGGACTGGGCGCCTATGGAAGGGAGCCGTAGAATTATTTGTTGACAATCCGGTTTGCTAATACGGAAATATTACGTTCGAGTTCGGACCGGACGCACGTCGTTATCACGACTTACACGATTATCCCCCTCGATCCGGGAGGGCGAGTATGGTTGGACCGCATTAACATTTTTACAGGAGGATTTTTAGATGAAAAAGCTTCTCGTTCTTGTCGTGCTGCTCGTCGTCGCTTTTTCCTTCAGTGCATGCACCTATCGCCTGGTCGACTTCACGGTGATCAGCTCCAAAAACACCACCGTCAAAGGTAAAGTGGGCAAGCGGGTCAAAGGCTCCGACGGCAAGTGCGTTTTCCTCGGCGTCCCTAACATGAAAGAAGCCATCGACAGGGCCATCCAGCAGGAGCCCGGCGCCGATGCGCTGGTAGACGGCGTTCTCTATATGAAAGTGTATCCATACTATCAGGTTTATGAAATAGAAGGCACCGCCATCAACACGAAGGCGCGATAACATTCCCGCAAGCTGCTTGAGAACCCGCCGGAAGGCGGGTTCTTCCGTCTGGACGGATACCGGCAGAAGGCTCAGGCCGGTCCGGATCGCCGGGAACCCGCTGCACGGACCCGAGGTCAGCCGGCATACATACGAACGTTCCCCTGTGCTCATCCGACACCGCATTACCCGAAGACTTAATAATTTCTTGACATTTATTACGTGATCATTCGTATACTTCCTCGTAGGCGGCTTGCATTCTCTTCGCCGGATACACATATAAATGATTATCCCCCTTCGAACGAAATGGCTGAGAGGGGTAATGATAAAATCTTCGATAAAATCATATCAGGAGGTATTTTCGGATGAAAAAGTTTCTCGTTCTCGTCGTGCTGCTCGTCGTCGCTTTTTCCTTCAGTGCATGCACCTATCGTCTGGTCGACTTCACGGTGATCAGCTCCAAGAACACCGAAATCAAGGGCAAGGTGGGCAAGCGCGTTAAAGGCTCCGATGGCAAGTGTGTTTTCCTCGGCATTCCTAACATGAAAGAAGCCATCGACAGGGCCATCCAGCAGGAGCCCGGCGCCGATGCGCTGATCGACGGCGTTCTCTACCAGAAAGTATATCCTTACTACCAGGTTTTCGAAGTCGAAGGGACCGCCATCAACACGAAGGCGCGGTAAAACTTCATTCGCATGGTTTAAAACCCGCCGAAAGGCGGGTTTTTGTTTGTCCGCAATCGCGTTTTAGCGATCCCCCGTAATTCCGTCAGTCTTCCGCACGGGTCCGTACTCATTTATGTATGCTCACGGAATAATGTTGACACCGCGTAATTTGTCTGTTGAATAGACATGCTGCGGTACCGGATTATCTTGATACCCCGACGGTGTTACCATCAGGACATTGATACGAGCAGCAATTACATGAAAGGCGGAAAGATTATGGGACGGTCCAATAAAACGCCGGCTATCCTTTCCATCGCTGTAATCATATGCATTATCGCCCCGCTTCACTGTTCAAAGGACGATGCCGCACTGCTGGAGAAGAGCGCACGAATCGCCGATAAAGCCGCGGTAAACCGAGAGCTTCGCATGCTGAAAGAGTCCGTCCCGAAGGCAAAGGACGACTTCGAACGGTCCGAGATTTATCAGAAGATATCGGAAATAGAATCCGACAAGGGCGACACGGCAAACGCGGTCAGGTCGGCGCGGGAGTCCATCAAGTATTATCCCAACCAGGCCCGCGCCTACTACCTGCTCGGGAAATCGTACCTGGCCTCCGGCAGACTGGAGGAGGCCGAGTCCGAGCTCCGCAAGGCCCTTGCGCTCGACGCGCGAATGGCCGACGCCCATTTCGAGATGGGAAATCTGCAATACAAAAGGAAAAACTACCCGGCGGCGCTCTCCGGGTATGAAACGACCGTAAAACTCGATCCAAAAAACTTCCAGGCCTTCAACAATATGGGCGTCATCAATTATCAGCTGAACCGGCCGGCCGAGGCGGAGAAAGCCCTTCTGCGCGTGGTGGCGCTTCGGCCGGATTTCACCGCCGTTTACAAGAACCTCGGAATCATCTACGAGCTGAAACTCAAAAATCCTTCCCGCGCGCGTGAATACTATACGCGCTATCTGGAAAAAACCCCCGGCGCTCCCGATCGTAACGCGGTCAAGCTCTGGATTGCGAATCTGGGGAAACAGGGGGGTTGATCATGAGAACGAAAATATATATCATCCTGACGGCATGTACGCTCGCCCTCGGGGGAACCGCACTCACACAGGACGATACGGTCCGTTTCGCGGTCGCTCCCTTCGAAAATCTTAACGCCGGGGCGGACGAATCGGGGATCGGAAGCGAGGCCGCGCGTCACATCGAGCAGTCGATGAGTGCCTCACCGCATTTCGCTCTTCGAAAGGGCGGCGAGATCGCCGCCTTTCTCGAAAGCCTTACTCTCGCGCAGGCGGGCCTCGGAGACACCGGCCCGGTTGACGCGGCGGGCAAACGCCTTAAAATCACCCATCTGACGGTTGGATCGGTGGCGCTTATCGGCGGCCGCTACGAGGTGGACGCGCGCTCCGTCAATATCGAAAACTGGACGATCATACATTCCGCCGGTTGCGGGACCTACAGCCTCGATTCGGCCTGCTCGTATATCGGGCGCGACACGGACATCACGCTGACCGGGGAAAATCTCGCCTCGCGCGAGACCGCGGCCAAAGACAGTCCGACGATCGCGGTCTTCCGTTTCGGCGATTCCAACCCGGCCGCGTATGAGACGGGAATCAGCGGTCCATTCGCCGAAATCCTCAACAGCGAGCTCGGAGCGCTCGGCGATATCGCGGTCATCGAGCGAACGCACCTGAAATCGGTCATCAACGAAAAGGCCCTCGAGATGGCCGGGGTGATCGAAAACGATAATTCGACCGGTTATTTCAACGTGAGGGGAATCGCTCACAAACTGGAAGGAGAAATACGCGTCTTCAGCGACATCATAAGCGTGGGCTACCGTGTGGTCAATACTGGAAGCGGCAGGACCATTCATTCGGGTTACACCGAGGTGGGAAATCCCGATGCATTGCGGCCGCTTGCCCGTCGTATCGCCCGCGAGGTGGCCGACGCCATCAACAAACGCACGGGAACCGCGACCATTACGACAACACCCTCCGGTGCCGAAGTCTTTATAGACGGCGAGAGCGCGGGTAAATCCCCGCTCACCCTTACCCTTAAAACCGGCCGTCACGCGGTGAAGACAGCCGCCCCCGAACATGAACCCGGCACCGGCGAGGTCGAGGTGCTTCCGGGGAAGACGGCCGTGCTGACGCTCCGCATGGAACGGATCAGCCAGCGCCTGCTCCAGGAAGCGTTCGCGTTCGAACAGAAAAACGACTGGGAGGCGGCGCTGGCAAAATACCAGGAGTTCATCGGGCGATATGAGGAATCGGAATTCGCGAACATGGCGTATTATCGCAAGGGCCATATTCTGCAGTTTTATCTCAAACGGCACGACGAGGCCGTCGCCTGCTTCGAAACGCTGATCGGACGCTATCCGGACGCCATGACGCGCGCCGAGGCCTACCTGGGCCTCGCGCGGACCTATCGTTCGATGGGCAGGGAGGAAAGGGCGCTTACGATCGTCCGCACTCTGGTAGAAAAATTTCCCGATTCGCTTTCCACGGAAGAAGCGAAGATTGAATTCAAGCTCTGAACCGACAACGCCTTGCGAGGACCGGAAGAATGAAGAGAACGACAGCGCTGATACTCTCCACTTTAACACTGTGTGCCGTTGCCGTGTTTACGGGTGACGGACTTTTCGGCCAGGCCGCGCCGGTCGCCCGCGTCCATAAAATCCAGGGGAATGAAATCATAATCTCCGGGAAAATCGGGGAAAACCTCACCATGGGCGTGCCGGTATACGTGGAAACCGAGCAGGGAATCGTCGTGCTCCAGGTATACTACCCGATGCAGACGATGGGCAAATGCCGCGTCGTCAGGGGAAGCATTGATGCGGTCAGGCCGGGAATGGGCGTTTTCCGCGGCAGAGGCCCGCAGAAGGTTGAAGCCGCGAAGGTCCAGGGCGAGGTGCGGGTGATCGGCGGCATGTCGTTCGTGCTCGTACGGGGCGGGGAGTTCCTGATGGGTTCGCCCGAGGGGGACGGCAATGGCTCCGAACACCCGCAGCACCGCGTAAGCGTGGACGGTTTCTTCATCGGGCTACATGAAGTTTCGCAGGAGCAGTTCAAGGCGGTCATGAACGACAGCCCCAGCTACTTCATAGGCGAGAACCTTCCCGTTGAAAAAGTCACCTGGGACGAGGCGATGGAATTCTGCCGGCGCTTCGGAACCCGTTACGGCGTTAAGGCCCGGCTGCCTTACGAGGCGGAGTGGGAATATGCCTGCCGCGCGGGCTCCACGACCAGGTATTACTGGGGCGAGGAACTCGATCTCGGTTACTGCTGGTACGAACAGAACGCGACCGGCGAAACTCAGCCATGTGCACGACGGGACCACAACAACCTGGGGCTGTATGATATGAACGGCAATGTATGGGAATGGTGCATGGACTGGTATGCCGATGACTACTACGCCACCGCCCCGGCGAGGAACCCCCGGGGGCCGGCCGCCGGCACGGAGCGCGTGATGCGGGGGGGGGCATGGTCAAGCGGTGCCGATGATCTACGCTCCGCAACGCGATCGAGCGAAGCTCCATCCAGCCGCTACAGCAGCATAGGCTTCCGTGTCGTCGTCGAGCAGCGCCGATAGCGGATCCCTCCGTCACCATGCAGCCTTATTCCCGTGAATTGCTCGCCGAACTCCGCGCCATCCATCGGGCGATTCGCCCCGATATAGAGCGGCAGCTCGCGCGCTTCAGGGCCGTATGGCGAAAAGGCAGCGACGAGGATATCTTCTGCGAGCTCGTATTCTGCCTCTTTACCCCTCAATCATCGGCCCATCGCTGCTGGGACGCGGTGGAAATCCTGAAGGCGAACGACCTGGTATTCAGCGGCCGGTGCGAGGAGATCAGCGAACGCATCAACATGGTGCGCTTCCGGAACAACAAGGCTTCATACGTGGTCCGCGCCCGCGCTCTTTTCAGTTCGCACGGTGAAATGAAAATCAAGAGCGTGCTCGAGTCCATTCCCGATGTATTCGAGCGCAGGCGCTTCCTGGCGACGAACGTGAAGGGGATGGGATGGAAGGAAGCGAGTCACTTTCTGCGTAACACCGGCTTCGGCGAAAACCTCGCCATCCTCGACCGCCATGTTCTGAAAAATCTGGTTTTGTCGGGTGTTATTCCCGGAATCCCACACTCTCTCACGCCCCGGCGATACTTCGAAATCGAGAACCGGATGAAAGCCTTCGCGAAGGAAATCCTCATTCCACTCGCTCATCTCGACTTCGTGCTGTGGTACAGGGAGGCGGGAGATGTCTTCAAATGAGCCGGACGTTCCGTTTTATAGAGCCACATCCTTCAAAGATTTTATTTTTTGCGCCCGTTCGCAATATTTTTGTTTACACTCGGGCGGGCGAAAGTATACTTTGGTCGCTTTCAAAGCACGGGGCGTAGCGCAGTCCGGTTAGCGCACATGACTGGGGGTCATGGGGTCGGAGGTTCAAATCCTCTCGCCCCGAAGCTTGAATTCCAATCTTCGTATCGCAAGGGAGAGCATCTCTCTGATGGAGAGTGACTGTTATATAGCATCGCCGTCGTCGACCGGAAGAGAGAAATCCCGCCATACAATCGCCGTGCCGCGGCATTATAACAGACCGTCCACCGTCATCGTGATCTCGGCCGAGCCATCGTTACAACACGTAGCACCCAGGGAAAACATTGGAGCGATATTTCGCCGCCATTTTCAAAATTGACGGCATGTTTCTCCGTGCACGGCTGAAAGCGGGGTCTGCATTATTTCGAACGAGTATTTTTGTCTTTTTGTGGTAGACTGAGTTCAACGAGGGAGGCAATCGGACAAATGATTCTTGAAAATTATCTTGATAAGACGCAGGTTTTCTTCCTGAAGAACACAGAAAAACAGATGGTTATAAAAGAGATGCTCCAGCGCCTGGAAAAACTCGGGCGCATCGAACATTCCGACCGTTATTACGCGCAGGTGATCCATCGCGAATCGCTCGAGAATACCGGCATCGGAGCGGGACTCGCCATTCCGCACGCCAGGACCGATTCGGTGCACGACTTCATTTCCATACTCGGCGTTTCCACCGAGGGTATCGATTATCAGTCCATCGACAATGCCCCGGTACGCTATGTTCTGCTCAGCATTTTCCCTACGGACATGAGCACCAAGTATCTCTACCTGGTCGGAATGATGGCCCGGATATTCTCGAACGCTGAGAAACGAAAGGAGCTCGACGAGGCGGCAACGCCCGCAAAGGTCTACTCGAAACTCGCGAAGGACGCCAAACAGTACTTCGAGAGCATCTCGCAGAAGGAGGAACCGGGGTCCGAAAGCAACGTTAACCTCTCAGGCGTTCCCTCTTCCGATCTGGACCTCCTCATCCGCCTCGACAGCCTTTACCATCTCTACGACGAAGACAAGAGCATCGACTCGACCGGCAAAAAAATCGAAGGGCTGCGCAAGCTCATCGACAACCGATCGCTCACCTATTACGAGCGCATGCGCAAGAAGTGCCAGAATCCATTCGCCATCGTCGACAAGAGCAGCTGCAGCGGCTGCCATCTCGAGATCCCGCCGATTTATCTCAAGCAGATAAAGGAATCCAAGGGCATTTCGGTTTGCACTCACTGCGGCAGGTTTCTGATCATTCTCTGACGATGAGCGGCGCCCGGGAAACCGGGCGCCTTTCGGCATCTCTCAGAACAGGTTGCGGAAACGATAAAAAAACCATTCTGAAAGAAAGTTCCACACCGAACGTTTTCTCCAGTTCTCGAGCCGTAACTCCACGCTCTTCCTCAAATCCGAGAAGAACACCCTCTCCATTTCATCACCGAACGGCTGGTCGAGGATGATGGCGTTGATCTCGAGGTTACGCGAAAAGCTGCGCCGGTCGATGTTCGACGAACCAACGGTCGACCAGATGCCGTCGATCACCGCCGTCTTGGCGTGCAGCACCGAGCGCGTATATTCGTACACGCGGATGCCGTGCTTCAGATATCGTTTGTAAAGGTAGCGGCTCGCGTGCTGAACGATCGCCAGGTCGCTCTTCCCCGGCAGCAGCAGCCGCACATCAACACCGCGTTTCACCGCGCGAACCAGCGCCCGGTATATCCTCGCATCGGGAATGAAATAGGCGTTGGTGATGTAAATCGACTGCTTGGCGAAATTGATGGCGGAGATATACGACTCCTGTATCGGCTTCACCTGCCTTCGCGACTTGCTGCAAAGCACCATGAGGAGCTTCCTTCCCGGTTCGTCCATGTTTGGAAAGTGCCGGGAGATATCGATGACCGCGCCGCCGTAGCGGTACCAGTTTTCGAAGAAGAAAAACTGTACGTCACGGACGGCCGGGCCCTCTATGCGCAGGTGGGTGTCGCGCCAGTCTCCGCCCCGGTACTTGCGACCCGCGTATTCGTTGCCGATGTTCATCCCGCCCACGAACGCGATCCGCCCGTCGACCACCAGGAGCTTGCGATGGTCACGCATGTCGAGGTTGAAGTACTTTCTCCAGGGGATAACCGGATGGAATTCTATGAGTTCAACGCCGCCCGAGCGCATGAAAGCAAACAGGGCCGGGGAGGTGCCGAGACAGCCGACCGCGTCGTAGATTACGTTGACCTCCACTCCCTTCTTCGCCTTCTTAACCAGAAGTTCGGCGATCATCCACCCGACCGCGTCGCTGTTGAATATATAGGTTTCGAGATTGACACTCCACCGCGCGGCGTTTATGGCGCCGACGAATTCGTCGAAACAGGCATCGCCCGTGGTAAGAAGCCTCACCCGGTTTCCGCCCGAAAGCCCCCCGATCCGCAGACGCCTCATTTCGCTCAGAAAACCGGGAAGAAGAAACCTGTTTTTCAGGCGTGCCAGCGCTTCTCTCGCCTGCCTGCCGGCCTTCAAAGCCCGTGGCAGAGCGCCGTCGGCACCGCGTTTATCGTCACGTGGCCGGTTGGTTCGATTTTTCTTTCGCATGACAGGGGAAATTAAGCCGATCGGACGCTTCGCGGTTCGCCCGCCTCAGGAAACACCGGCGGGTTCCCTGGCGGGTTTTTCGGGTTTTGACGGACCGTCCAGAACGGGCTTGAAGCTGATCGAACGGGATTTCACCGAGACACGTATCCGGGTGCTGCCGCCAAGACTGCCCCTGAGCAGCTCCATCGCCAGCGCATCCTCGATCTCGCTCTGAACGATCCTCCGCAGATAGCGCGCACCGAACTTCTCGTCAAAGCCCTTTTCGGCGAGATGCCGTTTGGCCGCGGGCGAAAATACAAGCTCAATGTCCCGCTCGCGAAGACGTTCGTTCAGTTCGCGGAGCATGAGGTCAACGATCTTGCGTATATGCTTCTGGTCGAGCCGGTGAAAATACACGACCTCGTCGATACGGTTGAGAAACTCCGGGCTGAAGAGGTGTTTGAGCTCGTCGTACACTTTTTCGCGCCCGTCCTCTGCGGCGGTCCGCTCCCCGGAAAACCCCATTTTCCCCATTCTCTGGAATTCGCGGTTGCCGACGTTCGAGGTCATGATGATGACCGCGTCCCTGAAGCTGATGGACGAACCGAAACTGTCGGTGAGCTCGCCCTCCTCGAGCACCTGGAGGAGGATGTTGAACACGTCGGGGTGGGCCTTCTCTATCTCGTCGAACAGCACGACCGAATAGGGCTTGCGCTTTATCTTCTCGGTGAGCTGACCCCCGTCGTCGTAGCCCACGTAGCCCGGAGGCGCCCCGATGATGCGCGAGACCGAGTGTTTTTCCATGTATTCGGACATATCGAGCCTGATGAGGGCGTTCTCGTCTTCGAAGAGAAACCCGGCGAGGGTGCGGGCGAGCTCTGACTTACCTACGCCGGTAGGCCCCAGGAAGATGAAGGAGCCGATGGGTCGCCTGCCGCTTCGCAGCCCGGTTCGCGAGCGGCGTATCGCCCGGCTTATCACCTTGATGGCCTCGTCCTGTCCGATTATGCGCCGGTGGAGCTCGTCCTCCATTCGCAGGAGCCGCCGCGTTTCGGTCTCCTCGAGCCGTTCCAGCGGGATGCCCGTCCACTGCATGACGATGTCCGCTATCTGCTCGGAATCGACCACAATCGCGTACTCGTTTGCCTTGTGCTGCCAGTCTCCGGTTTTCGCCGTCAGGACGTTCTTCTTCTCACGGATGACGTCGCGAAGCGCGGCCGCTTCCTCGTACTCCTGTGACTTCACGAGATCGTTCTTGCGGTCGTTGAGCGCGTTGATCTCGTCTTCGAGCTCCTTTATGCTGGAGGGCTTGTCACAGTTTTCGAGCCGGGCCTTGGAGCCCGCCTCGTCAATGAGGTCTATCGCCTTGTCGGGAAGAAAACGGTCGTGAATGTACCGGCTCGCGAGGTGCACCGCCTTGCGGAGCGACTCGTCGGTAAACCTTACCATATGGTGGGTCTCGTAGCGGGCGCGGAGCCCCTTGAGGATCTCGATCGTCTCGTCGATCGTCGGTTCCTTCACTATAACGGTCTGGAAGCGGCGCTCCAGCGCGGCGTCCTTTTCGATATGCATTTTGTACTCGTTCAGCGTCGTCGCACCCACGCACTGGAGCTCACCGCGCGCGAGGGCGGGTTTCAGGATGTTGGCCGCGTCGATCGCGCCCTCGGCCGCGCCCGCGCCTATGATCGTGTGCAGCTCGTCGATGAAGATGATGACGTTTTCGGACGAGCGGATCTCCTTCATTATCCGCTTGAGGCGCTCCTCGAATTCACCGCGGTACTTTGTGCCCGCCACCACCGCCGCGATATCGAGTGCCAGCACCCGCTTGTTCTGCAACGGTTCCGGCACCTGCCTGGTTACTATGCGCTGGGCGAGTCCCTCCACGATGGCGGTCTTCCCTACGCCGGCCTCGCCGATGAGCACCGGGTTGTTCTTCGTCTTGCGTGAAAGGATGCGGATGACCCTGTCGATCTCCTTGGCGCGACCCACCACGGGATCGAGCCTGTCCTCGGAGGCGAGCTGCGTGAGGTTCTGGGCGAATTCGTCGAGAGTCGGGGTTTTGGTTTTTTCGGGTATTTTCTCTCCGCTTACCGAAACCGACTGTATGCCGAGAAGTTTCAGTATCTCGGTCCTGAGCACACCGTACTCGATCCCCGATTTGACGAGGTCGTCTATCCCGGCGCAGCTACCGTCCTTGAAAATCGCCATGAGGAGATGCTCGGTGCCGATATAATTGTTCTTGAGCCTGCGCGCCTCCTCGCGCGCCGTTTCAATGATTTTGTTGTAGCGGGAGCTCACGGGGACGTTGCCGAGAATGATGGTGGTTCCGGACTTGCGGATGGACTGCTCTATGTTCTTCCTCAGCATATCGAAGTTGACCCCGAGGCTTTTCAGTATGCGGGCGGCGACGGAATCGTCGTCTTTCAACAGCGCGAGGAAGATGTGCTCCGGCCCCAGGGAATCGGAGTTCAGGCGTCGCCCCTCGGACTGGGCGTACACTTCGAGTACCTTCTTCGACCGTTTTGTAAAATCGTACATTCCCATTTACTCCGCCTGCATGAACCGATCGCGCAGAAAATCGGCCCGGTAGCTGTCACAATCGAAGGCGCTTCCAAACAGCTTGCGGGCGCTCTTCTGCAGATGTGACCACTGCACTGTAACCATTAAATCATTTATTCTGTGCAAATCAATATTTTTTATGATCGATAATATCACACCAAGCCGGATGTTGGAAAGATGCTCCATGGCGTCCGGGTAGCTCAGGATGCGTGAGTGACGCAGCACCCCGTACGAGCGCCATATCCTGTCCTCGAGCTGGCGCGAATACTGCGTGAGGTAATCGTCCCGCGCCTCGTTCTCCATATCGATAACCATGGAAGCCACCTCGTCGAGCTCTTCAAGGATGTCCACCTCGGACCTGCCGAGCGATACGCGGTTGGATATCTGGTACATACAGGCGACGGTCTTGCCGCCGTCTCCCGCCGTGCCCCGCATCTCGGCACCGTAATCGCGGACCACCCGCGTAACGTCCGCGATGGAGCGCATGAAGGTGAGCGTGGGAAGGTGCATCATGGCCGAAACCCGAAGGCCGGTACCGAGGTTTGACGGACAGGCGGTCAGATAACCGTAATCATCGGAATACGCGTAGGCGGCAAGCCGGTTGAGCTCATCATCGAGCCTGTCCGCGAGCCGGAAGGTTTCCATCACCTGGAAGCCCGGGTTGATCACCTGGATGCGGAAATGGTCCTCCTCGTTGACCATGATCACGAAATTCCGTTTTTCCCCGAGGACCACCGAACAGTTGGGTGCGGACTCCATCTCGCCGGTGATTATGTTTCTCTCGCGCAGGAAACGTTTTTCGTCGGGGTCCAGACCGTCGAGCCTGAGGAGCCTCGCCCCCTCATGGAAAGAGATATCGGACGCGAAGCGCTCTACAACGGAGTTGATGAGCCGCAGGTCCCCCTCGTCCTGACGCCGTGGAAAGCTCACCGCCGCGAGGTTCCTCGCCAGTCGCACCCTCGTCGACAGTACGACATCTCCGCTTGGTCCCTGCCCCGTCCAGAAGCCCGGTTTCTCGAAAATATCCTCGAACATCGCCGGATCCCGCTACTCTGCGGTCTCACTGCCGCGAATCATATCCCGTAATACGGCCGCCTCCTCGTACCGCTCCTCCTCTATGGCCTTGTCCAGTTTTCTCTTCAAATCGGTGAGGGTGTCCGTTTTTTCAGCGACCTTCACGTTCTTATCCGGAAGGACCCTTGCCGGCGTTTTCATCTCGATATAATTGAGCGGCATCTTCCCGACATGGCGTTTTTCGCCGTGGTAGTTCACCACAACGGAATCCAGGGAAGCGCGCAGATAGCGGTAGCACTCGGGACAGCCGAGCTTGCCGGTCTTCTTGTAGTCGAGGAATGTAAAGCCGCATCCGCGGCAACGATTTGAGTCGACAAGATCCCCGGCTTCTTCAACATCGAGAAAGGAAAGCATGTCGGGCACGGTCAGATTGAAATTAGCCAGCTTTGAATTGAGCCCGATCTCGCGCGCGCACGTCTCGCACAGGTGCACCTCGGATTTCACGTTCTTGATTATTTCCGTAAGATGCACCGTCGCTTCGGTATTTTTGCATTTTTCGCAGAACATGCGTCCTCTTCCGCGGACGATTCGTCCGTTCAAACCATCCACGCTACGATAAAGAGTACAATATATTGAATATCTTGTCCACCAAAAATATTGACATAAGCGGACGGGGAGACATTCCCTATTCGGATTTTCATATCACTGCCATCATGGTAACGGGTGTCGCCTTTGATGAAGATTTATTGACATTTTGCAATACTTTCGTCATCGTTTGCCGATACTTGAACCTGATCAGCAACCCGGGTTTGCCGCGTCCACCGGGAACCGGGATATGGACCGGATATCCGGATTGTACGCCGGTTCACTATCCCTGATGATAACCGGGAAGGCCGCGGAAAGGAGACGATGAAATGACAAACCTTCTCATACGGTGGGGCGTGGTTACTACGGGAATATGCGTCGCATCGTACCTGCTCCCCGGATTCACGGTCTCCTCGGTCTCCATGATGATTGTCGGCGCGGCGGTCCTCGGCCTTCTCAACGTTACGCTCAAACCACTGCTCATTCTCCTCACGCTGCCGCTCAACCTGCTGACGCTCGGCCTCTTCACGCTGGTGATCAACGGGGTCATAATCTATATCACCGGCGGGCTTATAAAGGGCTGGCATATCGGCTCGTTCTGGACGGCCCTCGGGGCGTCGCTTATCATCAGCTGCATATCGCTCGTGGCGAACGCACTACTGAAGTTCGACCGATAAGGCATGTTGTTCAGGAAACGGAAAACGGCCATGCCCGCGCACTTCGTTTCAATCGGTGCGGGAGAGAACCAGGTCCCTCTCATCACGGAGGCGGTCAGGCTCGGTTACCATATCATCGCCGTCGATCGAAATCCACTCGCCCCGGGCGCGTCACTCAGCAATTTGAAAATCATCGAATCCGTGGATAACCACATAGAGATATTCCGCCACCTCCAGGAAACCCTGATCTACGGAGAAGTGGCGGGCGTCCTGACCAGATCGTACGGGAACGCCGTTAAAACGGCCTGTTATATCGCCGAACGCATCGGCAAACCCCTCGTTCCCTTCCAGCGAATTGACGATTTCATCAACAAGCGGAGGATGAAGTCCGTGCTGACCAGGGCGGGGATCCACACGCCCGAATTCCTCGCGATCGAACAGGGAACCTCGCACAGAAAGATCGCCCGGCTGGGATTTCCGCTGGTCGTCAAACCGGTCACGGGGCACGCCAAAAAGGACGTGCGTCTCGTGTCGAACCAGCGCGAGCTTGAACAGGCACTGGAGGGGCGGAAATCAAGGGGAAACCGGTTTATCGTCGAACGCTTTTCCGAGGGCAGCGAAATCATAGCCGCGGGGATTGTGTTCCGGGGCACCTATCACCTCGCCTCGATCTCCGACAAGACGCTGTCGCCCGCTCCTTATTTTGTCGACATCATGCACGCGTCACCTTCCCGTTTCGAGCACCTCCGTGACAGAATCACGGCCCTCGGGCAGCGTATCGCCGAGGAATTCGAGATCGCCGTATCCCCGCTGATAATGGAAATCATGGTGGCCGACGACGGGGAGCTCAGCCTTATCGAGGCGGTCCCCGAATTCGGCGGCGAGTTCATACCCGATCTGCTCATTCCCGAGAGCACCGGATACGGGTTCATTCGCGAAACCATAAAAGCGGCCACGAACACCGGTTTTACGCCGCCCTCCCCGCGTACTAAAAAGGCCGTTGTCGTCCGTTATATAACCGGTACGCCCGGCCGGCTCGTTTCATTCAACGGTAAACCGCGAAGGATGAACGGGCTGGTCTCCTGGAAGATGTTCAAACAGGAAGGCTCGGAGATACGCGGGGTTACCGCCACCAACCACGACCGCATCGGGGTGGTCATAACGCGCGGTCGCAGTCACCAGGCGGCCATCGACGCGGCCGAGCGGGCGGTCGCGGAGCTGAAAATCACGATTGAGGGTTGAAGGTCATATGGATTCCGAAAGGGCATGGGAGCGGCATTACACCAGGGACCGGTCGGTTCTTCGCTACCCCGACGAAAACCTCGTGCGCATGCTCGCCCCGTTCCTCAAGGGACGCGACACCGGTTCCCTGCACGCCCTCGATCTCGGCTGCGGCACGGGCCGGCATGTGGGGCTGCTCGTCGAGATGGGGCTGGATTGCCCGCTGGGCCTCGACACAAGTTTCAACGCGCTCTCCCTGTGCGCGGACCTGTACGACACTCCGTTCGTACAGGCCGACGCGAGGTCAATCCCGATACGATCCGGCGCGCTCGATATCGTTGTTGCCTGGGGATCGCTGCACTACACCGTCAAGGAAGATCTCGCACCCATGCTCGCCGAGGTGCGGCGCATTCTCGGGAAAGGTGGCAGGCTCTTCGGCACGCTGCGTAATACGCGCGATACGGTCCTGAAAAAAGGCGTTCACCTGGGCAACGACGTCTGGAAAACCGGCCTCGACGATATCGAGAGCTCGACCGCGGCGTTTTACTCCGAGAACGAGCTTCGCGCCGCCCTGTCGCCGTTTTCGGCCTTCCAGTACGGCTTCATGGAACGAAGCCCGCTGGGAAAACCGGAATCGGTCATCTCACACTGGTACTTCTGGGCGGAAAAATGAGTACGCCTTTCAGCGATCCCGCGATCTACGAGCGGCCCCTCCGGGCATGCCCGCTCTGCGGGAGCGCCCGGATCGCCCGACTCCACGGAATTCAGCGCTACACCCCTCCATTCCGGGTTGATCGCTGTGACGAATGCGGCTTCATCTTCATGAACCCCCGGTTCACGAAAAGGGTCATTCGCGGATTTTACGGAGAGGACTATTACCGGGGTTCGGCGGAGTACGCGTACTACGACGAGCGCAGGGCCGAGCGCTTCGCCCGCCACGTCTGGAAGGCGCGCCTGCGCGTGATCGGGCGCTACGCGGACGGCGGTAATTTTCTCGACGTGGGGGCGGCGTTTGGCGGGCTCCTCAGGGAGGCCTCGGCGCGATACTCGGTCTACGGCATCGAGCCGTCGGATTACTCCGGGAGCGAGGCGCGGAAGATCTTCGGCGAGCGCGTGCACATCGGAACGCTCGCTGACCATCCTTTCGAAGACGGTTCCTTCTCCGCCATAACGATGATCGAGGTGATCGAGCACCTCGCCGACCCCGCGGACGCCATTCGGGAATGCCATCGCCTGCTCCGGGACGGCGGCGTGCTCGTCGTGCAGACTGCCAATATGGCGGGACTCCAGGCGCGCCTCCGGGGCGAACGATACGCCTATTTCATGCCGGGGCATCTTTCGTATTTCACGCGAAGAAACCTCACCGACCTGCTCGTCAGGTCCGGCTTCAGCCGCGTGGTCGCCTACCTTCCCGTGGAGTTCGGCCTCGTCCCCAAATTACTTAAATCGCGTTACGCTTTCAAATCGGCCCGGGACTACCGGCACTGGGTTCGTATCGCCTGGTATCATCTCATCAGCAAACTCCACTTCAGGGATTTCGCCCTCACCAGCTCGATGGTTCTCTACGCGGTCAAGCGGCCGAAATAGTGTTGACTTTTGTAACTGAATGGCGTTCAGTTTGTCCGGCGGCGGGAGTACGCGCCGGGAGGCGGTGCGGCTTCGGTCATCATCGCGTTATTTTCAGGGGAATTGCCGCGGCCCTCACATCATCGTCGCAGGCATGGGATGCGCGGTAGTTTACGGGTTTTCCGGCAATTCATCATCATTCGCCAAGAGGAGATACAGGTATGAAAAAATGTCTGGTTGTTTGTCTGGCGCTTATCATGGCGCTGGCGTTCCTTCCGCTCGGCGCACAGGCCGCAAAACTGAGCGAGGACACGCTGGCCAAGAAGAAGGAAGGCTGGTACCCGACGGGGCTTCCCCTGGTAAACTTTTCCAGCGACGACGGCTTCGGCTACGGCGCACGCGTGTACATGTACTACAATGGTTCGAAGGAAGACGCGTATTTCGACAGCACACCTTATTTTATGCAGCTCTATGCCCAGTATTACGCCACCACCAACGGCGTCAGCTATCACGAGCTGAACCTCGACATGCCGTATATCGCGGGCAGCAAGTTCCGCATCAAATCCGCCTTCGTCCTCAATCGCGACCGAAACGCCAACTACTTCGGACGCGGGGCCGATGCGGCGCAGGAAAAGATCGCGAATCCGACCGGTTCGGGTGTTACCTACAGCAACTATTCCGACTATCAGAAATTCATCGATGACAACGAAGAGTACATGAAGTTCTACAAGTATGACATCAATAAACCAAAGTATTACTTCTACCTTTTCCGTGACATGACCGAGTCATTGAGATTCATGCTGGGTGGAGAGTTCAAGAAGATCGGCATCCACAGCTGGAAAGGCGAAAACGGCAAGGAAGTAAACCACGTAACACAGCTCGATACTCTCCTCGATCTCGACCACCCGCTGGGTTTCGAGGGCGGTTGGACGAACTATGCCCGGGCCGGCATCGGATATGACACGCGTGACTTCGAGCCCGATCCCAAGAAGGGCTATTATCTCGACTACTGCTTCGAGATATCCGACGGCGCCATAGGCTCCGAGTATGACTTTACGAAGCACAACGCGCAGGCGATGCTCTTCGTGAGCCCGCTGAATCCCCTGACCTTCGCGTTCAGGATGGGGTACACCACCGCGGCGAACGACATCCCGTTCTACGAGCAGGACTGGTTTGGCTTCGCGCTTGAGCGCAGGCAGGGCCTTGGCGGCAACCGCACGCTGCTCGGCTACAAGAAGGGACGTTTCGCCGGCAAGACCATGACCGTGGGCAATGCCGAGATGCGCTGGCAGATCGGCGAGGCATCGGGCGCGGGCCAGCGTTTCGGATTCAAGCTTATAGGCTTCGCGGCCGCGGGGAATGTCTTCGACGAGGCGGCCGATCCATTCACCGATCCGCGTTTCGACGAATACTTCACGAGCTTCGGCGGCGGTTTCGGCATCGCGTGGAATCTCAATACGATCGTTCACTTCCTCTACGGCGTCAGCAAGGAAGACACCGGGATTTCCATCGACTTCAACTATACCTTCTGATCGTACCGATCATAAAAAAAGAGGCGCCTTCAGGGCGCCTCTTTTTTTATGCGCACCCGGTCGCCCTTAAAGCTCCGCCATCGCCTTCCTGACATACCGCACCACATCGCCCGCCCTGAGCACCATGACGCCCGAGGACTCGACCGCCAGGTCCGCCGCACGGCCGTGCAGATACGCGCCGATCCCGGCCGATTCGAGCGGAGCCATGCCGCGCAACAGCAGCGAGCCGATAATACCCGAGAGCACGTCGCCGCTTCCCGCCGTGGCGAGCGCCGGGTTGCCGGTGGTGTTGACGAGCGAACGCTTTCCGTCCGAGGCGATCGACGCGGGCCCCTTGAGGAGCGCCGCGGCACCGGCGCGCGATGCGAGGCGCGAGGCCGCGGTGAAGCGGTCGTGCCTGATGGCCTCCACGTTCTCGCCGAGGAGCCGCGAGGCCTCGCCGAAATGGGGGGTCAGCACGAACGACACGTCCCGCGGCAGCGACGAGCGTTCGAGATGACCGGCGAGATGATACAATCCGTCGCCGTCGATGACCGCATGCCGTATACCGCAGCCCGGAAGCGCCTTCAACACGGTTTCGAACACCACCCGGGAGATTTCGCCTCGCCCCATGCCCGGCCCCATGACGAGCGCGTCGTAGCGTCGCCCGCCGGCGAAAAATTCACCGATTCCGTTTTCCACGCCGGTGATGCCGCCGGAAAGCGGGACCGGCCGCGTCATGAGTTCGGGAATCCTGCCCGCTATAACCGCGCGCGCCGTTTCGGTGGTGAGCAGCGTCGCCAGTCCGACCCCCGTTTCAAAGGCCGCATTCGCGCTCAGCATGATGGCGCCTTCCATACAGTCGAAACCGCCGACCAGAAGAAGATGGCCGGCCTGTCCCTTGTGGGTATCCGCCCCCCTGTCGGGAGAGAAGCGCGCACGCACGAAGTCGATGTCGACGAGGTCGGTGACGAGATCATCGCTTTCCAGGAGACTTCGGGGAAATCCGATATCCGCAACATGAACCTCGCCCGCGTATTCGCGGCCGGGCCAGGTAACCAGTGAAATTTTGGGCAGGCCGATGGTGACGGTGTACGCGGCACGGACAACGGGCCCCTCCGGCCCCGCGCCTCCCGAGGGGAGGCCGCTCGGCATGTCCACGGAGATCACAGTTCGCGCCGCGGCATTGACCGCCGCTATGATCTCCGCCATGCTCGCACGCACGACGCCCTCGAAACCCGTTCCGAGCAGGGCGTCGACAATCAGGGCATAACGCCCGAAATCCGCGTCCCGAACCGCGTCGGGCCCCGCGAGCTCATTTATCCGGATGCCGGCATTCAGACAGGCCCGCAGAAATACCGCCGAGGTCGGCGACACCCTGTCCATCTCTCCGGCGAGATAAACGCTCACCGAAACACCGCGCTCCGCCAGATGTCGGGCGGCGACGAAACCATCACCGCCGTTGTTGCCGGTCCCGCAGATAATGGCGACGGCGCCCTCCCCGCGACGGACCGATTCCGTAAACTCGGCGACGGCCCTGCCCGCCTCCGCCATCAGTACCCCGGCGGGAACGCCCATCACCTCGATCGTCTCGCCGTCGATGCGTCGCATTTCCCCGGCGGTCACCGCCTTCATCTATTTCCACTCCATCACTTCGACGTCTTTCCTGCTCACGTGCGCGGAGTAGAGCTGGCCGCTCTCATCGGCGAAGATGTCCTCATAGAACTTGTTGTCCTGCATCTGGATCAGAACATTGTTGATTACGTTACCGTCGAGGTTCAGGATGGCGAACTTGATTTTACGCCCCTCTACATTCCAGAGAAGCAGGTGCTTATCGTCGACCAGGTTGAAGAGCTCGTTTTTAGGATCCGGGATCGAGATGGCGGTCCGCTCCTCCTTCCGCCCCTTTTCGACCGAATAATCGTATATCTTCCTGTATTTGAAGCGCGAACCGTGGTAATATGCGACCGAAACAAGGAAATCCTCGCCGCTTGCGAATGTCCTGATCCCCTCTATCCGGCCGGTGTAGGTTTCGCCATTTTCCGTTTCCTTGAAATCCGGAACCCCGAGGGTGGTATAGTAGTCCCTCTTGCGACTGGCGAACCGGTAGACACTCCATGTATCGAACGATCTGGAGACGACGAAAAGCCGGTCTTGCCGGTCTATCTGGATGTCTTCGATGTAATAAAACGGGATATCCGGGCTCCCCTTCTGGCCGATGGTGTGCATGAGACCGCCCGATTTATCGAATACGAGTATGTAGCTCGGCGAAAAGTCTATTTCCTCGCTGCGCTCCGAGCGCATGGCTCCTCCCGAGGGCATGAGCCGGTTCTGCACGTAGATGGAGCCGTTCGAATCGACAGCCATGGCACCGATGACGCTGAAGTTGAACGAAGACTGCCTGACGTCACCGGCGTCCTCGCGCGACACCCTGGGGCCGATCACCAGGAGCGGCTCGCCGCCGCGGTCAAGCACCTGCAGGCGCTTGAGCAGGTTGTCGGCGGTGTAGATTTTGCCGTCGAACACGCGTACGCTGAACGACTGGTTGAAGGTACCGCTTTCGTTGAAGTCCATCATTACGCCGCCGGGGGCGCTGGCATTCGGGATCGAACAGAGTTTCTTTCCCTTGAGGGCGCTCACCTTCCACTGCCCGCAGGAAACACCGCCGATCGCGAGAGAAAGGGCGATCGCGACGAATAACTTTTTTTCCATACCACCTCACACTTTCCGGACGGCCGTCCGCTGATATACTGAATAGTAAAGGCCCTGCTATAATTCAAGAGAAAAACACCGTCACGATCGGCCCGCCGCCTTCGGCGCAACCGGATCAGCGAAAATAATTTCATGAGACGGCACCCATCGTGTAAGATCCTTTCACCGGTGCGATACCGGTTCTTGCACGGATTCGGTGATGGAAAACTCCCCGGCACGCCCTCCGTCGAATGCCACTTTATTCATTCCGCGGGGGAATTTTTATTGCATTGCGATGTATAAAACCCATTCTTTGTTAAAATACACAACAAGGCCGTTTCGCGATTCAGGGGAACCGCCCGGCGACCGTCGCAGGACGGTGGATCGGCGCTGATTTCAGGAGTGCGAATACGGCTCATTTCGCGTGCGAGGAGAATGGATATGGATTTCATGCTTTCAGACGAGCAGCAGATGGTCAGGGACATGTGCCGCAAGTTCGCCGATAACGAGCTTGCGCCCAGAGCGGCGGAGTACGACAGGACGCACGAATTCCCGTGGGAGCCGGTGAAAAAGCTCGGCGAGATGGGAATGCTCGGCGTGGTCTATCCCGAGGAATACAACGGCGCGGGCATGGATTACGTCTGTTACGCGATTGCCGTCGAGGAGATCTCGCGGGGATGCGCCTCCAACGGGGTGATCGTATCGGCGCACAATTCGCTCTGCCTTTCCCCGATATACTATTACGGCACCGAAGAGCAGAAGAAAAAATACCTGTCGAAACTCACCACCGGCGAATGGATCGGATGCTTCGGCATCACCGAGCCCGGCGCGGGCTCGGACGCCGCCGGCACCAAGACCACCGCGGAGCTGAAAAACGGCAAATGGGTGCTGAACGGCACCAAGAACTTCATCACCAACGGCGGCGTCGCCCATGTGGCGGTCGTCATGGCCGTCACCGAGAAAGGAGTCGGCCACAAGGGCCTTTCGATGTTCATCGTCGAGAAGGGGACGCCGGGCTTCTCGGTCGGCAAGGTGGAGGACAAGCTGGGCATCTGCGCTTCATCCACCACCGAGCTCGTCTTCGATAACTGCGAGATCCCCGAGGCGAACATCCTGGGCAAAAAGGGGGAAGGCTTCGCGATCGCGATGCATACGCTCGACGGCGGCCGGGTCGGTATCGCCGCGCAGGCGGTCGGGATCGCCCAGGCGGCGCTCGACGCCGCCGCGAAATACGCCAAGGAGCGCGTCCAGTTCAACCAGCCCATCGCCAAGCTCGAGGCGATCCAGTGGATGATCGCCGCCATGGCCACCGAGATCGACGCGGCGCGGCTGCTCACCTACCGGGCGGCACAGCTCATCGGCACCGGGGACCGCAGGAAGTACTCCCGTTACGCCGCGATGGCCAAACTCTTCGCCTCCGAGGCCTCTCACCGCGTTACCCACAAGGCGATCCAGGTGTTCGGCGGTTACGGCTACATAAAGGAGTATCCCGTGGAGCGTCATTATCGCGACTCCCGCATCACCGAGCTGTACGAGGGCACCTCGGAGATACAGCGACTCGTCATCTCGTCGAACGTGCTTAACGATTACTGACGAACCCGGTCCCCCCGTCGCACGGCGGGGGGACCGCGCGTACGGCGTTCCACCTGCCCGCAAGTTTTACTCGCGGCCCCGGGAGGAGCGAAGGAATACTGAAAATTTTATTGCTTTTATCGCGCCTCGCCCCACTCATCATCTCATCGCCTGAAGGCGATACCCTGAACTGCTGACAGGAGGAGCGCCATGGAGATCCTTACGGGCGGACTCGAAAACGTTCCCGGCTATGTCTTTTCCGCCGTGGAGTGCGGCATTAAATATCAGAACAGACTCGATCTCTCGCTGATCGCTTCCGGGAAACCGTGCCACGCCGCCGGCGTTTTCACCACCAACCGGGTATTCGCGGCCCCGGTACGACTCTGCCGCGAGCGGACCGTCCTGCCCGTGCGCGGAATCCTGATCAACGCGACCAACGCCAATGCCTGCACGGGCGATGAAGGATACGACAACGCCCGCACTCTGACAAGGGAGACCGCGCGCCTGCTCGACGCACCCGGGGATTCGATCCTCATGGCATCCACCGGTGTAATCGGTGTCCAGCTCCCGGCCGAAAAGATGCTGAAGAGCCTCCCGGAACTCGTTCAGGGCGCCTCACCGGCAAAGGGCGGCCTCATCGCGAAAGCGATCATGACCACCGACACCTTCGCCAAGGAATACGCCGTCAGATTCACCTCCGGAAAGGCCTCATACACCATAGCCGGCACGGCGAAGGGCGCGGGCATGATGGCCCCCGACATGGCCACCCTGCTCGCCTTCCTGCTCACCGACATGCCGCTGGCGAAAAACGATCTCGACGCGGTATTCCGCCGCTGTATAGCCAACAGCCTTAACGCAATCACCATAGACGGTGACATGTCCACCAACGATACTGCCATTTTGCTGTGCCCGGTCTCGGATTCCCCCCGTTCAACCGGGGCGGACCTTGCCGCCTTCGAGGAAGCGCTGCTTACCGTGCTGAAGAAACTGGCCGAGCTCCTTGTGCGCGACGGCGAGGGCGCGACCAAGTTCGTGCGGGTGGTTGTGCGGCATGCCGCCACCGAGACCGACGCGCGGCTTGCGGCGAGGGCGGTCGCCCAGTCGCTGCTGGTGAAGACCGCGCTGTTCGGCAACGACCCGAACTGGGGACGGATCGCCTGCGCGGCGGGCTACTCGGGCGCCCGCATCGACGAGAAGAGCCTTACGATCATGATCGACGACGCCACACTGCTGCTGAACGGCACGCCGGTACCCTTTGTACGCGCCGACCTGCAGGCCCGTCTTGCCAGAAAGGATCTCGTCGTCACGATAGATCTCGGCATGGGTGATGCCGGGGCGGAATGCCTTACCACGGACCTTTCCTACGACTATGTCAGGATAAACGCCGAATACACGACCTGAACCGTATTTCATTCTTGACGAAATGAGCTTTTTGGACGACAATAACGGCAGACAGGAGTCAGGAAACCGGCCATGCTTATCACATCGCGCTTCAAACGCGGGTCTTCGGGCGCGCCGCCGAGAGCAAGGTTTTTAACCGTTATCGCTCTCGGTCTTGCCGCGGTCATAACGACGGCGACGGCGGCTGCCGAGTCAAAAAACCCGACCTATCCCGAGGGAAAGGTCATACTGTATAATTTCCAGAACACCGGAAAGGCCGGGGAGTTCGGCTATTATTCCTACATCATCCCCGACTCGATCGCGACCGAGCTCAGGCGTTCGAAGATGTACGAGGTTCGCTCCTTCCCGGTTATATTCGAATACGTCGATCCTTCGGCGCCCGAGGAGGTGTATAAAAACAGGATCCGCCTCCTGGCCGACCGCGGCAAGGAGTTCAGCGCCGACTTCGTCGTGACCGGCTCCTATTACGTGGAAAACCGCACCATTTTCATCAAGACGCAGATTTTCGATGTACACGATCAGAAGATCAAGGACATTCACGAGACCAGCGAGGAGCTCGGCGCGATGCTCCTCGTGATCATAGACCGGCTCTCCGAGAAGATCAACACCGAACTCCGGAAGGGGGTTGCGGTCAAAGTGGCGAGGACCGCCTCCTCTCCGTATGCTTCGCTGTATAACGCCTTCAACGGATTCAGTTTCGGCGCTTCCATCGGTATGGTAAACATATACGGCCCATGGGGCGACATCTACGACAGGACCGAGTCGACCTCGCTGTACGCGGGCTACGACCTTGCCGCGTCCGATTTCGCGAAAGATATTCCCGTTCTGCGCGACACGGAGCTCCTCCTGCGATACGACTACATGACCGCCAATACCAGGGACTCTGACGAACCGGTGGAATCGATTTTCACCCTTCGCTCGTTCTCGCTCAATGCGACCTATCTCTATCGAATGGAGAGCTTTTTCGCCCTCACCGCGGGAGCCGGCGCGGGCCTGGCCATCTCGCTCGTCGAGATACCCGGAGCCGATGTAAACGGCCCGCCCGAGATCCTCGATTCGCGGCGATCCTACGACCCGTGCGTGAATCTTGCCGTGGGCGCGCGGTTCGTCTTCTCGCGGATCGAATTCGGCGCCGGATTCGCCTATCATCACATTTTCTTCGCCGATCGGGGCATGGATTACACACTCGGCTATTTCAGCGTCGGCTACCGCCTGTAGGTTTTACATACCCGTTTTTTAATTGACATAAAGGAAGAATCTCCAATGCTGATTCACACGATCGGGGTTGCGTCCCCGACGTTTTTATTTTATGCCGTCTCGGGATAAGGCTATGACTTCGAAAAGGCTCAGGGATATAATGGACAGCGACCGGCAGTACCTCTTCCAGAACTACGGTGACCGTCTTCCGGTATGCTTCACAGGAGGGGAAGGCTCGTTCCTCTACGACCAGGACGGGCGGCGCTATATCGATTTTTTCGCCGGCATAGCGGTTAGCACCCTCGGCCACGCACACCCGGGCTTCGTAAAAAAGCTCCAGGCGCAGCTCGAACGCCCTATACACTCGTCGAACTGGTTCTATAACCGGGAGCAGGCGGCCGCCGGAAAACTGGTGGGCGAGCTCTCCTTCCCGGGAAAGACCCTGTTCGTAAACAGCGGGACCGAGGCGAACGAGGCGGCCCTCAAGCTCGCGCGCGCCCACGGCCAGTCGATCTCGCCCGACAGGTATGAAATCGTTTCATTCGAGGGGTCGTTCCACGGACGCACCTTCGGCGGCATGTCCGCCACCGCGCAGGAGAAAATACGCAGGGGATTCGGCCCGATCGTTCCGGGATTCACCTATCTGCCCTTCAACGACCTGTCGGCGGCCGAGCGTGAAATCGGACGCAACGACCGTGTATGCGCGGTCATCACCGAGCTCATCCAGGGCGAGGGCGGTATCCGGATCGCCGACAGGGAATTCATCGGAAAGCTCTCCGCGCTGTGCGCCAAACGCCGGATACTCCTCATCATCGACGAGGTCCAGACCGGCGTCGGACGGACCGGGCGCGCGTTCGCATACCAGCACTACGGCATCAAACCCGATATCATCACCCTCGCGAAGGGACTGGGGGGCGGCGTACCTGTGGGGGCGATGCACGCGCGTAACGAGCTTTCGCCGCTGTTCGGCAGGGGCGTCCACGGCACCACCTTCGGCGGCAACCACCTGGCGTGCGCGGCAGCCGAGTTTATCCTGAAAGAGCTTAAAAAACCGGCACTCTCGAAAAACCTTGCCACGGTTTCGGACTTCATTTTCGGGCGACTGCGTTCAATGAAGGCGAAAAACCCGTTGATAAAAGAAGTCCGGGGCATGGGGCTGCACATAGGACTCGAGCTTTCGACGCCGGGAACGGACATCGTTAAAAAGGCGCTCTCCGCCGGGCTCATCATCAACTGCACCGCCGAGAAGGTGATCCGGATAATGCCTCCGCTCAACATCTCCATGAAGACGACGAGGGAGGGCATGAAGATCCTCGAAACCATTCTCGCGAGCGAGGCCGCATCGTGAAAATCCCGAAACTCAAAACCAAAGACCTGGTCACCCTCACCGATCTCTCAGCGCCTGAAATACTGAACATCTTCGATCTGTCTGCTCGGCTGAAAAAGGACCTCGCGGCGGGGAAACGCGTCCCCGTTCTGGAGGGGAAGACGCTGGCGATGATCTTCGAGAAGAATTCAACCAGGACGCGCGTCTCGTTCGAGGCGGGGATGTTCCAGCTCGGCGGATGCGCGCTTTTTTTGAGCAGGGACGACATCCAGCTCGGCCGCGGCGAAACCGTCGCGGATACGGCGCGCGTACTGTCGCGCTATGTCGATGGCATCATGATACGAACCGATCTGCACTCCAAGGTGGTGGAGCTCGCCAGAACCGCCACCGTGCCCGTCATTAACGGACTGAGCGACCTCTTTCATCCATGCCAGGCGCTGGCGGATTTCTTCACCATATACGAGCGCGAAAAGAAGCTGGAAAAGGTCAAGCTCGCCTATGTGGGCGACGGCAATAACATGGTCCACTCGCTGCTTGTCGGCGCCGCCATGCTTGGAATGGACATCTCCGTCGCCTGTCCCAGGGGTTATCAGCCCGACAGCCAGGTGAGCGCCCTCGCCTTCCAGATTTCTTCCAAAACCGGATCCAAGCTAACGGTAACAACCGACATCAACCTCGCCGTCGAGGGTGCCCACTACCTCTACACGGACGTATGGACCAGCATGGGGATGGAAAAAGAGGCCGCACGCCGCAGGAAGGCGTTCGCGGATTACAGGATCACCCGGAAGGTACTGAGAAAATGCGCCGACCGGTGTGCGGTGATGCATTGCCTGCCCGCACATCGCGGGGAGGAAATCGACGACGATGTCATCGATTCCGAATGCTCGATCGTTTTCGACCAGGCCGAAAACAGGCTCCACGTTCAGAAGGCGCTCATGTGCGCCCTGATGAAGTGAAACCGGCATTCCCGGACCCGCAAACAAAGGGAAGGCCCGCAAGTGGACCTGACCACATAAGAGGGAGAACACCATGAACGTAAAGAAAGTCGTGCTTGCTTACTCCGGGGGCCTCGACACCTCCGTGATCGTGCGCTGGCTCATCGAGACCTACGGCTGCGAGGTGGTGTGTTTCGCGGCGGACGTGGGACAGGAGGAGGAGCTCGACGGCCTCGAGGAAAAGGCCGTCAGGACCGGCGCCAGCAAATGCTACATCGAGGACCTGCGCGAGGAATTCGTTCGCGATTACGTGTTCCGCGCCATCCGCGCGAACGCCATATACGAAAACAGATACCTGCTCGGCACATCGCTCGCGCGGCCCATCATCGCGCAGAAGCAGGTCGAGATCGCGCTGAAAGAAGGGGCCGACGCCGTCTGTCACGGCGCAACCGGCAAGGGCAACGACCAGGTGCGCTTCGAGCTGACCTTCAAGGCCCTGGCGCCCGAGCTTTCCATCATCGCGCCGTGGCGGATATGGGACCTGCATTCACGCTCACTGCTCTTCGACTACGCCGAAAAACACGGCATCCCGGTACCGGTGAGCAAGGACAAGCCCTACAGCATGGACCGTAACATCATGCACATCTCGTACGAGGGCGGCATACTTGAAGATCCCTACCGGGAACCCGACGAGAGCATGTTTATCCTGACCAGATCGCCCGAGAAGGCGCCCGACAAACCGACCTATCTCGAAATAGACTTCGAGCGCGGAATACCGGTCGCACTGAACGGCGAGAGGCTGGGAGGCGTGGATCTGATGCGAAGGCTCAATAAAATCGCCGGCGAGAACGGGGTCGGCCGTATCGACATCGTCGAGAACCGACTGGTCGGCATCAAATCGCGCGGCGTCTACGAGACCCCGGCCGGCACGGTGCTGCACGTCGCCCACCGCGACCTCGAATCCATCACGCTCGACCGCGACACCCAGCATTTGAAAGACGAGCTTTCGCTCGAATACGCCCGGCTGATATACTACGGACTCTGGTTCGCCCGCAAGCGCGAATCGCTCGACGCGTTCATCGAGGAAACGCAGAAGAACGTGACCGGCACGGTTCGCCTGAAGCTTTACAAGGGAAGCTGCATGGCCGTGGGCCGGAAGTCCGCGGTGACGCTCTACGAGCCGAATATCGCGAGTTTCGATCACAGCGTGCTGTACGACCAGCGCGACGCGACCGGCTTCCTGAACATCTACGGGCTGCCGCTCAAGGTCGAAGCGATGCTCTCGAAAAAGCAGGGCCGTGGATGATTTTTTAAAACGGCTCGAGTCGGGCTACTCCGCGCGCTGCGGCGACCCCGCACTGCGCGCGGCGGCCTGGAATGAGCTGTGCGGCCTGTACCCTCCCTCGATCGAATCCCTCGCCGGAGGAACCCCGCCCTCCACCATTTTCACGCGCGACGCGGGAGACCTGGGAATCGCGATACTCTGGATAGTCCAGGCCGCCCTGGTGCGTCCCATAGGAGCCGAGACCGGTTTATTTGAAAAATACGCTCCCGCCCCGACCTCAATCGGCGCGCTCGCCCATTCCGAGGACCCGGCGCGCCCCATGCGCGCACTGGCGGAAGGTCGTTCGCTGCGCCTCTCGGGCGAGAAAAAATACATCACCGGGGGCCTGGACGCCGAATTCCTTCTCATCACCGCGCTTGATAAAAACGACGAGACACGGCGCATCATCCGCCTGCCGGCGGGCCTTCTGCCGGAGGGCGCACTCGCGGAGCTCGAACTGGGGATGCTGCGAACCACGAGCCACGCGCGGCTTTCCCTGACGGATTTTACCATTGATGACGCCTTCCTGCTTCCGGCCGACGACCGTGCGGTAAAGCGGGCGATCATTCGCTGGGGGATCGTGGAGCGCGCCCTCATCCTGGAAGCCTATACAGGACTGTGCTTATACCTGACGCGTCGGCCTGGAATATCGGGTATTATCGAACCGACCACGGTGGAACGCCTCGGGAAACTGCTCGACGGGCAGGCGAAGTCGCGTCGGGCACAGATCGATGCGGCGATGAGCGGCCGGCGCATCCAGCCCTCCGGCCTCGAAATCTTCGAAGTCGCCGGGCTGGCAAAGCATATTTCCGAAACGGCCTCCGCCGCCGGCGTCATGGCCGCGGAGCTTCCGCAAACGGACGACCTGAAGCTGTCCCGACTGTTCGCGCCCCGGCCCGAAGGCCGATAATTATAATCCCCGCGCCGGTAAATTACTTGCATTTGAAACTCCGTTTCGCCTACTGGAAGCGGCGCGTTTGAAAATTCACTGTTTGACACCGGACAACAGACATGTTCAAAGACGTTGAATCGACCATAAAGGCGCTTGAAGGCCAGCAGTACATCTGCTCCAAGGAAATCGCGACCACCGTCTTTCTCGCCATGAAGATGGAAAAGCCGGTACTGGTGGAGGGACCCGCCGGTGTGGGCAAGACCGAGCTCGGCAAATGCATGGCGTCGGCGCTCGGCATGGACCTCATCCGGCTCCAGTGCTACGAGGGGCTCGACGAGGCGAAGGCGCTCTACGAGTGGGAATACGCCAAACAGCTCCTCTACACCCAGATACTCAAGGACAAGCTCTCGGCGCTCCTGGAAGGGGAAAAGACGCTTTCCGACGCGGTCGCCAGGCTGACATCGGAGGAGGATGTTTTCTTTTCCGAAAAGTTTCTCATCCCCCGGCCGATTCTCAAATCGGTTACGGCGAAAAAACCCACCCTTCTGCTGATCGACGAGATCGACAAATCCGATTCCGAATTCGAGGCGTTTCTGCTCGAGGTGCTTTCCGACTTCCAGGTGTCCATTCCGGAGATCGGTACGATCAGGGCCGAGCGGAAGCCCTTCGTGCTGCTGACTTCCAATAACGCACGCGAGATGTCCGACGCACTGAAAAGGCGCTGCCTGCACCTGTACATCGATTTCCCCTCACAGAAGCTCGAGGAAAAGATCGTCACCATCAAGGTGCCGGAATGCGGAGAGCGGCTGGTGGGAGAGCTCGTCGCGGCGGTTCACCGCATAAGGGAGCTTCCCCTCAAGAAGGAGCCGAGCATCAGCGAGACACTGGACTGGGCGAAAGCCCTGACTCTCCTGGGATGCGACGTGCTGCGCCGCGATCTGGCCGTCGACACGCTCAATTTCATTTTAAAATACGAAAAGGACATAGAGCTGGTAAAAAAACATTCCGCCGAGGTGTTCGTTCATTAGAATACCCGGGGCGGTCCACGCACGGCGGTCGACCGTATGCAGTATGCCACCGAAGAACAGCGCCGCGGAACGCAGAAGATCCTCGAGTTCGTAAGGATACTCAAGGAAGCGGACGTGCGCGTCTCCCCGTCCGAGGTGATCGACGTCTTCGGCGCCCTGGGGTATGTGGATTTCACCGACAGGTCGCTCTTCAAGCAGGCTCTCGCGACCACCCTGGTCAAGGACTATACCGATCTGCCCATATTCGACCGCTGTTTCGGCGAGTTCTTCGATCGCCGGCCGGCGGACGAATCGGATGGTTCGTCCATCGCCTTCGGCGACACCGGACACGACGGAAGCGGACCCTCCGCCGACCATATCCGCGAGGCGGAGGACGCGATAGACGCTTTTCTTGAGAGCCTGCCCGAGGAAAGCCTGTCAATCCGCTCCGAGAGCGATATCGTGAACATCATTCTTGACGACGAATCGCTCGCGTCTTCTTCCGGTGCTCTCGGCATGATGATAATGAACGCACGCTCGCGCCGCGGACGTTCCGATGTCGAGGGGGATGAGGAGGGCGACGATCCCGCGCTCAGGTTCATCATCGGCCGCGTGCGCCGAAGGATACGGGAAAGGAATATCGGAAGATCCATACGAAAGCGCGAGGAATACCTTCTCAACAAGTTCATCTATCAGCTGAAGCCCGCCGAGGTCCAGGAGATGAAGGAGCTCGTCAGGCGCTTCGGCCAGAAGCTCAGGAACAGGATATCCCTGCGCAAGAAGCGGGTGAAGCACGGAGGACTCGATGTAAAGCGGACCTTCCGGAGCAACCTGGCCCATGGGGGGATCCCCTTCAGGCTTTATTATCGCGACAGGAAGATCGACCGGCCCCAGCTCGTGGTGCTGTGCGACATCTCGAGCTCGGTCAACCAGTACTCGCGCTTCATGCTGCTGCTCACCTACACGCTTCAGGGGCTGTTTTCGAAGGTGCGCACCTTCGCCTTTATCAGCAACATGGTCGAGATAACTCCGCTGTTCATGGAGATGGACCCGGAACGCGCCCTCAACTCAATCTTCACCGACACGAATTTCACCTATGGCTTCGGCAGCAACTACGGCCGTTGCTTCAACCAGTTCATCGACGATTACAGCGACTCCCTGGGACGAAAGACCACGGTGCTGGTGCTGGGAGACGCGAGGAACAACAACCAGGACCCGGGAATCGACTCGTTCATCCGCATCAAGGAGTCCTCACGCAACATATTCTGGCTCAATCCCGACAGGCGCCACCTCTGGGACTGGAGCGACAGCATAGCGGGCCTTTACGCCGCCCACTGCACCGAGATGAAAGAGGTGAATAATTTTCTGGACTTATCCGAATTCATCGATAAGCTGTTCAGGTGATATGAATACCAGGATACAGGCGAGCCTTCGCGTAAAACTGATCGTAAGCCTCATCTCGGTGGTGCTCATCATCGGATCCGCCTCCATTACCATAGGCCTCCGGATCATCAACAACAACATCGTCGGACAGGCCTACGAACAGGTCCAGAACGACCTCAAGACCGCGCGCTACATCTACGAAGACAAAATACACATCATCCATCACTTCATGCGCCACCTGTCGCTTCTGCCGTACATTCACGACGCGATCGAGCGCAATGACAGGAGGCTTCTGGTCAACAAGCTCCAGGAAGTGAAAAGGGAGCTCGACCTCGACATCCTGAACATCGTCGATCCCGCGGGCAGGGTGATCGTCAGGGCGCGCAACCCGGTCAGGTCGGGCGACAGCGTTTCGGACGACAAGTATATCAGCTACGTCCAGACAAATCTCAAATCCTGCTTCGGCTCGGACATAATGTCGCACGAACACCTCGTCAGGGAGGGCCAGGATCTCGCCGACAGGGCGTTCATAACGCTCGTACCAACGCCGATGGCGCGCAAAACCGACAGCACGAACGAGGACCGGGGGCTGGTTCTGAAGGCGGCATCCCCCATGATCCGCGACGGGAAGCTCATCGGTATCATCTACGGGGCGCGGCTGATCAACCGCAATTATGACATGGTCGACCAGATCAAAAGCCTCGTCTTCAAGGACCAGAAATACGACGGATTCGAGTATGGCACGGCGACGATCTTCCTCGAGGACCTGCGCGTTTCAACCAACGTCCTGAGGGAGGACGGAGTACGCGCCATTGGAACGCGCATATCGGAGGAGGTTTACAAGAAGGTGTTCGAGCGCGGGGAGCTGTGGCTCGACAAGGCCTTCGTGGTCAACAACTGGTATATTTCGGCCTACAGCCCGATCTACGATCTGCATCGCAAGGTGATCGGCATTCTCTATGTCGGCATCATCGAGAACAAGTTCAACGACATCAAGAAAGAAACCACCATCCTGTTCCTGGTCATCATCATCGTAACCCTGCTCATCGCCATCGGTCTTTCGATTTACCTCATCCAGAACTTCCTGCACCCGGTCAACATCCTGGTCAACGCGTCGAAGGAAATCGCCGAGGGCAACTACACCATCCAGATCCCCGTCGACTCCAAGGACGAGCTGGGGTATCTCTGCAAGACCTTCAATTCCATGGTGGCGGCGATAGTCGAGCGCGACAACCTCCTGAAAGAGGACACGCAGAAGCAGATCATTCAGTCGGAAAAACTCGCCTCGCTGGGGAAACTCGCGGCGGGCATCGCCCACGAGATCAACAATCCCCTCACCGGAGTGCTTACCTACAGCTCCATCCTGCTCGAGGAACTCAAGGACACCGAGCACAAGGACGACCTGGAGGTGATAGTCAACGAGACGCTGCGCTGCCGGAAGATCGTCCGCGAAATCCTCAACTTCGCCAGGGAAACGCGCATCGAGAAGGAGCGCGCGAACATCAACCGGGTCATCAACGAAATGCTTTCGATCCTGGAAAAGCACGTCAATTTCCAGAACATCGCCATAGTAAAGGACTTCGACGACGCGGTCCCCGACATGGAAATCGACATCAACCAGATCAAACAGGTTATCAACAACCTGTCGCTCAACGCCTCGGACGCGATGTCGGAGGGAGGGACCCTCACCATCAGGACCAGGTTCGATTCCACGGCGAACGCGGTGATCGTCGAATTCATCGACACCGGATTCGGCATCAGCGAGGCGAACATCGGCAAGATTTTCGATCCCTTTTTCACGACCAAACAGACGGGAAAGGGGACCGGCCTCGGTCTTGCCGTAACTTATGGGATCATCAAACGCCATAACGGCACCATTACCGTAAAAAGCTCGACAGGAGAGGGAACCACGTTCACCATCGTTTTACCCGTGGCCCAGGGCGGATCCCAGTGAGATGAACGGTACGACATCCGCCGGACGGCTTTTTTGCAATAAATGCTTGAATTTCATCAGGCGGTGTCGCAGTTTATTCCCGGATACGGTGCGCCGTGTTCCGGACCGGGGACCGGCGAGTTGCGATGACCGGATCGCGTAAACCCGTGCGAGAAGCGCGGTTATTCCGTATCCGCAAAAGGGCACACAATGGCCATGATAAAGATTTTAATCATAGACGATGAAGAAGTCGTACTCAAGAGTTCCCTGAGAATCCTCAAAAAAGAGGAATACGAGATCGACACCGCCCCCTCGGGTATCGACGGCCTCGAGATGGCGAAAAACAAAAAATACGACATCGTCATCACCGACCTGATGATGCCCAAGCTCGGTGGGATGGATATACTGAAGATCCTCCAGAAGGAGCAACCGGACGTAACCGTCATAATCTTCACCGGGTACGCCACCGTGGAGACCGCGCGCGAGGCGCTCAAAAACGGCGCCTTCGACTATATACCCAAACCCTTCACTCCCGAGGAGCTGAGGGAAATCGTTAAAAACGCCATCGCTTCCCGGCAGGACAGCTCCCAGACGCGTATGCTTGACCTCATGTCCATCGTGTCGCATGAGCTGAAAAGCCCCATCTCGGTGGTACACACAACGGCCGAAACGCTCTACAAGGGCTACTTCGGCAAGCTGGACCCCGGCCAGGAAAAGACCATCGAGACCATATTACGCAACTGCCAGTACCTCGAGGACATCATTCGAAACTACCTCGACCTGTCGAAAATGGAGCTCAACAACATTGAGGCATTCGCCCAGCCGATCGACCTGGCGGAGGAGGTCATCAGGCCGGTGGTCGAGCTCCCCGAGCACGTCGCGAACATGAAAAAGATGCCCATCACCGCCGACCTGAGGGTGAAACCCGTTATCAACGGCGACCCGAATCTGTTGAAGATACTGGTCACCAACCTGGTCAACAACGCCATCAAATACGGCAAACCCGAAACCGAAATCAGGGTAACGCTCGAGGAAAAAAACGGGGATGTTGCGCTTTCGGTCTTTAACGAGGGCGTCGGCATATCGAAGGAGGATATCGAGGCGAGGTTGTTTCAGCGCTTCTCCCGGCTGAAGCAGAAGGGTACCGAAGGCGTAAAGGGAACCGGCCTCGGTCTTTATATATGCAAAACCATAACGGAAAAACATAACGGTAGCATCGCGGTTGAATCGGAGCAGGGTAAATGGGTGAAATTCACCGTCACCCTCCCCGGTTCCAGAAATGCATAACCGTCTGATTTTTATTCTTTACGCGAGCCCGCGTCCGATACAGTGGACTGTCGCCTTACCGGCCCTGCGGGTGACCGCGATTGAGCGGCAAATTCACCGTTTAAATTTTTTTGCGTTGACATGTTCCCGCCGGAAAGAGTAGTATCTCCTCTTATGCCGGAAAGGGGTCTTGCCGTAAAATAACAGTGAATCATCTTTAGATGGAGCGATTTGGAGGGGCTGATGGAAATAGAATTTAAAGACCTGGGAGAGCATAAAATAGTACAGGTAAGCGGCGAAGTTGACCTCTATAACGTCAGCGAGTTGAAAAAGGCTCTTTTCAGCATAACGGACGGCAAGCATTCCAGCGTGATAGTCGACCTCAAGAACGTCAATTACATGGACTCTTCGGGAATCGGCGCGCTCGTGGCCGGACAGAAAAAGATGAAGGCCCACAGCGGGAAATTCGCCCTCGTGAACATACACGACGATGTTCTGAACATCCTCAAGCTCGCCACGCTTGACAAATTTTTCAAAATATACGAAAGCGAGGACGAACTGCTGTAACCGTCAGGAAACCCTCTTCAGGACCAGCGTCGTCATGTCGTCATGGGGCGGCGCCGCTCCCTGGAAGGTCGTGACATCCTCGACTATTCTTTCAACTATCTCCTGCGCGTTGAGATCGCTGCTTGCCATCAAAAGCTTCTGCAGTCGCGGGCTGCCGTATTCCTCCCGGTTCTCGTTGCGCATCTCCGAAACGCCGTCGGTGTACAGCACCACGATATCGCCCGGATCGAGTCGCACCTTGGCATGAAGGTATTCGACATCCTCCGTGATTCCGATGGGCATTCCCTCCAGGTTCGTCACCGTGCACTTGCCCAGCGACGCCCGGTAACAGAACAGCGGCCCGTGCCCCGCATTGGAGAAAGACAGTTCCCCGGTCTCCCGGTTGTAAATCATGAAAAAAAGCGTGGCGAACTTGTCCACCGCGAAATCCGCGCTGAGCGCGTCATTGATGGAACGTACGATGGTGGCGCAGTCGACGCGCTTGTTGTTCTTGATCGAATTGGTGAAAACGGTGCGTATCATGACCATCACGAGCGACGCCGGCACCCCCTTGCCTGACACGTCGCTGATGAGCGCCCCCACCCTCGATTCGCCGATATCGATATAATCGAAATAATCCCCGCCAACGCCCTTGGCGGCCTTGGTGAATCCCTTTATCTGAATTCCGCCCTTATCGTAAAATCCCATGGGGTTCAGCCCCTCCTGGATTTCCTTCGCCAGTTCGAGCTGCTCTTCCATGATCCTGGACTCGATCTCCATTTCCTTCGCTTTTTTCAGCTTCTCGGTCATCATGTTGAAATCATTGGCGAGCAGGCCCAGTTCGTCGGACCTGTTGATATTGATCTTGTATTCCAGGTCGCCCGTCGAAATGACCGCGGCCCCCTCGGAGAGCTTTCGGATCGGCTTGATGGTCACGCTGGCAAGTATGAAAGATCCGACCATCGCCGCGACGAGGAAAAAGACGGCGATTACCATTATGTTCCTCGTTACCTCGGCGATCTGGTCGCGGATAATCCGGTCGGAAAATCCCATGCGGACGGTGGCGATCCGGTTCTTGAACAGCGTGTGGAGCACCGGTTTTGAAAAATCGTAGATGATTCCGCCCTTCTCGACCGGGTCAGGGAAATCGAGCATGAGAGGGCGCTCCGTCTCCGCGTATTCCTTCGCCTTTCGAGTTACATCGTCGTCCTCCATGTCGGTTCCGTTTTTTTCCGGATCGAAGTTCTGTATGATCCTTCCATTGGGGTCGAAGATGTATACGTAACGAATCGACGTTATCTTCTGTACGTTACGGACGGCCGCGATCAGCGCGAGCTCGTCCTTGGCGCTGATGGATTCCTGGGCCGTATTGGTGAGATGCTCGATCTCGCGCTCGGCGAATTTTATGATTTCGGCCTTCAGGAGCGCGCTCTCCGTGCGTATAAAATAGAGTGTCATGATGACGATGACGATCGACACGAGCGTAATGATGGCCAGGGAAAACTTCATCCTGAGGCCGAACCTCACCTTCGGCCCTTCCCTGCGCGCGACCGCCCCCCTGGCGGCTTTGCCTTTCTCTTCCCTCTTTCGGGAGCCGGAGCCGCCCTTCTCCGTCCCGGGACGGTCCTCGCCCGATTTTTTCTTTCTGTCATCCGCGCCCATCATCACCTTCCTAGCAGTACCAGACTTTTGCGTATATTGTTTCTGGCCTTTTCGTGCGTGGGATCTATCACCAGCACCTTGCGCCATTCCTCGATCGCCTTGTCGAAATTGTTGTTGGTGTAATAATTGATTCCGTTGTAATAATAAGTGCGCACGAGCTCTTTCTGTTTATCGGTGAGGCCTCCCCTCTCCCGCACGGCCTCCCCCCCGCCGAAGCGCAGCTGCGACTCGATCCTGTTCATCGCGATGAGCGACCTGGCGTGGTTCGGGTCGCGCGCCGCGATCCAGCGGAAGTGGCCGAGCGCCGCCTCGATGTTCTCCCTGCCGCCGCGCTGATATAGCTCCATTCCCTGGGCGTAACGCGCCTCGATCTCCTGCTGGTTGACGCCGGCGGGCGCGGTCCTCTCGGTTCCCCGCTTCGCCGTGGCGATGAGATCGTTTATGCCGGGGTAGTCCGCGGATATCGAGCGAATCAATTCGAACTTGGAGAGAGCCTGCGCGAATTTCCTGGCGTCGAGGAGCCCCTTGCCTTCGTCAACTATCTTCTGGGCGAAATCCTGGAAGGCCGCCGGGTTGAGTGCGAGCTCGCATTTCAGCAGAAATTCGAGGGCGATTCGGTTCTTCGGGAAAAGCCGGAGTATCTCCTCCCACCGTCTGCGCGACTCGATGTAATTACCCCTGTCATAGAGCTGCTTTCCGGATATGATAAGCGGGTTGACGATACTGTAGTAGGGTGAGTCCGCGTCAACGACCTCCTCCTCTATATCGCGTATCGCTTCCTTCACCATGACTATGTACTTCTTCGCCAGCTCGTTGCCGGCGTCCAGGGCAAGCGTCTTTTCCAGGGAAGAAAGCGCCTCCTTGTATCTCCCCTCCGAATACGCCAGAAGCCCGTTCTGGAATTCGCGGTCGATGTTCCTCAGCCGCAGCAGGCGCTGCTCCTCGGCGTATTCCTTCCGGAGGCGGTCCAGGCCATCAAGCCGCGCGCGCGCGTCCTTGTAGTTCTTTATCAGCGAAAGGGCGTTCTCAAAATCGTCAGCCGCCTGATCGAAGTTCTTTTTGCGTATGTTTTCGATGCCGGAGAGATAGAACTGTTCCGCCTGGATGCGCTTCAGCTCCATATTCCTGTTGGATTCGAGCAGTTCGTCGATCTGGTCTATGTATCTCTTGGCCTCACGGTTCTTGATATCGAGCGTCAGGACCTCCTCGAAATCGTTCCGCGCGTCCTTGTACTTCTTTTCCCCGAAAAGCGCGATCCCGGCGGCCAGAAGAAGCTGTATCTTTTCATATTTGAGCCGGTTCGAGATGGCCATTTCCGCGTTGCGCAGGCCTTCGAGCGCCGCGGTATCGTTGGGAACGAAGTCCAGCACCTCCTTGTAGTTCTCAAGGGCCCGTTCGAATTCCATGGATTTCATCTTCGCCCCGGCGTCCTCCATAAGGGCTATATAGCGTTTCTTGAGCTCTTCCGAAAGCCGCTTCTTCGCGAGTTCGATGCGGACCTCTTCCTGGAGTTTGCGCATGTCCTCGCGCATGAGTTGCAGATCCGGATCCGCCGGATCGATCCTGTACGCGGCGACGAAATTCTCAATCGCCACATCCGAGTCGTCCTTGGCCTGCTGAACATCCACGGGGAGCTCCTGCCGGGCCAGCCGGTAGTGGAATCGCGCCTTCTGGTACGCCAGATCCTTGCGGTGTTTTTCCTCGTAGAGTATCTCGATCTTCTTCTGGATGTTCTCGTTGTCAGGCTCGAGCTCCAGTATGCGCAGCCATTCCCCCAGGGCCCGGGTGAATTCCTTGTTCTTGTAGTATTCGTCCGCGCGGCGATCGAGCTCCGCCACGCTCTGGGGGCGCGCCACGGTCGACATCGCCATGATCACGATAAGCACGAATGCCGGGGTTTTCTTTCTTATCCTGTACTTCATCATAACCAGCGATCGGCGGGGCCGCGCTGTACGCCGTGGCCCCGGGTATATCCCTCGCGCGGAATACTATCGGCTCGCCGCGCATCCACCATTAAACAGAGCTGTTGCTTTACCGAGTGTCATTGCGAGCCCCAGCCGTATCGGGGCGTGGGCCGTTCACGCACATCCGTGTGCTCCGCGGCACTCGGCCGTCTTGGCCAGCACAATCTCTCTACGTACCGGGTTCCATGAATCAAGGTATTGGCTTTTGAGATCGCCACGTCGGCCTCCGGCCTCCTCGCGATGACATTTTTTCAGTTACGCAACAAGTCTAATATACGGAATTTCGACTCCGGCAACAACCGGGATTTCTCAAGCCCGCCCGCCGTCCGGCCAATTCCCCGGCACACCCTCTGCGGCACCGTTCAACCGGTGACATACCCGGTGCCGGCTCACCGGTTGATGGTGATGAAAGTCCTGTTGGACATGAGCCATCCCCTGGCGGCCATTTTCCCCTCGGTGAACTTAATGAATACGGCTTCTCCGCGCACCACCTGATACGGGCGACCGGTCGCTCTCCTGACGGCGCTCGCCTCGAAGGAAAGCGAGCGGTACATAAACGGATTCCCGTCCTGGTCCTTCCTGATATCTTTCTCGTCGGCATCCTCTACCGACGTAACCATCAGATCGGTCAGATAATAGTCCCGGTACATGTCCCTGAAAACCGCCTCACTTTTCGGGTATGCTTCACACAGGGTGTAGCCCTGGTAATTCTGGTCCTGGATCGCCCGCGCCCATTTCGAGATCACAAGGGCGGGTTCGGGTGTTCTTTCGGCTTTTTTACAGCCCGTCGCGACGAGGGCGATGGCGATAAACGCGAAAACGATCTTTTTCATATTGAATCTCCTCTTCCGGTGCCGTACAGTTCATTATCGTGCTTCGGGAGGCCGCGCTTTACGGAAAGTTACCGGAGGCCGAGCTCCTTCTCTCCGAAAACCTGGGCGGCGAACTTTTCTATCTTTGTACCTTTCGCCCGCCAGGCGTCTCCCGGCAGGCCCGCCTTGTAACACGTATGCTCGAGGAAGGTTTTCCTGTCCCAGCCATATTCGGTGGCCACCTGGGGAAGAAGCAGCCCCGAGCGGTGACCGGCGCTTATAATGAGCCCGTCGCGACCGACGACGATCTCGGACACGTCCCGAACCTCTTCAATCGGGGACATGATGGATATCTCTATATCGATGAGCTCGTATTCCTGCTTCCTGAGCGGGGGAAAGCGCGGGTCCCTGAACGCCGAAGCGTTCGCCATGTCTATGATCGTTTCGGGTATGGTCTTGATGCCCCTGATATAACCGATGCATCCCCGCAGCGCGCCACCGGCATGCAGGGTAACGAACGCACCGCATTTTTCGGCGAAGATCGGATCGCCGAATTCATCGGCCATATCGGCCTCCGGCAGGCCTTTCCCGTCGAGTGCACCGGCGATGGTCCGGCGCGCCAGCGCGAGCAGAGCGAGCTGTTGCTCTCTGTTCAGTTCGATCATTTTGATCCCTCCGGTTCCGTGCATCCGGGCGGTCCCTCCGCCACCCCGCGGTGATCGGTCCACCGCCTATTTGACAATCGCGGCCGCCAGATAACCGACCACCTGGTCCCTGCCCCCGGCGGTATCTCCCGAATTGGCGTACTTGAGCACTTCCACGCGGGAGGCGCCCATGCGGCTGCCGAGCTCCATGCCTGTCAGAACCGGTCCCTCCCCGCACGCCTGTGCCCTGTCGGCGCCGAGGGTGCTGTAGAGCTCGGCCGTGTCGTAACGCCTGAGCGTTTCGATGAAGACCCCGTCGATCCTCCTGGCCTCCTGGTATGGATGGTAATGCGAAAGGTCCGTGGAGATGACGATCACGAAACGCCTCTCTTCGCGCGAGAGGACTTCGGCCATATCCGCGGCCAGCGAGCGGCACACCGCGAGGTCCGTCGTTCCGACGACGATCGGAACGAGAGTGAAATCGCCGAGCACGCGCTGGAGAAAAGGCACCTGGACCTCGAGCGAGTGCTCGCTGTCGTGCGCCTCGCGGATGAACTTCATGCGTGGGCTCCTGACCAGCTCGTTTCCTATCGCCTCATCGATGGTGACATCACCCAGAGGAGTGGAATAGAGACCGGACGGGATGACGGACGCTCCGTCGAAACGGGCCCGGTGACAGGGCGCAAGCACGACCGCCACTCTCACATCCAGACTTTTCAGAAGATTATACGAGTACGCCGCGACCGGTCCTGAATAAACGTACCCGGCGTGCGGAACGATGATCCCGAAAAGCTCGCCCTCGATCGCGCTTCCCGCAGCGTTTTTCAGATAGCCGTCGATATCGGCCGATAGTTTTCCGGGGTTTGAGGGATAGAACGAACCGGCGACCGCCGGCTTTCTGTGCCACATACGAACCTCCCTGTAGGCGGGGAGCGGTCCCCTCGCCCCGGAAGCCGCGCGGGCCCCCGGGCGGGGAGCGATCCCCCTACCTGTCGCGCCTGCCGAGTTCGGCTTCGATCTTTTCGAGAATGCCCGCGGCCAGATCCCTCTTCGTCATCAGCGGAAAGTCGAGCCGTTCGCCGTCGCGCGTAAAGACGACTACGATATTGGTATCCGTCGAGAAGCCGGCCCCCTCCCTCGCTACATCGTTCAGGCAGATCATGTCCAGGTCTTTTTCCTTCAGCTTCGAGAGGGCGTAGGCCTCGACATCGTGCGTTTCGGCGGCGAAACCGACGACAAAGAGTCCTGCGAGGGATGGATCCGCGGCCTTTCTCGACGCGACGGTTTTCAGGATGTCGGGATTCTTTACCAGGTCTATTCTGAGCTCGTCCGAGCTCTTCTTTATCTTGAGGTTCGATCTCTCGGCCGGACGGTAGTCCGCGGGCGCGGCCGCCATGATGAGCACGGCGCCGCCGGTAAGCTCGCCCATCACCGCTTCCAGAAGGTCTTCCGTGGACTCCACTCCGGTTATGCGAAATGGCCTTCCGGACAGAAGCGAATTGTCCATTGGCCCGTGGATGAAGACCGTTTCACCTGATACCGCATGCGCCGCGTCCGCGAGCGCCACACCCATCTTGCCCGACGACGCGTTCGATATGTACCGCACCGGGTCTATCCACTCGCGCGTGGGACCGCCGGTGACGATGATCTTCCTATCCCTCAAGGACATCGACGGCAGCCCTGTAGATGGTCTCGACCTCGGCGAGTTTTCCGTATCCGAAATCGCCGCAGGCCACCGGCCCCTCGGCGGGCTCCACAAAGCGCACCCCCCATGATTTGAGCTTCGCGATATTTTCCTGGACCGCGCGGTGCTGCCACATATTCGGGTTCATCGCCGGCGCGATGACCACCGGGCAGAGCACGGAGAGGAAGGTGGTGCTGAGAAGGTCGTCGGCGATACCGTTCGCGAATTTACCCAGGATGTTGGCCGTGGCCGGCGCCACCACCATGAGCGCGGCGTCGTCCTTGAGCTCGATGTGCCCCATCGCCCTGCGCTCGCGGGCGAAGGTCTCGGTGTATACCGGGTTTCCGGAGAGCGTCTCGAGCGTGAGCGGCGTGACCAGGCGAACGGCGTTCTCGGTCAGGACGCAATTGACCGAATATCCCGCCTTCACGAAGAGGCGCGTGAGATCGCAGGCCTTGTACGCGGCGATGGACGATGAGATTCCAAGTATTATCTTCTTCATGATCGTTTGAACATTCTCTCCATATCGGATCTGCCGAGCCTGTAGACGAACGGCCTCCCGTGCGGGCAACGGAGCTCGTGCGCACCCGAAAAAGTCCGCTGTATAATAAGATCTATCTCCTGCACCGAGAGACCGTCCCCCGCCCTGCGCGCCGAATGGCAGGCGATCCGCTGCGCCACGCGCTCGCGCGCGTTTACCGCCTTCCCCTCTTCGCTCTTCAACGATTCAACCAGGTCCGCGAAGAAACCGTCCATATCGATACCCGCGGCGAGTACCGGCACCGAGCGGATGATGACAGCATTTTCCGAAAATTCGTCCATGTCAAACCCTATTTCGGCGAGGAAGGCGGCGTGGTCGCTTATGACGCCGAATTCCTCCATCGAAAGCTCCACCACCTTCGGAAAGACAAGCGCCTGCGATTCGAACGATGAATCCTTTTTCATGAGCTCGTCGTAGATGAAGCGCTCGTGCGCGGCGTGGAAATCGATGACGCAGAGCGACTCGGCGTCCTCGCACAGAATATAGGTGTTGAAGACCACACCGATCGCCCGAACACCGGTCTGCCCGCGGACTTCGCGATAGGGAACGACACCCTCGTTCACAAGGCTCAAACCCGTCCCGGAACGGACATCGCCCGAGGGGCGGTCCTGCGTGACGCGCTCCGGAGGGGGCGCGGCGGCGGTCGCCCCGGCTTCCTTCATGTCGAAGGGGAGGACTTCATCCCGTCCATAATCCGTTTCGTTCAACTGTGAAACTTCCGGCCTGAACACGCTCTCCACGACCGCGTGCGGACGCTCGCCGAGCGCCTTGCGGCAGAGGGCCGTAACAAGGCTGTCGAAATACTTCTGGTCGAAGAACTTGATCTCACGCTTCGCCGGGTGGATGTTGACGTCGATGAGACCGGGGTCCACGTCGATAAACAGAATCGCCGCGGGATGACGTCCCTGCACGGCGATGCCCTCGTAGGCGCGCGCGAGGAGGAATCCCAGGTAGCGGTATTCCACCGGCCGCCTGTTCACATAGAGCATCTGCATGGAGCGCGTTGATTTCAGATAACCCGGCGTCGAAAGGAATCCCTCAATCGATACGCTGATATCGCTCAGGCGGGCCGGCTGGAGCCGCCTCATGGTTTCGCCCCCATAGATCTGCTCCGCGCGCCCGGCGATGGTGGACGCTCTCTCCAGCCGGATACCCGGCTTCCCTTCCGACAGCAGGACGAAGCGTATTTCCGGATGGGCGAGCGCCATTCGCAAAAAAACCGCGCGAATACTCCGCATTTCGGCGGTCTTCGATTTCAGGAACTTTTTGCGCGCCGGGGTATTGTAAAAGAGATTTTCGACGATGATGGTGGTCCCCGCCGGGCCCGCGTAGTCGCGCATCTCGAGCGATCCCTCGCGATAAGCCAGGCGCGCGCCCTCCTCATCCCCGCCGGTCCTGGTATACATGGTTATGCGCGATATTTCCGCTATGCTCGAAAGCGCCTCGCCGCGGAATCCGAAGGTGGCGATACGCTCGATATCGCCGATCTCCCGGATTTTGCTGGTGGCGTGTTCCATGAGCGCGAGCGCCACATCGTCGCGGTGAATTCCCGAGCCGTTGTCGCGCACCACGATCTTTTTCAGACCGCTGTCGTAGACCTCCACCTCGATCTCCGTGGCGGCGGCGTCGATGGAGTTCTCGACGAGCTCCTTGACGACCGAAAAGGGCCCCTCCACCACCTCGCCGGCGGCGATTTTCTTCTTTACCGATTCTGGCAGTATCTGTATCCGGTTCATGGCCTGATTCGCCTGGAAACGATTATTCCCGCCGGCGCACCGGCCTTCCCGTTCGCCGCGAAAGAGCTCACCCTACAGGTGCGCGATGAGCTCGGGGAGCGTGGTTCCTGCCGGCCCCTGGATGAAGACATCGGTGATCGAACGGGTAAGGCCGGTCGATTCGAGATTCATCTCGATAACCCGGCCGCCGTTGGATTTGACGATAAACGGAATGCTGCTTGCGGGGTAAACGACCGCCGACGTACCGATGACCAGTATTGCATCGGCAAGGTTTGAAAGTCGTTCGGATTCCGCGAGGGCCTGCATGGGGATCGCCTCACCGAAAAAAATTACACTCGGCTTGAGAACTGAAGAGCAATCGCGACAGCGGGGCACCTTGTTTTTCAGCTCGAACTCGCTGGCACCGAAGCTCTGCCCGCAGTTGAGGCAGTCGAGCCTGCTGGCGTTGCCGTGGAACTCGATGACGTTGCGGCTCCCCGCCGCCTGGTGCAGGTTGTCGATGTTCTGGGTGATGATCGACCGGAGGATATTCATCTTTTCGAGCTCGGCAAGCGCCCTGTGCGCCGGGTTTGGCGAGGCGCTCGACGTGAGCTCGATGAGCTCGAACACCATCTTCCATATTTTCTCGGGGTTCCGCCGGAACGCGTCGATGTGGGCGTATTCCATGGGATCGTATTTTTCCCACAGCCCGCAGGCGCTGCGAAAATCGGGAATGCCGCTCTCAACCGATATTCCGGCGCCGGTGAGGCTTATCACCGTCTTCGCGCCGTTTATGATCTCCGCCGCCTGCCGGTATTGCTCTTCCATGCCAGACCCCATCCGGAATAAACTTGTTGCAATCCCCGGCGGTACCGGCGTCTTCCCGCCCGTGGAGCGGAAACCGGCCGTATCTCGGGTTACGCAACACCTCAAATTGCGTAGCATAGTAGACGGAGCGGGAGGGGCCCTCGTCAAGAGAAAAATGTTTGCGTATTTACAGGGGATGATGAGAGTTAAAGAATGCTTTCGATTTTACCGTCACACCGGCGCAATCTCGGGGAATATCGGGGAGGCTTATGGGAGTGGGAGCGGACGAGATACGGGAAAAAACCGATGAGCTCGCGGAAATCATCCGGCGCCATCCCTTAACGATCCGTCATGACCGGCTGCGGTCCGAGGTGAACGCCGACCCACTGTCGCTGGAGCTCCTGTCGCGACTGATCAGGCTGGGGGCCATGATAGATACGACGGCAAGACGGGGAACGGTGACCGAGATCCCGGCCGGTGAGCGGGAGGAACTGGCAAAAGCGCTCGATAAGAACGACCTGGTCAGATCGTACATCGAACTGCGCAGGGAGCTTGTCGCGATGATAGCGGGGGTGATGGAAAAAATCCGCTACCCCGACGCAGGTTCATGAGCCGATCATCTTCCCGTTACCGGGGGCCGGAACAAGACGACGCTTGTCCGCTCAGTGGCTTTCCTCGTCGGGACAGGCGGGCGAACCGTTAACGTCCCGTCCCGCACAATCCGCCGCCGGGCAGCGGTCGCATTCACACTCCCGCCTGCCGGAAAACATCCTCTTTATCCGGACGATGCCGTATACTACCGCCGCCAGGGTGATTATCAGGACCAGTGCTTCCTGCATCGTCGACCTCCACAATCAGCCTACCACAATCAAGTGCACCAGGCAAGAAATTCAATCCATCATTTTTTTGTCATACTTTCAAAAAGTTTTAACTTTTTGCCTCCGCCATTCGTATTCACAATAGTACCTCAAATAATCAAGAAGGAGAACCGCCATGTTCAACTACACCGCCGCAACCATCGAGGGGAACGTCACCCACGATCCGGTCATGAGAATGACCAAAACCGGCAAGGCCGTATGCACCTTTTCGATCGCCATCAATCATTACACCTCGCCCGATACGCCGCCGAAGGTGTCATACATCGACATCGAGACCTGGGAGAAGGTGGCCGAAATGTGCGGCAAGAACATCGCCAAGGGCAAGAAGATAATGGTGATCGGCACGCTTAAACAGGACCGCTGGGAGGGCAAGGACGGCAAGACCCAGTCGAAGATCAAGCTGGTGGGTAAAGAGATACGCTTCCTGGACATCAAAAAGAAGGACGGCGGGGCCGTCGAACAGGCGGTCTAACGCCACCTGGACGGTGCGCCATGGGATGTCCCTCCGAATTGTGTTTGCAAGGGGCGCCGTTTATGCCATGATCAGCGCATAAACGAGCAATTCGGAGGGAGGTTCCATGGCGCACGACGGTCCGATTTATGCGGTTAACCTGTTCGATATCGCCGACAGGGAGGAGTACCTGGCGTACTCGCGCCGCTCGGCGCGTGAGGTCGCGACGCACGGCGGCACGGTAATCGCGCTCGGGCGGTTCCGCGAATCGCTGCGGGGCGAATCCGAAGCGCGGCAGGTCTTCATACTGGTTCAATGGGAATCGAGGGCGGCCCTGCAGTCATATCTCGACGACCCGGTCCTCGCGGACCTTCACCCCCACCGAGAAAAGGGCGGCGGGCGATACCTGTGGCACCTTTTCGACCGGCTGGAGGACCTGCGCGCGCTGTTGAAACAGGCCTGACGATCGACATACCGGGTGATGATCAGAACCTGATCGTCACCCGGGTTCCACCGGAGGATTCAACCTGAATGCTTCCCCGCAGCTGGGTTATCAGGCTCCGGATCAGCCGCATCCCCAGCGTCGCGAACTTCCATGTTTCGCCGACACCACCGATTCCGTCATCGGCGACGACCAGCTCGTATCCACCGCCCGCCAGCTCCTTCATGTTCACATCGATCCGCCCCCGCCTTCTGTCGGGAAACGCGTGTTTAACGCAATTCGAAACGAGCTCGTTTATTATGAGCCCGCACGGGATGGCCCTGTCGATGTCGAGCCTCACTCCGTCCACGTTCACACCGGTGTCGATCCGGTTTGAGGAATACATGTTCATGATATTGCGAACAAGGCTGATCGCGTACTGCCTGAAATCGATCTCGGAAAGGTTTTCGGACTGATAGAGATGTTCGTGGATGAGCGCCATCGATTTCACACGGTTCTGGCTTACCTTGAAGGCCTCCTCCACCGCCGGATCGCGTATCGCGCCGGCCTGCAGGCTCAGGAGGCTCGATATTACCTGCATGTTGTTTTTTACGCGATGATGGATCTCTTTAAGAAGGATTTCCTTCTCGGCCAGGCTTTTGCGCACCATCTCTTCCGCCCGCTTCCGGTCGGTGATGTCCGAGATGAAATAGAGCATGGCGGGTTTGCCCCCGAGCTCGATCGTGGTCCCCTTTACCATAACGCTTCGCACCTCGCCCGAACGGTGGACGATCCGGTAATCAAATGCTCGCGGAAAGCGCTCGCCACCCACGTTTTTCATGTACCTTTCCAGGAGTATATCGCGATCATCGGGGTGAACGAAGTCGAGGAAGGGTTTACCCTCGATTTCGTCCCGGTCATATCCCGTTATTTCGCTCATCATCGGATTCGAATAGCGTATCAGCCCGTCCTGAATCAGGAGCACCAGGTCACTCGCGTTTTCCACCACCTTCTGGTAGCGCTCGTAAACCGCCGCGAGCTCGCGGCTCGCCTGACGCTCACTCTCTTCCGACCGGAGCCGCTCGGATATATCGCGCGCCACGACCGTATTCACCCCGCGACCACGGTAGTCGAAGCGCGATATCCGCAGCTCGACCGGAAAAACCGAACCGTCCTTTTTCCTGTGATTGCGAAGGGGAACCGAATTCGTTTCACCGAGGGTCGTTTCGCGCGTGGCTTCCGGCTCGGCGGAAACATCGGTGTTCTTCATGGAAAGCATCTCGTCGCGGGTATACCCATACAGGGCGCAGGCGGCCCCGTTGACGTCGAGGATTGAACCGGTCTCACGGTCGACCAGCATGATCGCGTCGGGCAGGGATTCGAACAGCGTCTTGAATCGGCGCTCACTTTCCTCGAGAGAGGGCGTTGCACCCTCATGTTCCGTCCCGTTGCCGTAAATCACCACGGACCTCTCCGTAAGACGACATATCCGGCCTGCGAACAACCGACGGCTTATCTTAGCGTTTCATGGCCGGCGTGTCAAGCAATCCGCGTTGTCCGCAGGCGCGCCGGCGGGCGGGTCAACCGGACCCGCGGCCGGAAGCGATTCAACGAAAGGGAGCCGTGCGGAACCTCACACCCCGGGCGGGAAATAGCCCGCCGCCACTTTTTTCAACAGGGATGGATGATCGGACATGACCGCGTCCGCGCCGGCGTCGTAAAGGCGTCGCATGCCCTCTTCATCGTTGATGGTCCAGACGTGAACGCGCAGTCCCTTGCGGTGCGCCTGTTCCACGAAGGTTTCGCTGACCACTCTCGACGGTCCGAAAAATTCCGGGATCTGCAAAGCGTCGGCGGGAAAGTGTTTCCTGAAATACAGGAGGCCCGACCTGAACATGAAGTAGTACCACAGCGCCTCCGACATGGAAAACGAGGTGGCCATCTCTGGAAAGCGCTCCCGCACGGGCCTGGTGTTCACGGCGTGCTCCGAGGCGGTAAGCACCCGGTGCACGGCACCACACTTTTCTATGATGTCGCAATAGTACGGCACCTGCGCGGGATTTTTCGCCTTGAGATCGATATTGAACCGCTGGTCGGGGAACTCCTCCAGCAGCTCCTCGAGCGAAATGAGAGAAAGCCCTTTTCCGCGATACGGAAAGCTTTTCCCCCCGTCGGCGGAAAAGCCATACCCCGCGTCGAATTTCTTGAGCTCCGCCAGCGTATGGTCAGCCACGAGGCCGCCGCCATCGCAGATCCGTCCGAGCTCCCCGTCGTGTGCCACCACAAAACGCCCGTCCTTCGTGAAGTGTACGTCGGTCTCGATCACGTCCACATCGATCTTCACCGCCTCCCTGAACGAGAGGAGTGTGTTTTCAGGATACCCGCCCGAGGCCCCGCGATGGGCGAAAACCCTTGGCTCGGGAATGAAAAATTTCTTGCTCATGGCCCACTCACTCTCCGGCTACGGAATCGGACGACAGCCGCGGCGGCCCGAAAGCCGCCACACAACACCGTCGCCCCGGTCGTACCCGGCCGCTGAAGGATGGAAACCCGCGTTTCCGCGGTATCGAACAAACTTATTGTAAAACGGCGGAAAACCGCGATCGTCAAGAAAAATAAAATTTTATTGATTTAAATTCAGCGGCCGTTTACACTCAAGCCCGTAGATGGACGACTGTCCGCATATCATCAGCGTGAAGGAAGCACAATATGGCAAAAGCAACCTCCCTTCTCAAGGCATATCTGGGCAATACCATACCGGCCAACGGCGGTTTTATCATCTCTTCCTTTTTTGACACGGATTCGGCGTATACCATATACGAAATCACCTCGTATGTAAACGTAAAGGACATATACAAGAGCCCGGAAGGGCTGGTTTTCAAGACGGACGGCAACAGGACCCACATCCTCGTCGAACCGGCCAGCTTCGTCCACCGTTTCTCCGAACCGGTCCACCGCGAGAAAGGCAAGGCGATACCCTATCGTTTTTCCGAGCTCGAAGTGCTGACCGGCAAAAAGCAGGAGAAAATCATGGTGCCCCGCGAGCCCGTCATGCTCTATTCGTCATTCACCATCCTGGACACCGTGGGCGAGAACTTTTCGTTCGTGTTCCATCCCACCGAGGACGTCTACATGGCGATGCGGAAGTTCATAGCGGACACCCTTTACAACGACTGCAACCTCACCAAGGACGAATGCCTGCGCACGTCCGAGCTGGTGCTGTCAACCATCAAGAAGTTCTCAATCTGGAAATAGGCCTCCGGCGCGATCGCGAATATTTTGTTGACATCGGCGGACATCCTGATGGAATAATACCGTTGCGCCGTGCAATACTCACCGACAGGATGAACGCCAGACAATGACATCTGATAATTCGGATTTACCGCATTCACCCGGGCGATCGCCGTTTGGAAACCTGTTAACGAAAATCAAGAACCGCCTTATACGCTCAACCCGCGAAAACGCCCCGGAGGGAATCCGGCCCGAAGAATGCTCCGACCTGGAGACCGCCGAGCAGGAGATGATCCGCGGCGTGATGGGACTCGCGAGTAAAAACGTCCGCGAGATCATGATACCCCGCATCGACGTGGTGGCGGTCTCTTCGACCATTTCGCTCAACGCGCTCGTGAAGGTCATCGACGACGCCGGTCATTCCCGCATCCCGGTCTATAACGAAACGATCGACAATATCGCCGGTATACTCTACGTAAAGGAGCTTCTCCCCTTCATCGCGCACAAGCCGCGCAAGTTCGAGCTCAGGAAGATGCTGCACAGACCGTACTTCGTTCCCGAAACGATGCCGCTGGACGATCTGCTGGTTGAGTTCAAGCGCCGGCGGCTCCATCTCTCCTGCGTGGTCGACGAGTACGGCGGCTTCGGCGGGATCATAACGCTCGAGGACATCATAGAGGAGATCGTGGGGGATATAAAGGACGAGTTCGACGACGACGAGGCCCCGGAGATCCGCAAGATAGGCCGTTACACCTACGAGGTCGATTCGCGGATGACGCTTTCCGACTTCAACGAGGAGGCCGGCGCCGGTCTTCCGACCGACGAGTTCGACACGATCGGCGGGCTCGTTTTCGACCTGTTCGGCAAGATACCGAAAAAGAACGAAACGGTAAAGCTCGGGAACATTTCGTTCAAGATAAAGGAAATAAAAGGCACCCGCCTCACGCGCGTGATCATCACCATCCCCCCCGCCGACCGGTGAAATGGAAATCAGGAAGGCCACCGGTCTGGTCCTGCATTCGCGGCAGTCGGGAGAGGCCGACGTTCTCGCCCGCATACTGACCGACGAATTCGGCAAGACGAATTTCGTCTTCAAGGGACTCAAGAAAAGCAAAAACCGTCCCCTCTCCGCCGGAGAGCCCGGCACCGTCCTCCAGCTCATGTACTACCGGCACGACAACCGGGACTTCCAGGTGGTCAACGAGTTCAGGATCGTCAGGCACCGGCTCGACCTGAGGGACGACCTCGCCCGTATCCTGCATCTGTACTTCATCCTCGAGGTGATCGACAAGACCACCGGTCACGACGATCCTCAATCCCGCGTTTTCGCCCTTGCCACGGCGGCGATCGACGCCCTCGCGGAAACCGGTTACCATGTCCATCTTTCCGCCTTCTTTCTGTTGCACCTGCTGCGCTTTCACGGCGTCCTGCCCGATTTCGACCGCTGCAGGATATGCGGAAGGACCGATTTCGGATCGTTCACGCTCGACACGCCGGATTTCATGCCCGTCTGCAACCGGTGTTTCGGCGCCCGCCCGGGCGGCGGGACTATGCTCGACCCGGGCGTGCGGACGTTCGTCGCGGCGGCGCGCGGCACCAGGTTTTCGTCCCTGGACCACGGGCTTTTTGCCCCGGAAGCGATCCTCAATCTGCTGTTCCATCTCACGCTGTTCGTCGAAAGCTACTTCCACTGCGAGATCAAGTCCAAGGGAATGCTGTTTTCCGGCTTATAGCGGCGCGGAGGCCGCGGAACCGGAAAAATTGCTTGATTTTAGGCATGTGCGCGCGGGAAACTCTCAATTCAGCTCACCATCACGTCAGAGGTTGTCATGATCGATCGCTATTCGCGCAGTGAAATCGCCGGTATCTGGACACTCGAGAACAAGTTCAGGATATGGCTGGATATAGAAATCGCCGCCTGCGAGGCCAACGCCCGCCTGGGACTCATCCCTGAAGATGATCTCGCGACGATCCGGGGAAAAGCCGATTTCAACGTCGACCGCATCCTCGAGATCGAAAACCAGGTGCACCACGATGTCATCGCCTTCCTCACCTGCGTGGGCGAGCACGTCGGCCCGTCGAGCAGGTTCATCCACTACGGCCTCACCTCGAGCGATATAGTCGACACTGCGCTCTCCATCCAGATGAAGCAATCCGGCGAGATCATCCTCAAGGGGATCGAAACGCTCATCGAAAAACTGCGCGGCCTGGCGCTGAAGCACAGGAAAACGCCCTGCATGGGCCGTTCGCACGGCGTGCACGCCGAGCCAACCACCTTCGGAATGAAGATGGCCCTCTATTTCAAGGAATTTCAGCGCAATCGCGACCGGCTCGTCACGGCGATCGACAACGCCTCCTACGGCAAGCTCTCGGGCGCGGTGGGAACCTACAGCAACATCGACCCGGAGGTCGAACGCTACGTCTGCGAAAAGATGGGCCTCAAGGCCGAACCCGTAGCGACGCAGATCATCCAGCGCGACCGCCACGCCGAGTTCATGGCCGCGCTCGCCATCACGGCCGGAAGCCTCGACAAGCTCGCCACGGAGATCCGGCACCTCCAGCGCACCGAGGTGCGCGAGGTCGAGGAGCCCTTTCAGAAGGGCCAGAAGGGATCGTCGGCGATGCCACACAAGCGGAACCCCATCCTGGCCGAGCGCGTTTCCGGGCTCTCGCGCGTCATCAAGGCGAACATGAACGTGGCGCTCGACGACATGACCCTCTGGCACGAGCGCGACATTTCGCACTCGTCGGCCGAGCGCGTCATCCTGCCGGACTCGACCGTGGCGCTCGACTACATCATCCACCGCATGATCTTCATCCTCGACGGGCTCATCGTCTACCCCGACGCAATGAAGGAAAACCTCGAGCGGACCGGGGGGCTTTTTTATTCGCAGGCGCTGCTTTTGAAGCTCGTCGAGAAGGGCGCCTCGCGCGAGGACGCCTACGCGCTGGTTCAGGACATCGCCATGAGGGTATGGAAAAAGGAAGGGACGCTCAGGGAGCTCGCGGGACGCGACGCCGGAATCGGCGCCCTCCTCGGCGCGCGTGAGCTCGACGCCATATTCGACATATCGGGCTATCTTAAAAATATCGATTATGTTTTCAAGAACGCCGGTCTGGAAAAGGAGCGCTGAGCGGACGGCGTCGTCATTCCTCACGATCCGAAAGCGACGGTAACGATGAGCACGACCATGCGAGCGCCCCTCGACGGAATGAAGGTCCTCGATTTCACCTACCTGCTGCCCGGGCCCTACGGAAGCATGATGCTCGCCGACCTGGGCGCCGACATCATCAAGATCGAGAACTTCAACAATCCCGACCTCATGCGCATCTCGGCGCCGTTTATCGACGGCGTTTCGGCGGCGTATGCCCATATCAACCGCGGGAAAAAATCGCTCGGGCTCGACCTTAAAAAGGAGGCGTCGAGGGAGATACTATTCCGGCTGCTCCGCGACCATGACATCGTGCTCGAGCAGTTCAGGCCGGGCGTGATGAAGAGGCTCGGCCTGGGCTACGAGGACGTGAAAAAGATCTGTCCTTCCGTCATATACTGTGCGCTGACCGGCTACGGGCATACCGGCCGCTACGCCGAACGCGCGGGGCACGACATCAACTACCTCGCGCTCTCCGGCATAGACTCCTACTCGGGCCGCGCGGGGAACGGCCCGGCTCTTTCCGGCATCCAGATCGCCGACGTCTGCGCCGGAGGCAAGAACCTGGCCATCGCGGTGATGGCGGCGTACATCCGGCGGCTTGCCTGCGGGGAAGGCGGCTTCATAGATCTTTCCATTACCGACAGTACCTTCGCGCTCTCGGCCTTCCAGGCCGCGGGGTTCCTGGCCGGCGGCGGCGAGCCCGTCCGCGAGGGAGAGATCCTCAACGGCGGCGCCGTGTACGACTACTACAGGACGTCCGACGGCCGGCACCTTGCGGTGGGTTCTCTGGAACCGAAATTCGCCGAGGGTTTCTATCGCGCGATCGGCATGGACGAAATGGTCGCTCCCGGACTTCTCTCCCGCGAGGAGCTCGCCGCGTCGAAGCTGCGCGTCGCGCAGATCATCGCCGGGCGCACGCTCGAGCACTGGCGAGGCGTGTTCGCGCGTCTCGACGCCTGCGTGGAGCCGGTGCTCTCGATCGGCGAGGCGGTGGATTCTCCACCGCTGGCGGACAGGGGAATGGTGACCGAAGTGACCGGCCATACCGGAAAGCCCCTGCGCCAGGTGGCGAGCCCCATAAAGATCGGCCCCGACGAATGCACGGCCCGTGAAGCGGGGACACCGCTGGGATACCATAACGAGGCCATTCTCTCCTCCCTGGGATATACGAAAGACGAAATCGCCGAATTCAGAAAAAACGGCGTCATCAACTGATGAAAAAACGGTTTTACATAGAGACCTTCGGCTGCCAGATGAACAAGGGCGACTCGGACCTGATGGCCCTCTCGCTCGAGACGGCCGGTTTCGAGCGCGCCGACGGCGAGACCGACGCGGACATACTCATCTTCAACACCTGCTCGGTTCGCGACCACGCGGAGCTTCGGGCCCTGGCGCGCGTCCGCTCGGTTCGTAAAAGCGACGGCGCGCTCGTCGTGATCGCGGGCTGCATGGCCCAGCGCCTGGGCGATTCGCTCGTCGCCGACGGTACGGCCGACCTGGTGGTGGGCCCTTACCAGTCGCCGAAAATAGGCGACATCATCGCCGGGCGCCTCGGGGGGCGGACAGTCCGCACGTTTCTGTCGCAGGAGCCGGAAGACTTCGTAGGCCGGATACACCCGGCGGCCGCCCTCAGGCGGGACAGGCTCCCCTACCATAAATGGGTCACGATCACCCACGGCTGCGAGAATTTCTGCTCCTACTGCATCGTACCGTACGTCCGGGGCAGGCTCATCTCCTTTCCTTCCGAAGCGATCATCCGTCACATCGAGCGGTGCGTAGCCGGCGGCGCCACCGAGATCACGCTGCTGGGGCAGAACGTCAACCAGTACGGAATGGACAGCGGCGACATTCCCTTTTACCGCCTGCTCGAGCGGGTGGCCGGGATAAAGGGCATCCTCCGGGTGAACTTCCTGACCTCGCATCCCATGGACTTCCACGACGACATCGTGCGCGTCGTCGCCGATCACGGAAACATCACGCGCTCGATGCATCTTCCGCTTCAGAGCGGCTCGGACCGGATACTCGCGCTCATGAACCGCAAATACACCATGGCCCGCTATCACGCCATAATCGAGCACCTTCAGAAAATCCTTCCGGACCACGCCGTCTCGACCGACCTGATCGTCGGCTTCCCCGGCGAAACCGGGGAGGACTACCGGCTTACGCTCGACGCGGTGCGTCGTGTCCGCTTCGACGAGGCCTTCATGTACGCGTACTCCCCGCGCGAGGGGACACCGTCGTTCGCCATGAAGGAGGATATGGCCCGCGCGCGGAAGATCGAGCGCCTGCAGGGACTCATCGAAATCCAGCGCGCGATATCGCGCGAAAAACTGCTCGCCCGGATCGACCGCTCGGAAGAGCTCATCGTCGAAGGCAGGAGCCGGAAATCGCCGGGCGAATACCGCGGAAGGACCTATCTCAACCATCCCGCCGTTCTGCCGGGCGGTCCCGGCGACGTGGGCCGCAAGATACGCATCGTCATAAAGGATGTGCGGGGCTCGACCCTCTACGGGGAACGCGGTGCGTAAAGCGGCCCTCGCCTGTGCGCTCCTCGTATCGCTGTGCGGGCCCGCGCTTCCGGCCCCGCCGTCCGAGAAGGAGTACCTGGCCAGAATCGGCTCGCTCGCCGAAAAGGGGGAGGCGGACAAGCTTCGCGCGCTCGCCGCGGAATTTTACCGGGCCTATCCGAAAAGCGACGCGGTCGCCGACGTGCGCCTGTACGTCGCCGACGCCGAGGAAGCCCCGGAGGACGCGATCCGACAGTATCGCATTCTGCTGGACAAGTACCGCTATTATAAAAAAAGGGACTACGCGGCGCTGCGAATCTGTGAAACGCTCTACCTCTGCGCCCGCTGGGAGGAGCTCGCGGCCGAATCCGCGAAGTCCGCGGAGTCGTTTCCGAAGAGCGAGCACCTCCCGCGCTACCTGCTGTATCGCGCGAAGGCCCTCATCCACCTCGAACGCTACGAGGAGGCGCGGGCCGCGTGCCGCCGCGCGACCGAAATCGACCGCGATTACGACGAACTGGCGGCAATGCTCCTCGTGCTGGCGTATGTCGAGCGGAAAACGACCGGGTATTCGCGCGCCTATCTCTATTCCCTGAGGGAGATCGTTACGGGATTCCCGAAGGCACCGACGGCGCCGGGGGCCCTTTACCTTCTGGGGCGCTTTTATGAAAACAGGGCCGATTATGGAAGGGCCTACAGCGCCTATGCCGATCTCATGAAGCGCTACCCCCGGGCCGTGGAGAGCGGGTTCGCCGTCGGAAGGATGGAGGAGGTGAAGGCGCACAAACCGACCCCCCTGCCCTATCTCCCGGAAGAAACCGCCATCAGCGGGGCCGAGGCGCTCGACATACGCCCCGAGATGGACCCGGGGCAGATCGACGACGACCCCGACGTCGCGTACGCGGTCGCGCTCGGCCCGTTCAATTCGAAGGCCGAAGCGGACAGGGTGCGGAAGATCATATCCGGCGAATTCGCCCCCATCCAGGCGGTCTCCGTGGCGGGACGCCACATGGTTTACGTGGGCCGCACCCGGGAAACGGACTCCGCGGTCTCTCTCAAGATAAGGCTGGCCGAGGAATTCGCCATAAACGGCAACATAGTCCGCATACGCAGGGACGAGAACCGACGGTATATTTACGGAGATTGAGAATGGACGCCAAGCTCACCCCCATGATGAAGCAGTACCTCGATATAAAGAAAAAATATCCCGGGGAGATACTGTTCTACCGGATGGGGGATTTTTACGAGATGTTCTTCGAGGACGCGCACACCGCCTCGAAAATCCTCAACATCGCGCTCACCGCCCGCCAGAACGACGTACCCATGTGCGGTGTCCCGCACCACGCCGCCGAGGCCTACATCGCCCGCCTCATAAAGGCCGGGCACCGGGTCGCCATCTGCGAGCAGATGGAAACCGTGCCGTCGTCGGGGACCGTGGTGCGCCGCGAGGTGACCAGGGTCATCACGCCCGGAACGCTCGTCGAGCAGAACCTGCTTCAGTCCGACGCCAACAACTTCCTGGCCTCGATCGTGGAGGGAGCGGAGAGGATAGCCTTCGCCTTCGTCGACATCTCGACCGGGGACTTTTTTCTCTCGTCGATGGCCCGCTCGATCGACATGTTCCGGGGTGAGATAGCCCGCTTCTCGCCGCGTGAGGCGATATATCACGGCGTCGAGGACGCGGACGACCGCGTGATCAAATACCTGAAAAACCAGGGCATACCGGTCAACAAAATCAACGAGTGGCTGTACGACGGGGACTACCTCGCCTCCGCGATCGCCGAGGCGTTCCAGCTGGCCGGTATCAAGGGGCTCGGGATAGAGGACAGGATCGAAATACTGGCCGCGGGCTCCATACTCGAGTACCTGAAAGACACCCACAAAAAGGCGTTCGGCCATCTCAAGCCCCCCAGGCGTATCGTCTCGTCCGACTACATGGCGCTCGATGAGGCCACCATCGCCAACCTCGAGCTGGTGCGCAACGCGCAGGAGGGAAACCGCGAGCGTACCCTCTACGCCGTGCTCAACCGCACGAAGACGGCCATGGGAAGGCGCCTCCTCGAGCGCAACATCCTCCAGCCGCTTCTCGTCCGCAACGAGATCGAGAAGCGCCTGGACACGGTGCGTCTTTTCTATGAATCGGCCGACCTCGCCCGCGACGTTCAGGAACGCCTGGACGGCGTCTACGACATCGAGCGCCTCCTGGCGCGCTTCGTCATCGGACGCTCAACGCCGCGCGATTACCTGGCGCTCTCCTCATCGATCCGGGCCGCGGCGGACGTCTCCGGGCTCCTGGAGGGCCTGTCCCACGATCTGTGCGCCCGCGTACGGATTGCCGCGGACGACGTCCGGGCCCTCGCCGCGCTCATCGGGGCCGTCATCGACGACGACCCGGCGCTTTCCCCGGAACAGGGCCGCGTCGTGCGGCCCGGCCACAGTCCCGAGCTCGACCGGCTGTACGAGCTGAAGAAGGACGCCAAGGGCTGGATCGTCGAGTACCAGGAGGAGGAAAAACAGCGGCTGGGCATTCCCACCCTGAAGGTCAAATACAACCGGGTGCTCGGGTATTACATCGAGGTGAGCAAGGGCCAGTCGTCAAGGGTGCCGTCGGACTTCTTCCGCAAACAGACCCTGGTTGGCGCCGAGCGTTTCACCACCGAGCGCCTCCAGAACTTCGAATCGGACATCCTCGGCGCGTCACAGAAGATCATCGCCCTCGAAACCGCCGAGATCGCGAAGCTCCACGCCGGGGTTCTGGAGCACAGACCCATGCTCCAGAACCTGGCCGAATCGCTCGGCGAGGTCGACTTCTACTGTTCGCTCGCCGTCGCCGCCCTGGAGAACAGGTTCGTGCGGCCCGCGTTCAACGACGGGGGCATGATGAGCATCTCCGGAGGCAGACATCCGATCGTCGAGAAGTATTACACGAAGGAGGTCTTCATTCCCAACGACATCCACATGGACGACGCGGGGGACTTCATCAAGATCATCACCGGGCCCAACATGTCGGGAAAGTCAACCTATATCCGCATGGCCGCGATCATCCAGCTCATGGCGCAGACGGGCTCCTATGTCCCCGCCGCCTCGGCCGATCTCCCGATAGCCGATCGCATCTTCACGCGCATCGGCGCCTCGGACAACATCTCGCGCGGCGAGTCCACTTTCCTCGTCGAGATGAACGAGACCGCGGTCATCCTCAATAACGCGACCGCGAGAAGCCTCATCGTGATGGACGAGGTCGGACGGGGCACCAGCACCTTCGACGGGCTCTCGATCGCGTGGGCCGTCGTCGAGTACATTTTACGATTCGTCCGCGCCAAGACGCTCTTCGCCACGCACTACCACGAGCTCACGCGCCTGGGCGGAAGGCAGGGGATCGCCAACTACAACGTACTGGTGAAGGAGCACATGGGAGGGGTGGATTTCCTGCACCGGGTGGTCCCCGGGGCCGCGGACAAGTCCTACGGCATACACGTCGCGCGCCTGGCGGGTATACCCAGGGAGATAACGGCGCGCGCCCAGAAGATACTGGAGCGCATGGAAAAGACAAACCGCGCGGGCAACGCGCCCGGCGCCGGCGAGGAGAACGATCCCGCCGAGCAGCTCGAGATGTTCAACGCCGCGAATCACCTCGTCGTCCAGGCCATCCGCGCCGTCAACATCGACACCCTCACACCGCTCGACGCGATCAACGAGCTCAACCGGCTGAAGAAGCTCGTGGAGTGATCCGAAGTCCGGCGGTATGTGCCTGAAAGCCTGCTACACACGTGAAAGCGCGATTCCCGGAAAGCCCTCCACACCGGCGAAAGACCCATACATGCATGAAAGCCCTCTACACACGTGAAAGCGCGATTCCGAAATCGCGCCACGTCACGCCACGTCACACCGCGCCTTCAGCATGTACACGCCACACTTCCGGACACCCGGGCGCCGAACGGGCGCCCGGGATATCGCGCAACCTACTTCTTCATGAAATGCGAAATGACATCAAGCGGGATCGGGAAGAGCGTGGTCGAGTTGTTCTCGGTGGCCACTTCCCGGAGCGTCTGCAGATAGCGAAGCTGCAGCGCAATCGGGTGCGCCTCCATGAGCGTGGCCGCCTCGATGAGCTTCGCCGCCGCCTGGGCCTCGCCCTCTGCGTTGATGACCTTCGCGCGGCGCTCGCGCTCGGCCTCGGCCTGCTTGGCCATGGCGCGCTGCATCTCCTGCGGAAGGTCGACGTGCTTCACCTCGACCGCGGTAACCTTGATGCCCCACGGATCGGTGTGCGTGTCGAGCACGTTCTGAAGCTCGGTGTTGATGCGCTCGCGGTCGCTGAGCAGGTCGTCGAGCTCGTTCATACCCAGGATGCTGCGAAGGGTCGTCTGCGCGAGCTGCGAGGTCGCGTACATGAAGTCCTCCACCTCGGTAACCGCCTTGTTGGGGTCGACCACCCGGAAATACAGCACGGCGTTCACCTTCACCGAGACATTGTCCCTGGTTATGACGTCCTGGGGCGGTACGTCCATCGCCACCAGGCGCAGGCTCACCCGCACCCACTTATCGATAAACGGGATGATGATGATGATTCCGGGGCCCTTGTGGCTCTTCAACAGCCTTCCGAGACGGAACACCACGGCACGCTCGTATTCCTTGATGATTTTAATCGAAGCGATGACGAAGAGCACCGCAAGGATCAACAATGTGGGAAACACCTCAAACATCGTACACCTCCTGTGTGTTGTGGAATAGTATCACGTCGGCGCCCGGAAGCTCAAACGACGCTCCGCGCGCTCTTCACTCCCGGACGGTCGCGCCTCAGGATTTCTTCACGAAGAGCGTCATGCCCTTCGAGCCGGTCACCGTTATCCTGTCGTCGCGTTTGATGGCGTCCTCGGAGGACGCGTTCCATATTTCACCGTGGACGAACACCTTGCCGTTCCCGTCGAAATCCCTGATCGCCATACCCGTCTCGCCGACCAGTCCCTGCATGCCCGTGGTGACCTGGCCTTTGTGCGCCAGAACGACCGACCGGACGACGATAAAGAAGAAGGCGAGCAGAAAGACGACGACGGAGATTATCGAACGCAGGGGAATCTGCCCCCCCGGCAGGGGCGAATCGAAGAGGATCATCGAACCGAAAATGAAGGAGACAATCCCTCCCACGGTAAGAAGGCCGTAGCTCGCTATTTTAAGCTCCAGTATGAAAAGCACGATCGCCAGTATGATGAGCGCAAGCCCCGCCAGGTTGATGGGAAGCACCCGCACCGCCATGAGGAAGAGAAACAGCGCCACCGCGCCGATAACACCGGGCACGATAAGCCCCGGGCTCTTGAACTCCATGCCGATGCCGGCCACGGCGATGATGAACAGCAGGAATACCATCTGGGGATCGGCGAAGAAATTGAGCATCCGTTCCTTCCAGTCCATCTCGAACGAAAGCTCCGACAGGTTCGCCGTCGAAAGCGTCAGCATGGTCCCGTTGACGTCCACCCTCCGGCCGTTGAGCTTACGAAGCAGGTCGTCCACGTCCTCGGCGATGATGTCCACGATGCCGAGTTTATAGGCCTCGAGGTAGGTGCTCGAAATGGCGTCGCGGATGGCGCGCACGGTCCAGTCGACGTTTCGTTTCCGTTTCTGGGCGAGGCTCTTGCCGTAGGCGATGGTGTCGTTGAGCACCTTCTTTTCCATTATGCCCTCGGCCGCGTTGCCCTGCTCGTCCTTCTGCCCGAAGTTGAGAAACGGGCTCACCGGGTGCATGGCTCCTATCTCCGTGCCGGGCGCCATGGCGGCGATATGCGCGGCGAGCATGATGTATCCGCCCGCCGAGGCCGCCTGCGCTCCCTTGGGCGCGGTGAACACCACCACCGGCGCGTCGGAGGAAAGGATGGACTTGATGATCTCGCGCATGGAGCCCATCAGTCCGCCCGGCGTATCCATCTGCAGAATGATCAGGCGCACTTTTTCTTTGTTGGCCCTGTCGATCGATTTTATCACATGCTCGCTGACGATCGGGTTGACCGAACCTTCGAGCTTTATGAGCGCGTAACGGTCCGCCGCGAACGAGGGAGCGGCGAATGCCGCGAAGAATAAAAGCGGCGCAATATGTACGATAATCTTTCTCATGGCATCTATCCCCGTTAAACCGGCGGTGCTTCCCCGCATACAAGCGGATCGATCGCGGGTGGAGCGGGATTCACCCGGCCGGCGGCGCGCATCCGCCTTCAGGAAAAATGGTACGTATAAAAACAGACCGTGTCAAGTAATAATGACCCGGTCGGGCAGGTCGCCGGATCGGGCTTTATCGATTCCCATTCCGCGGGCAAACGGCCGATAATGATACCGGGGGCCGGAACGCCGCTCCCCGATGGCCCGCCCTGCGAACGTACGCTGAATCTGTGCTCCGGGGCGGCGCTTTGTTACACCGTCCGGGACCCGCTATTGTTCTTGCGCCGCACCGGGCCTTCGATGTACAGTTCGTCCGTACCGGGAGGAACCGATGAAAGCACCTTTCAGATTTATGCTAACGGCCGCGGCCCTCTCCGCCGTGCTTGCCGCGCCCATGCACCTTTCCGCCCAGGCGAAAGACGCGAAAGCCCCCTCCGCGCCGAAGAAAGCGGTGAAAACCGCGGAATCGGCCGAGGAGAAGGAACGCAAGCAGAAGGAGAAACAGGCCGAGAACGAGAAAAAACGGGCGGAATGGATCGAAAAAACCATCCGGTTCGGCATCAACAAGGACCGGCGCGAGGCGATCAACATGATACTCGGCATCAGGGATGAGGGCCTGAAGCGCCGCCTCGGCGACAGGCTCGCCGATGTTATCAGGAACGAGGCCGACCCCGAGGTGAAGGCAAAGGCCATCACCGTCGCGGGTGACCTTAAAAACAGCACGGCCGCGCCGGCCATGATGGAAGCGCTCGGCGACGATTCCGAGGACGTGCAGATCGCCGCGATCAATTCGCTTAAAAACCTCAGGCACGGGCCCGCACGGAGCGTTCTCGCCGAAAAGCTGAGGAAGAGCGACCTTTCGAAGGACTCGAACCTGACCGAAAGCCTGATTAACGCGATGGGCGAATTCGAGGCGGGGGAGCTCGCCGAATTCGCGAAGACGGCGATCAAGGATACCAGGACGACCCGCTCCATCCGCGGTTCGCTCACCATGTTCATGGGAAAACTCGGATCGGCGGCGCCGAAGGACTTCCTGGTCGAGCTCCTCAAAGACGAGGATGAGGACAAAGACGTGCGCGGGTATGCCGCCAACGCCCTGGCCCGCCTCGGCGCGAAGGACAAGACCGGGGAAATCGACGCGGTGATCGCGGTCATCGAGTCGTATCCATTCAAAAAACGCAAGGAACACTACACCCTGTATATCTACTGCGTTGCCGCGCTGGCGAAACTCGGCGACGAGAAGGCCTATCCCCGTCTCGTCGACGCGCTGAAAAGCGACAACTCGATGGTACGCCTTCGCGCCGTACGGCTCCTACGGGACATGAAGGACCAAAGAACTATTGACATTTTGAAATACAAACGCGACTATGACCCGAGTCCGGCGGTGCAGAAGGCGGCGCGCGAAGCGCTCGAGGAGATGGGTATCGGCTCCGACGACGGCGGGAAGACCCCGGACAGTGAGCGGAAGCCCGGACGCGAAGAACCCGCTCCGGAAGAATCCTCCGAAAAATAGATTCCGGTTACAGGTTATGCACGGCAGAACCCCTTTCGAGAAAAGCCGCATCATCGACAGGTTGAGGGCAGTGGGGACGCTGTGTCTCTTCATCCTCGCCTCGGCATTCGTCTCCGCGGTTCTCATGGATGTCATCGTATACCCGGTCGCCCTGCTCGCGGTCAGGGACAAACCCGTGTTTAACGTCATCGTCGTCTGGATGATCCGCATCGGCCTTGCCGGCACGCTCATCTTTCTTTTCGTTCGCGGGATATACGCGCTCCGCAGGGACGGGCATACCGGCGCCGAGATAGCGAAATACATGAGCCTCCGTCCATTCCGGTTCGCGGGAATGCTCATCTCCCTTCTCGTCATATCGACCGCCGTCATAACGGTCATCTATGTACTGTTCAGCTATAATTACTACTTTATGTACAAGCTTTCCAACTGACGGGGCAAGAGGCGATGCCCGTTACCGGCGATTTCGACCGCTTTTTTCTGCATCTTCCTCCCTTCGACCGCGAGGAAGACTTCGACGCCTTCTGGAAAAACTCGCTCGCGGAGCTCAAGAAAATCCCTATAGAGCCCTCGTTCACGCCCGTCAATACCGCCCGCTCGCCCTTCAACCGGTTCGAGGTTACATTCCGTGGGATGTTTCGTTCGTCGGTCACCGGAAGCCTGCTCATCCCCGCGGGCGCCCGGAAGTCCAGGGCCGTCATCATCATCCACGATTACAACCGCCCTGATCCGTACGCGGGTTACCCGCTCGACGAAACAATCGCCTACCTCTTCCTGCGCCTTCGGGGACACGGCGATGAGCGCACGGGCGAACCCGAGAAAAGCCCCGGCTACATGGCGGACTCGATCGGCGACACGGCCGGCTATTATATGCGGGGGGTGTACCTCGACGCCTACCGGGCCATTGACGTTCTCAGGCTCAATGACCGCCTCGACTGCAGCGCCATAGGCTTCATTGGAAAGGGCCTCGGCGGGGCGGCCGCCGTCTTCGCCGCGGCCAACTCGAGCCGGCCGACAGCGCTCGTGCTCGACACGCCCTCGTTCGCGTACCTGCCCGAAAGCCAGAACGTCTCGACGAGCGAGGCCACCGCCGAAATAAACGAATACCTCTCGCTTCAGAAGACGAAGAAAAAGCTCATCAAGAAAAACCTTTCCTACTTCGACACCATCAATTTCGCCGACCGTGTGGCTGGCCCGGCGCTCTTCACCGTGGGGTTCAAGGACACCATCTCGCCGCCGCAGTGCGTCTTCGCGCTCTTCAACCACTTCAAATGCGAAAAGACCATCGAGGTCTATCCCGACGACGGCAACGACGCCGGCGGCGCGGCGCAGTTCGAAAAGTCCGTCCGATGGCTGAAGGAATTTTTTAACGGCCTGTAGGTATCACGACGTCTCGCGGCGGCCGCGATTCAGCCACACTCCCACCGCGGCGGTCACCGGCACGGAAACCAGCATTCCCATACATCCCACGAACGAGCGCAACACCTCCACGAGGATCTCGTTGTGCGAAAAGATCATCGACATCGGCATCCGGGAATCGAAACGCAGGTAGATGATCAGTATGAGGGACAGCGCTCCCCCCACGTAGGCCATGATGAGCGTGTTAACCATCGACCCCAGGTTGTCGCGCCCGACCTCGAGCGCGGAGCGGAACGCCGTGCGCGAATCGACGCCGGGATGCACCACGTAGAACTCGTTGACCGCCGACGAAATCGAAACGGACACATCCATCACCGCCCCGAGCGCCGAGAGGATCATTCCCGAAAGCGCGATGTCGCGCAGGTTTATGTTCGTGCTGGTGGTGTAGAAAAGCGTGAGGAGCTCGTCGGTGACGATTCCGGAAAGATGCATCGTCCATCCGAACGCGACGCTGAAGGCCATCGAAACGAACACCCCGGCCGAAGCTCCGGCGATCGCCGTAAGCGTTTTTTTGCCCAGGCCCGTTATGAGCGGAATGGTGACGCCGATGGCGGCGATCGATACCAGCAGGACCGAAAGAAGCGGCGGGTAGCCCTTGAGCGTGAAGGGGATGAAGACGAAGAAGACGAGCAGCACCGTGAACGCAAGCCCGAAGAGCGACAGCATCCCCCTGCCTCTTCCGACCAGAAACAGCGCCACGAGAAAGATCGCCGCGAGCGTAACGAGACCGAAGGTATTATCGATATCGTGCATGGAAAGATACCGGTCGCTTCCGTCCTCCGTGATGATCGTGTTCTGACCGATGAAAATCGTGTCCCCCTCGCGGTACTTCACGTACTCCGGTACGTTTTCATCACCCTTGAACGTGACCGTTTTAATCGAGCCCTTTTCCGGCCCCGAGAGCAGGCGAAGCGAAAAAACGGTTTCGAGATATGGCTGCCCCTGTGCGGTTTTGCGGGTCTTCTCTATCTTCTCGATCTTCGCGCGAAAGTAATCCACATCCTTCTGGTATTCCCCGGCGCCGGAGGCGATCGGGAAAAGCATAACCGCCAGGAAAAAAAGCCGTATGAATGATTTCATCGTGCGGTGACCATCCGTTGTGTCATTGTTGAACCATCGTTGTCGGAAAATCGCGCGAAATGTACCGGAGCGTACGGCCGGGATGGACTCAGGGAACGAAATACCCGCCCCATTCCGTGCCCTTCTGTTTGCGATAGTTGACCTCGATGCGAATGTCCGACCACCAGCCCTTCAGCGTCGGCGACTTGAAGGTGGAATAGACGAGGACGTAACGGTACTCCTCGCCGTTTCGTATGCGGTCGTAAATGCTTCGCAACCCGTCCATCTCACGGGCGGTGAAGACGGCGCCACCTGTCGCGACGGCGATGCGCTCCAGTGTCGGATTCTTCTCCTTGAGGCATACGATGTAAACCGGGATGTGATGGCTGTTCGCGTAGTCGATGACGATTTTTTCCGAGTACCGGACGAACGAATCCTCGGCGACGATGCCGTCGGTGAGCAGGATGACCCCGCGGCGGTTTATCCTGGGCGCCGCGTCGGCCAGCGCGTTATACAGCGCCTTGCCAATGTCTTTGCCCTCGCCGTAAACGCGCGTCTTCAACGCCCTGAGGGCCCTCCTGCGGCTCCAGTCGAAATCGTTTTCGGTGCGGTAATCGTCGTTGAAGCCCGCAACCTTGAGCGAATCGTCCTTGCGCATCTTCTTTAAAACGAACTCGGCTACCCAGGGGATGTCGCCGTGATACCCGCTCATTCCGCGGGAGCGGTCAACGCACAGCACCATTGAGGCCGAGGGCAATCTGTCTTTCAGGTAATCGACGTAAATGCCGGACGGGCGCGCGCCGTCCTCGGTTACGGAAAAGTTGTCGCGCGTGAGCCCGTACAGTGGCTTGCCGCCGCGGTCGCGCACGTTGAGGTACAGCGCCACCGCCGGGAACTTTTTCACGTCGATCGACGCGATCTCGATGTCGTAATTGGAATACCGGCGCTCGAGCGGGGAGAATATGAAAAGCCGTTCCTGCAGGTAATCCAGGCAGTAAAGAAATCCGTCGCGGTCAACGAGCCCGGCGTAGGGGCGCCTGAAACTTCGTTTGCCGTCCTCCCACGAGGCGAAACGCGCCGCGTTACCGCCGGCCGGATCATAAAAGAGCAGCCCCCGCTTCTCGTCGGCGACGATAAGCGAGGAGTTGTTGAGCGTGATCCCACGAGGCCTTTCCGAGCCCTCGATCGAAAGGTTGTTCAGGAAATTACCAGAATCGTCGAAAACGGCCACGCGGTTGTTGCCCGTATCGGCGACATACACCCGCTCCCTGTCCGCGGCGCAGTCGGAGGGCTTGTTAAGCTCTCCCTCGTACGAGCCCTGCCTGCCGAACGACAGGATGAACGTCCCGTTATCGTCGAATTTCTGCACGCGATGATTGCCCGAATCGACCACGTAGATGTTTCCCCGCGAATCGAAGCACACGCCCTGCGGCCCGTGGAACAGACCCTCGCCGTTGCCGCTCGAGCCGAAGGTCTTGAGTATCTTCATGCCCTCGTTCATGAGGTACACGCAATCGCGCCCGAAATCGGTGACGGCGAGCCGCCCCCCGAAGTAATCGATTCCATAGAGTTTGCTGTCCAGCGCGGGCGCGAACACGTCGATCCCCTGCCTGTTGGGATCGATCTTCACCAGCTTGCCCGAGGAGAACGAGGTGATGTAGGCGTTCCTGCCGGTGTCCACGGCCACGTCGACGGGATGGGGAAAGCGGAAGCGCTTGAGATCGGCGGAAACGTATTCGTCGGCCAGCACGAACTCGCCGGTGCGGCCCGGGGCGAAGAGCCCGCCTTCGCGGAAACGGATCGCGTCTATCTTCGAGCGGACCAGCGCGTTATCGGGCGCCTCGTCGGAGAGGATTTCCCACTCGTTGAGCGCCTCGTCGGTGAATCCCGCCAGACGGTACGAACGGGCCAGATACTCGCGCGCCGTGTAGTAATCGGGATGGATGACGAGCGCCTTGCGGAAGAACTCGACCGACGCCAGGTAGCGCATGTTGTTGAAATGGACCATACCCTGGCGGAACTGCTCCTTGGCTTTTTCGAACCTGACCAGATCGCGGGACTGCGCCCCGACGGGCGCAACCGGAAGAACGAGCATAACGGATATAAACGCCGCGGTAAGGAGCGTCACCGCGCACCGCCCGGAAGGTTTTTTCATGATATGAAGTCCGGAAAGATATTCATGTGGTCATCCCTCCTTCCCATTATCGTCTTATGTCACTTTTTTTTCAAGACAGATTTAAGGTATTTACCGGTGTACGAGCCCTTTGCCGCCGCGATCTCCTCCGGGCTGCCGCTGGCCACGATAAGGCCACCGCCGTCGCCCCCCTCGGGGCCCAGGTCGAGGACCCAGTCGGCGTTCTTGATCACGTCGAGGTTGTGCTCGATGACGATCACCGTATTGCCCCGCTCGACGAGCGACGAGAGCACCTCGAGGAGCTTGCGGATGTCGTCAAAATGCAGACCGGTCGTCGGCTCATCGAGGATATAGACGGTCCTGCCGGTCGCGCGGCGGGAAAGCTCGGTGGAGAGCTTAACGCGCTGGGCCTCACCGCCCGAAAGGGTCGTGGCGGGCTGCCCCAGCTTGATGTAGCCCAGCCCCACCCGGTTGAGCGTTTCGAGCTTCGCGCGGACGGCCGGGATGTTCTCGAAGAACGAGAGGGCCTCCTCCACCGTCATGTCGAGAACCTCGAAGATGTTTTTGCCCTTGTAGCGCACCTCGAGCGTCTCGTGGTTGTAGCGCTTGCCCTTGCAGACCTCGCAGGTGACGTAAACGTCGGGAAGGAAGTGCATCTCGATGCGCTTGATGCCGTCGCCCTCGCAGGCCTCGCAGCGGCCGCCGGGGACGTTGAATGAGAAGCGGCCCGGGCGGTAGCCGCGAACTTTCGATTCGGGAAGCTGGGTGAAGAGGTCCCGGATGGGCGTAAAAAGGCCCGTGTAGGTCGCCGGGTTCGAGCGCGGGGTGCGCCCGATCGGCGACTGGTCGATATCGATAACCTTGTCGATCTGCTCGACGCCCGTTATTTTATCGAAGGCCCCCGGGTGTTCCTTCGAATTCATCACCAGCGAGGACAGGGCCCGGTACAGTATTTCTATGACGAGCGTCGATTTACCCGAGCCCGAGACACCGGTGACGCACGAGAACACCCCCAGCGGAAAGGCGACGTCGATTTTCCTGAGATTGTTCTCGCGCGCGCCCCTGATCTCGATGAAGCCGCGCGGTTCCCTTCGTTTCGCCGGCAACGGAATGAGTTCCCTGCCGGAAAGATACAGCCCGGTAAGGGACTTCCCGTTCGCCTCGATCTCGGCCGGCGTACCCTCGGCGACCACATACCCGCCGTCCAGGCCCGCGCCCGGCCCCAGGTCCACTACGTAGTCTGCCTCGCGGATGGTCTCCTCGTCGTGCTCCACGACGATTACGGTATTGCCGATATCGCGCAGGAACTTCAGGGTGGTGAGCAGGCGCTGGTTGTCGCGCTGGTGCAGCCCGATGCTCGGCTCATCCAGGATGTAGAGCACACCCATCAGGCTCGAACCGATCTGCGTGGCGAGCCTTATGCGCTGCGCCTCGCCCCCCGAAAGCGTGCCCGCGGCCCTGTCGAGCGTGAGGTAGTCGATTCCGACGTCGATCAGGAAACCCAGCCGCTTGCGGATCTCCTTGAGCACCTGCACGGCGATCCTCGCTTCCGTTTCGCCGAGCTCGATGTTCTCGAAGAAATCGCGCGCCGCGCGTATCGACATGGACGCGATCTCGTCTATCGGCCTGCCGGCGACCCTTACGAAGAGGCTTTCGATCCGCAGGCGCTTCCCGTCGCACTCGTCGCACACGCGGTTGGACATGAACTTCTCCATCCACTCGCGCATCTCCTCGGACTTGGTCTCGCGGTAGCGACGCTCGAGGTTGGGAATCACCCCCTCGAACGATCGCGAAAACTTGTACTCGGCGTCGTAGCGCTTGATGTCGTAATCTATTTTGACCGGTCCCGAGCCGAACAGAATGACGTCCTTTATCTTCTTCGGGAGCTTCTTCCACGGCGTGCGCGCGTCGAATTTGAGGTTTTTCTCGAGCGTCTCTATCTGTTCGCGGTACCAGTAGCTGGTGGTCTTGCCCCACACCTCCAGCACGCCGTCGTAGAGCGATTTATCGGGATCGGAGACGATGAATTCCGGATCGAACTGCATGATGAAACCCAGTCCGCTGCACTTCGGACAGGCTCCGTAGGGGCTGTTGAAAGAGAACATGCGCGGGGACAGCTCCGGTATCGAAACACCGCAGTCGGGACACGAGAGACTCGTGGAGTAAAGACGGTCTTCCCCGTCGATATCCGCGATAACCAGGCCCCCGGCGAGGTCTATGGCGGTTTCGACTGAATCGGCCACGCGCGGGCGCACCCCTTCCTTTATCACGATGCGGTCGACGACGATCTCTATGTTGTGCTTCCTGTTCTTCTCGAGCTTTATCTCCTCGTCGAGCCCCTTCGTCTCGCCGTTCACCCGCACGCGCGCGAAACCGTTCTTGCGCGCGGAGGCGAAGTGGTCCTCGTGCTCGCCCTTTCGCCCCCTCACGACCGGCGCGAGGATCTGGAGCTTCGTTCCCTGGTCGAGCGTCATGAGCGATTCGACGATCTGGTCGACCGACTGCGAGGCGATGCGCTTCCCGCACCTGTGGCAGTGGGGAACGCCCACGCGCGCGTAGAGGAGCCGCAGGTAATCGTATATTTCGGTGACCGTGCCCACGGTCGAGCGGGGGTTGCGGTGGGTCGTTTTCTGTTCGATCGAGATTGCGGGCGACAGGCCGTCGATGAGGTCGACGTCGGGCTTTTCCATCACCCCCAGAAACTGGCGCGCGTACGCGGAAAGCGACTCCACGTAGCGGCGCTGGCCCTCGGCGTAGATGGTGTCGAAGGCGAGCGACGATTTACCCGAACCCGAGAGCCCGGTGATGACCACCAGTGCGTCTCTCGGGATGTCGATTGAGATGTTCTTGAGATTGTGCTCGCGAGCTCCCCGTATCCGTATTACCCGCCGGCTCATATCTGGGTGATATTGGTGGAGCCGCACATGGGGCAGATGACTTCCAGTTCCTCGTCGTCCTCTAGCCGGTTCTTCTTTTTGATTATGACGTCTTCCCAGCGGTAATCGCAATCCTCGCAGGCGTAGCTCACCTCCACCTTGCGGGTGTTCTTTTTATCTTCCCATTCATCGCCCTCGTCGAGTTCGGCACCCTCCTCGAGCTCATCATCTTCATCCTCGTCAACTTCCACGGCATCGACTACCTCGTCCTCGCCGATGAGTTCTTCCTCTTCGAAATGCTCCTCGTAATACTCGTCCTCGTATACCTCATCGTCGTAATCCTTTTCCAGATCCTTGCCCATGATACCACCCGTTTTTATAGAATCATAAAAACCTTCGGAAGATGCAACCGCTGGGACGCCGTCCGCGGTCGGCGGTGCGACATAAAACGCGATGCCAGTGACAACTCTAATTAAGGGGTCTTTTTTTTGTCAAATTAATTCGCCCGTGCCGAAAAAAATCGAACCTGACCAATGACGCGGTCGTGTCAT